>JAACUG010000067.1 GCA_009993045.1 Cyanobacteria bacterium CG_2015-22_32_23
CCCCTAACCAGTCAATGGGGTGCAAGATATGAGTATCTATGATATTTTATCCTTAATGGAAAACCTGAGCTAAATAAAATACCACTAATAAAAAAACTATGGAATGGACATCAGAAGCTGAAGCTAAATTAAAAGAAATCCCTTTTTTTGTACGCCCGGCTGCTAGGAAAAAAATTGAAAAATTTGTCAGCGATAAAGGTGAAAATTTAATTACTGTCGAACTTTACTTAGAAGCTAAAGCAAAATTTAACTAAATTATCTCAATTCTCTATTTCTTTTTTGATTCCTATTAAGGGAGTGAATGTCATTCCCCCCTATGGTATTCCCCGTTTTCTAACTCCTATCTTCTAATTAGATATAGACGTGGTTAGTAAATCTAGCATATAATGTATATTGCTGTTTTTTTTATTAACTAAATTTAAGGAGGAAAAACCCGTTGAGTAAACATACTTTAAATGGCACAAGACGCAAACAAAGACGCACCTCTGGTTTCCGTGCACGCATGAGAACCGAAAATGGTCGTAAAGTGATTCAGGCTCGTCGTAATAAAGGCAGAAAAAGATTATCTGTATAACTTGATTATCTCACAATTAAGTATCTATTTTATTTCTTTAGAATCACAATTTTTCGTTTTTTATTGTAATCACTATAAATTTAGGTGGGACTACCATCACGACATAGACTAAAACGGCGGTGGGATTTTCAATCTGTATATCAACAGGGTATTCGCCGCTCTAGTCGTCATTTAATTATTAGAGCTTTACCTGTAGCTGAAAATTCGGTTAATCAACTTATTGATACGAAAATAGGGATCTCTATTAGTCGCAAAGTTAGTAAAAAAGCCGTAGTGCGTAATCGCATTAAAAGACAAATCAGGTCAATCTTTCGGTGTTTATTGCCGAAAATTTCCTCTGGTTGGCTTATTATTGTTATTGTTAAACCAGAAGCTCAAGAATGCAATTATGAACATTTTTTGAGAGAATTAGAACAGTTATTAATTAGAGCTGAAATAATCCATGGGCATTAGAGAAGACGTTTTTTATGAAGGTGGTCCTCATGTGGGGGATCTAATTTTCAATATTTTATTAGCTTTTACCGTTATTTGTCTCCCTCTTACCGTTGGAGCGATCGTTCGTGCTATTTGGTTAAGATTTCGTATTACTGATCGCCGAATTTCTATTACAGGTGGTTGGCAGGGTAAAGATCGTACTGATATTATTTACTCAGAAATTGTTAAAGTGGTCAAAGTTCCCAGAGGTTTAGGTTTTTGGGGCGATATTGTGGTAACTCTCAAAGACAGAAGCCGTTTAGAAATGCGCGCTATTCCTCGTTTTCGTGAGATCTCTGATTATATCATCGAACGTACTGCTGATAAAACTGGTAAATCTAAAGAGGCGATCTCACAGTAATAATGAGTAATGAGTAATGAGTAATGAGTAATTATTAATTATTAATTATTAATCAAAAGCCCCCGTTATAAATTAATATCTAGTTAAAATTTAAAATATAGTAAATTAAAGAAACTACAATGGATTTTGGTATAGGTTTTATATCAACTAATATAATGTTGCCAATCCTCGATTTTTTTTACGGGATTGTGCCTAGCTACGGTTTTGGAATTATTGCCCTTACTTTAGTGGTTAGATTTGCGGTTTATCCTCTGAGTGCTGGACAAATTCGCAACATGAGAAAAATGCGCATTACTCAGCCTTTGATGAAACAAAGACAAGAAGAAGTACAAAAAAGATATAAAGATGATCCTAAAAGACAACAGGAAGAAATGGCAAAAATAATGCAGGAGTTTGGAAATCCCCTGGCAGGATGTCTTCCCTTGTTATTACAAATGCCTATTTTATTCGCTTTATTTGCAACCCTCAGAGGTTCGCCTTTTTCTGATATTAACTACACTGTCGATGTTCAGATTTTCCCTCAAGAACAAATTGAACGTATTGCACCTCAACCTTATAGTACTAAAACTCAAAATGTTTTTATTACCGATGGAAAGCATAGTAAAATTACAGCGATTTTACCCACTGGAAATAAATTAACCGTTGGCGAAAGTGAAAAAGTCGAGTTACAAACTATCGAAGGTAAATCATTACAAGACTTAAATAATCAATATCCTGACACTAATATACAACCTCGTTGGAGCGTAACTAAAGGTGAAGAAAGAGTTACCGTCAATGAAAATGGTGAAATTACTGCTTTAGGAGTAGGAGATGCTACCATTCAAATTACAATACCGGGTATCGCTGCTGATAAGGGATTTTTATTTATTAAAGCCCTAGGTAGAGTTGGTGCAACCAGTGCTGATGGTTCGATTAACTGGGATATTGTCGGTATGATTATCTTTTTTGGTTTAAGTATTTATCTTAACCAAGAATTATCAGGTACAGGGCAAAAAACTGGTGGTAATGATCAACAACAAAGCGTCAATAAAATTACTCCTGTTATCTTTTCGGGAATGTTTTTATTTTTCCCTCTTCCTGCTGGAGTTTTAATGTATATCGTTCTTGCCAATGTTTTCCAAACTATTCAAACTCTCATTTTAACCCGTGAACCTTTGCCTGAGAATATTCAAAAAATATTAGATGAGCAAGAAAAAGCGGCTAGGGGTAGGGAAGAAATACCTTTTGAGAAAAAAAATCTGAAAAAGAAAGAAAAAACGTCATAATCAATTAGAATTTTATAGCAATTATGGATGAACAAATCCAAAAAGGTCAAAAATGGTTGGAAACTCTCTTAAAATTAATGGCAGTTCCAGCTAATGTAAATGTAAATAGACTAGAGCAAAAGGGAGATCAAATTATTTCCTCTTGGCTGACGATTGATGAAAGTACTTTAGATTTGAGCAAAATTGAAGCCTTAACGGGGAAAAAAGGTGAAACCATTGATGCTATTCAATATTTAGCTAATGCTTTACTGAATATCGGTGTCGATGAAAATTCTCACCGTTTCTTTACTGTGGAATTAAATGGTTATCGTCTTCGCCGTCAAGCGGAATTAATGGCGATCGCCCAAAGAGCAGCGGAAAAAGTACGCCTGACGGGTGTACCAGAAGAAATACGCAATCTTTCTTCAGTAGAGCGTCGTCAAATTCATAGTATTTTAGAGAAATCTGAAGATTTATCGACAGAAAGTCAAGGAAATGAGCCTGATCGTCGTTTACTGGTCAAATTAAGAGAATAAGCCTCCTTACCCTTGAAAGTAGGGTTGGCATTGTCCACAAAAAAACTTTGCCTCTTTATCCTCAATTTTGAGAAATAACCATAAAAATTCACGGAATTGGGGATTTAATGGCAAAAATAATTATTCACAAGAAGTCTATGGAAAAAATTTATATCCCTCGATTGTTGAAAATGCCCGAACAAAAAGAGGAAATTAAGTTAAATCATCAAATTTCGGGTTTAAATACTCTTACTCCCATTAAAGGTATTTTTCAGGTTGCTCATCGGGGAAATTTTTTAGAGTTACAGTTAGAAGCAAATACCATCTTAACTTTAACTTGCGATCGCTGTTTACAAACTTTTAATCATCGTTTAGAAGTAGATACTTCGGAAATTATTTTACTTCAAGAAAAAGAAGCCCATTTAGACTTACCACTAGAAATGGAAATTTTGACAGAAGATTTATCAGAAACATTGCCTCCTGATGGTGAATTAATAGTAGAAGAATGGATTTATGAGCAAATGTCCTTAGCAATGCCGTTGCGCAATCTTTGTGGTAATAATTGTCAACCTCCTGCCATCGAGAATAAGGAAAATCTTACTATTAAAGATAGTCGTTGGTCTGCTTTATCTGATTTAAAATCTTTAATTAAGGAATAATTTAATAAAAATGCAATTTGATTGGGATGTTAATAAATATTAAATTAATCTCAAAAAACATAGAATCCCTTTTGAAAAAGCAACTATGGTATGGACTGATACTTTAGCATTAATTGCACAACAAAGATAAGATAATTGTTCTTGATAAAGTTATAAATATACATAACATAAAAAGTAATGAATCATTTTAGTCAAGAATTTTCACTGTTATTAAGGGCGTGTTACCCTCTTATTTATATTCCAACTCAAGAAGAAGAAAGAGTGGAAAAAGCCATCGCCACTATAGGAAAAAATATCAATAATCGTAATATTTATACATGGGATTTTGTTGACGGTTACAAAGATAATCCTAATAATGATAATTTCGCTAAACGTAACCCTTTACAAGCCTTAGAATTTATTGAAAAATTATCCTCTAATATCTCTGGAATTTTTATTTTGCGTGATTTTCAAAGATTTTTAGAAGATATTTCTGTATCTCGAAAGTTGCGTAATTTAGCCCGTATTTTAAAAGCACAACCCAAAAATATTGTTATTGTTGCACCTGAAGTTAACATCCCCACAGAATTAAAAGAAGTCTTTACTATTGTTGAATTTGCTTTACCCCAAGCTGATGAAATTAAAACGGAAATTCAACGGTTAATCTCTTCTACAGGGCAAACTCTTAATGAGCAATTTTTAGGAGAATTAATCCGCTCGGCTCAAGGATTATCCCTAGAACGCATTAGAAGGGTGCTTACACGGGCGATCGCCAAAAATGGCAAATTAGAAGAAGAAGATGTCGAACTGATATTAGAAGAGAAGAAACAGTCCATACGGCAAACACAAATACTAGACTACTATCCAGCCAAAGAACAAATTACTGATATAGGGGGTTTAGACAACTTGAAAGAGTGGTTATTAAGACGGGGAGGGGCTTTCAGTGAATCGGCTAGGGCTTATGGTTTACCCTATCCTAGAGGATTACTATTAGTAGGTATTCAAGGTACAGGAAAATCTTTAACGGCAAAAGCCATCGCCCATCATTGGCATTTACCCTTACTCAGATTAGACGTAGGGCGATTATTTGGTGGTTTAGTGGGAGAATCAGAATCACGCACCCGTCAAATGATAACTTTAGCGGAGGCTTTGTCTCCTTGTATTTTATGGATTGACGAAATAGACAAAGGTTTTGGCGGCGTTGATAGTAAAGGAGATTCTGGCACATCTAGCCGAGTTTTTGGTACATTTATCACTTGGTTAGCAGAAAAGCAAAGCCCTGTTTTTGTGGTAGCAACCGCTAATAATATTCAAAATTTACCAGCCGAAGTATTGAGAAAAGGAAGATTTGACGAAATATTTTTTGTGGGATTACCAAATCAAGAGGAAAGAGAAGCTATTTTTAACGTACATTTAACCAGATTACGCCCTCATAACCTTAAAATTTATGACATAAAACGATTAGCTTACGAAACACCAGAATTTTCAGGAGCGGAAATTGAGCAAACTATCATCGAAGCCATGCACCTAGGTTTTAGTCAGAATCGAGACTTTACTAGCGAAGATATATTAAGTGCTGCTAGTCAGATTATACCCTTAGCTCGTACTGCCAAAGAACAAATTGAATTTCTCCAAAATTGGGCAATTTCAGGAAAAGCGCGTTTAGCTTCTCGTAACTTCTTTAATTCCATTTAAAAAAAAGTTATAGGTATTAGGAAATAAGAATATTCGCTAAAACCTAAAAACCAGAGTCTTTTAACTCAAAGGTAATATTTTGATTTAAAGTACACCAAAATTAGATAAACCTAAGATTACTCCAGCACCTAATATATGACCAAAACTGGTAGTCGCTAATACAGCAGGTAATCCAAAACCGCCAAAAAATGAAGGACTAGGTAATTGAGGATCAGAATTAGGTTGTTGAATACTTAATTTACCAATGATGATGGCTATAATATTACAAACAATCATCGTAATTGCGACATTAAAATTCCATTCGATAGTGGTAGGCATAGCAGTGGCTAATAAAGAGGTAAAATGTAACATTAATTTTCTCCCATGATGATTAATGATGTTTTCAAAGTCTTAATTCTAATTCTTCAAGGGGAAAAAACAACGATTTTGTTGCAATACTTTGCAATTTGGTAAATTATTGTAAAGCTATCCATTTTCAGAAGAAAAAATCTTCCATAATAAACAGGATGAAAAAAGGTTTAATTGTTATTTGTGGTGCAACGGCAAGTGGTAAGTCTTCTTTAGGGTTAAAGTTAGCCCAACGTTTAAATACAATCATTATTAGTGGTGATTCTCGTCAAGTTTATCAAGAGTTTGACATTGGCACGGCTAAACCAAGTTTACAAGAACAAACTTTAGTACCTCATTATTTGATAGATATTTGTCACCCCACAGAAACTTTAACCTTAGCAGATTATCAAGAAAAAGCCCAAACTATTATTAATTCTTTCCCCTCAATTCCTTTATTAGTAGGCGGTACAGGTTTATATCTTGACTCGATTACCAAAGGGTTAAAAATTCCTAAAGTTTCTCCTCAACCTGAATTGCGACGACAGTTAGAGTATTATAGTCAACAAGAAAGATATAGTTTTTTACAACAAATTGATAGTAAATCCTGCGAAAAAATCCATCATAACGATGAATTCCGAACTATTAGGGCTTTAGAAGTTTATTATGTCACAGGGAAGCCTATTTCTGAACAACAAGGAGAAAATCCTCCCTCTTATCCAATTTTACACATTGGTTTACATTGTGACAAAGATGCTATTTATCAACGTATCGAACAACGTACACAAATAATGATCAAAATGGGTTTAGTAGAAGAAACAGAGAATTTAATCAATAAATATGGTGCAGATTTACCATTATTAAATACCCTTGGATACGCCGAAATTAAACAATATATAACAGGAGAAATTTCCCTAACTCAAGCAGAAGAATTAATCGTTATTCATACCCGTCAATTTGCCAAAAGACAACGGACTTGGTTTAATGGAAATAAAAATATTACATGGTTTAATGCTAATTCTCCTGATTTATTAGAACAAGTATGGAATGTTGTAAAAAATCAATTTACTTTAGTTCAAGATAACGTAATAAATTGATAATAAACTTATTTTCATCACTGATACTTTTTCATTTTTTTCCTAATAGACCTCTTGCAAAATAAAAAGTAAAATCTATTTTAGGATGGAAAACGTTAATTTCTTAACTCATTACTCATTACTCATTACTCATTACTCGTTACTCATTACTCATTACTCATTACTCATTACTATGCCTAATTCTCTTTTTAAAAGATTGATAGATTTTTTGGAAACATAATTTTTGCTACAAATAATTTCAGGAGGTCGTATTAAATTTTCTTTTAACTGTTGTAAGGTTTTTTTTACTGTTAAATAACTATTAGGATCACAAAGAATAGTATAAGCACTAAAGACTAAATTTGTTAATTTTTGTTGATCATTAGTTTGAGCCGTTAGAATACTAATATCATTGCCTCGCAAACTATGGGCTAATATTTCTGCTACTCTCAAAATACCACTACTTACACTGACGATACCGATAGAAGAATCTTTCGGCAATTTTTTGATTATTTGTAATTCTTCCTTATAATCATAAATATCAAGGGGAATAACTCTAATGGATTGAAGAGAAACAACATCTAAAACTTGATGAATAAAATAACGACTGGTTACTACCGTTGCGGATTTTGTACTACTTAAGGCGAAACTTAATTCCTCTATGGGTACTAATTGTATTGGAATTAATAAAGTTTGCTCCAATTCTAACACCATAAGTTGCCCTGCTCCTAAATCTGCCATGGGTACTGTGACTAAAACCAAAGCGTTACAACGTAATCTCAAATCTATTTCTGCTAAAAATAAATGTTTGATCTGCTCTAAATTACAACCTTGTAATAATAACTCATCTAAACTGTGATTTATAATTTTTTCGGCGCTAGGATATGCTTTCAAAAAAGACGATGGTGATTTAATTACTACTTCATTACCTTGATGTTTAACGTATATTCCAGAACCTGCTAAAGATTCTACTAACCCTTTTTTTTCCAATTGTCGATAAGCCTTACTAATCGTGTTGCGATGTAATCCCGTTATTAATGCTAGTTGTCTTGTACTTGGCAAACGATGTCCGGGTAAATATTGACCTGATGCGATCGCAAACTGAATTTGATCAATTAGCTGTTGAGAAGGAGAAATATCACCTTCACTTTGAATATTAAAGTTAAACATAATCTGAGTAAACTATAAAATTTTCGGTGGTGTAAAGGTGTTAAAGGTAAGGATAAAAGGATTAAACCTGCTCTCATGAGATATTATTACATCTAACGGAGGAAACATCAGATAAACAATGACCTGAGTTTTACATAAAATTTTAAATAAGGAGAGGAGATAGGAGATAAAAGGAAACGGGGAGATAGTAAGAAGAATTGATTTAAACTTATGAAAAATTCATTTTTTGCTATTATTTACCTTTATTTAATTATGTTCTATACCTAAAATTTGAACACTTATTACGAACTAGCCTTTACTCTAAAAGGTTTTTAATCTCGAACTCAGGTAACAATTAAACTTTACTTTTTCTGATTTTAATTACCTGAATTTATAATTGACAAACCGTTGAAAAATGAGATATGATCATAGATTGTCACTGGTAATATATACTAGAGGCAAATTATATTTATATATACAGAAATGGTGTAAAAAAAACCATAGCTTATGCCAACTATTCAACAACTAATTCGTAGCGAACGCACGTTAATCAAGAAAAAAACCAAATCACCAGCGCTTAAAGAATGCCCTCAGCGTCGTGGTGTTTGTACAAGAGTTTATACCACAACTCCTAAAAAACCTAACTCAGCTTTAAGAAAAGTAGCAAGGGTACGTTTAACTTCAGGATTTGAAGTTACAGCATATATTCCAGGGATTGGACACAACTTACAAGAACACTCAGTAGTATTAATCAGAGGCGGAAGAGTCAAAGATTTACCCGGAGTCAGATACCACATCGTAAGAGGTACACTTGACGCTACAGGAGTTAAAGACAGAAAACAATCAAGATCCAAATACGGAGCAAAACGTCCTAAAGCCTAGGATTATTTACTCTATATCAAAAAAAACAAATTAAATTAAGGGTATAAATAAATGTCTCGTAGAAGCAAAGCTAAAGTGGTAGAATTACCACCAGATCCAGTTTATAACAGTCGTTTGGTTAGTATGACTATCAGAAGAATCATGAAAGATGGTAAAAAATCTCTCGCTTCTCGTATCTTATACGATGCCTTAAGTATTATTGCTGAAAGAACTGGTGCTGAACCCATGGAAACCTTTGAAAAAGCCATCAAAAATCTAACTCCCCTAGTAGAAGTCAAAGCTAGAAGAGTTGGTGGTGCGACTTATCAAGTACCCATGGAAGTTCGTACCTCTCGTGGTAGTAGTCTTGCATTGCGTTGGTTGACCCAATTTTCTCGTAAAAGAAGCGGTAAAACCATGGCTATTAAATTAGCTAACGAAATTATGGATGCAGCTAACGAAACTGGTGGTGCAATCAAAAAAAGAGAAGAAACTCACAAAATGGCCGAAGCTAACAAGGCTTTCGCTCATTATCGCTACTAAGCTCAAATCTATCTAAATCTATCTCAAAAAAAGAACCTAATATTAAGAAGTTTGTTATTTGTAGTTCAGATAGTTATGGACATTTGAAAAATCGATAATCACTATTTTGATCAGTTTTATCATTGTCCTTTCGGATAGTATTTCAAAATTATCTTAACCAATTCTACTTTTTTATAATTTACCTTTTTAAAAGTGGTAAGTTATGTAAAGAACCATGTAGAATAGTAAGCGGTGTCAATTTTTAGCAGAAATCACTTTGAAAGTATTGCTGTAAGTAAAAGGAGGTAACTGTGGCTCGTATAATTCCCCTAGAAAAAATCCGTAATATAGGTATTGCGGCTCATATAGATGCGGGTAAAACTACAACAACAGAGAGAATACTTTTTTACTCTGGTATTGTCCATAAAATCGGGGAAGTCCATGATGGAAATGCAGTCACAGACTGGATGGAGCAGGAAAGAGAGCGAGGAATCACCATCACTGCTGCCGCTATCAGTACTGATTGGCGAGGTCATCATATTAATATTATTGATACTCCCGGTCACGTTGACTTTACCATTGAAGTAGAAAGATCTATGCGTGTACTCGATGGAGTTATCGCTGTATTTTGTTCTGTGGGTGGTGTTCAGCCTCAGTCAGAAACCGTTTGGCGACAAGCTGATCGTTATCATGTACCTCGTATCGCTTTTGTCAATAAAATGGATCGTACTGGAGCAAATTTCTTCAAGGTATATAACCAAATAAAAGAGCGTCTTCGAGCTCCTGCTGTGGTGGTTCAAATCCCCATCGGTAGTGAAGAAAAATTCCAAGGCATCGTGGATATAATCACCATGAAAGCTCATATTTATTTAGATGATTTAGGAGAAAAAGTCCAAATTACCGATATTCCTAAAGATATTTTAGAACTAGCTCAAGAATATCGAAACTATCTTGTAGAAGCGGTAGCGGAATCCGACGAAGATCTATTAGAGAAATATTTGGCCGAAGAAGAAATTACTCAATCAGAAATTAAATTAGCCCTGCGTCATGGCACTTTAAAAGGGACTTTAATTCCAGTCTTGTGCGGTTCTGCTTTTAAAAATAAAGGGATACAACTTTTACTAGATGCGGTAGTAGATTATTTACCCTCCCCCACAGAAGTACCTGCTATTAAAGGTATTTTACCGTCAGGAGAAGAAGCCATTAGGCATTCATCAGATGAAGAGCCTTTCTCGGCTTTAGCCTTCAAGATTGCATCTGATCCCTATGGTCGTTTAACATTCATTAGAGTTTATTCTGGGGTGTTAAGTAAAGGTAGTTATGCTTATAATGCCACCAAAGATAAGAAAGAGCGAATCTCTCGTTTAATCATCCTTAAAGCTAATGATCGCATTGAAGTGGATCATTTACGAGCAGGAGATTTAGGGGCAATTATTGGTTTAAAATTAACCACCACCGGGGATACTTTATGTGATGACCAAAATCCGATTATTTTAGAGTCATTATATGTACCTGAACCTGTTATTTCCGTAGCGGTAGAACCAAAAACTACCCAAGATATGGATAAGTTATCCAAAGCCTTACAATCTCTTTCCGATGAAGATCCTACCTTTAAGGTGAGTATTGATCCCGAAACGAATCAAACAGTGATCGCAGGAATGGGAGAATTACACCTAGAAATTCTAGTAGATAGAATGTTACGAGAATTTAAAGTGGAAGCCCATGTCGGACAACCTCAAGTATCTTATCGTGAAACTATCCGTAAATCTGTAACGGCTGAAGGTAAATTTATTCGTCAAAGTGGAGGTAAAGGTCAATATGGTCATGTAGTGATTGAAGTCGAACCCCAAGAAGAAGGAAAAGGCTTTGAATTTATCTCTAAAATTGTTGGTGGTACTATTCCTAAAGAATATATCCCTTCCATTGGTCAAGGCATAAAAGAAGCCTGTGAATCTGGTATAATTGCAGGTTATCCTGTTATTGACCTTAAAGTTAGTTTAGTTGACGGCTCATTCCATGATGTGGACTCATCAGAAATGGCTTTTAAGATCGCTGGTTCTATGGCAATTCGGGATGGTGTTGAAAAAGCAGCACCTGTGTTGTTAGAACCGATGATGAAGGTTGAAGTGGAAGTCCCAGAAAATTTCTTAGGAGATGTAATGGGAGATCTCAACTCTCGTCGTGGCACTATTGAAGGCATGAACTCAGAATATGGTTTAGCTAAAGTTACAGCCAAAGTTCCTTTGGGGGCGATGTTCGGATATGCGACTGATATTCGCTCTAAGACCCAAGGACGTGGTATATTTACCATGGAGTTTAGCAATTATGCTGAAGTCCCTAGCAATGTGGCAAATACCATTATTGCTAAAAATAGAGGTTATCTATAGCAGAAGGCAAAAGACAACCCCTTAATCCCCTTGAATGGGGAAAGACAAAAAAGCTGATGTCTTCTACAATGTATTCTGTAATATTAATTTAATTCATTAAATAAAGGAAAAAACACAAAAATGGCTCGGGAAAAATTTGAAAGAAATAAACCCCACGTTAATATTGGTACTATCGGTCACGTTGACCACGGTAAAACTACTCTTACCGCCGCAATTACCTTAACTTTATCTGCTATCGGTCAAGCAAAAGCTCGTAAATACGATGAAATTGATGCAGCACCTGAAGAAAAAGCTCGTGGTATTACCATCAACACCGCCCACGTTGAATATGAGTCCCCTGATCGTCACTATGCTCACGTTGACTGCCCTGGTCACGCTGACTATGTAAAAAACATGATTACTGGTGCCGCTCAAATGGACGGCGGTATTTTAGTAGTATCGGCTGCTGATGGTCCTATGCCTCAAACCCGTGAACACATCCTCTTAGCTAGACAAGTTGGAGTACCCAGCTTAGTTGTATTTTTAAACAAAGAAGATCAAGTTGACGATGCTGAATTATTAGAACTTGTTGAGTTAGAAGTTCGTGAGTTATTAACTGAGTATGGCTTCCCTGGGGATGATATTCCTATCGTGGCTGGTTCTGCTTTAAAAGCCGTAGAGCAAATGACTGCTAATCCTAAAACCCAAAAAGGTGAAAACGAGTGGACTGATAAAATTCACGCCCTCATGGATGCTGTAGATAGCTATATTCCTACTCCTGCCCGTGACATTGACAAGCCTTTCTTAATGGCTGTGGAAGATGTTTTCTCTATTACTGGTCGTGGTACTGTTGCTACTGGTCGTATTGAACGTGGAAAAGTTAGAATCCAAGAAACTGTTGAGTTAGTTGGTATTCGTGATACCCGTAGTACTACCGTTACTGGTGTTGAAATGTTCCAAAAAACCTTAGAAGAAGGTATGGCAGGAGACAACGTTGGTGTACTTCTTCGTGGTGTTCAAAAAGAAGATATTGAACGTGGTATGGTATTAGCCAAACCCGGTTCTATTACCCCTCACACCAAGTTTGAAGCTGAAGTTTACGTTCTCAAAAAAGAAGAAGGTGGTCGTCATACTCCTTTCTTCCCCGGCTATCGCCCTCAGTTTTATGTTCGTACAACTGACGTAACTGGAACTATCAGTGACTTTACCGCCGATGATGGTAGTGCTGCTGAAATGGTTATGCCCGGCGATCGCATTCAAATGACCGTTGAATTAATCAACCCCATTGCCATTGAGCAAGGTATGCGTTTTGCTATTCGTGAAGGTGGTCGTACCATTGGTGCGGGTGCTGTAGCTAAAATCTTAAAATAGGCTAATGTAATTAATGGGCGTACATCAACTTTTTGATACGCCCTAATTTTATGGCAATTTAAACCCCTTTGATTTAACTTTGGGGAAAAGACAAAGCAAAGTTACTCTGAGTTATTACAACATATCAGCAGTAATAATTGATCATTATTCATTGTTTTCCGTACCTTGAAAATATACATACATAGGAAATTTTAATCATGGCAACATTACAACAACAAAAAATTCGTATTCGTCTTAAAGCATTTGATCGTCGTTTACTAGATACTTCTTGTACTAAAATTGTAGAAACTGCTAATCGTACTAACGCTACACCAGTTGGTCCTATTCCTCTCCCCACTAAGCGGAAAATCTACTGTGTATTGAGATCTCCTCACGTTGATAAAGACTCCAGAGAACATTTTGAAACCCGCACTCATCGCCGTGTTATTGATATTTATCAGCCTTCCTCTAAAACTATCGATGCTTTGATGAAATTAGATTTACCTGCTGGAGTGGACATTGAAGTTAAATTGTAAGTATTGTTATCAAAATAACTAACTGTCAATTGTTTATAGGGTAGCTCTGATACCTCAACCCTAAATGCTATAATAGTAAATTGTGTCAATTTAGATAAAACTATGCCTAAATTAAAAACTAAAAAGTCTGCGGCTAAGCGTTTTCGTATAACTGGAAGTGGTAAAAAAATTCTCCGCCGTAAAGCGAACAAAAACCATTTATTAGAACATAAAACTACAAAACAAAAACGTCGTCTAAGTAATCTTGTTTTAGTGGACGAAACTAACGAGAAAGAAGTTCGTTTAATGTTACCTTATGCCAAATAAATTTTCACTATCTAAAAATATTTAATTGTAAAAAAAATGACTAGAGTAAAAAGAGGTAACGTCGCCCGTAAAAGACGTAATAAAATTTTAAAGTTAGCTAAAGGCTTTCGTGGTTCACATTCTAAGCTGTTTCGTACTGCTAATCAACAGGTAATGAAAGCTCTCCGTAATGCTTACCGCGATCGCCGTAAGAAAAAAAGAGATTTTCGTCGTTTATGGATTACCCGTATTAATGCAGCAGCAAGAATTCATGGTATTAGCTATAGTCAATTAATCAATAAATTAGATCATGCTAATATTACTTTAAATCGTAAAATTTTAGCTCAATTAGCAATTCAAGACGCTGAAGCGTTTCAAAAAATAGTTGAATTAGCGATTAAATAAAGATCTTTCCTAACCTCCCTTAATAAGGGGGGATTTTTTTTGCTTCTTCTTCTAACTGTTGAATATCTTTTTTCCAATCAATTAATTGTCTATTTCTATCATTAATTTGTTTTTGTTTTAGAGGTGGCATTCCTGAATTAAAATCATAAGAAAATCCTTCCTGATGCTCTACAATTTTAAAATATCTAATACCTTGATTCGGTAAAATATTTTTACTTCTTAAAAGTCTTTCACAATCATTTTGCCAACAATATCGATGATCATGTACGTTATCTTTTATAATAGATAAACTTCTTAATTGTTTAAGAGAAATATGATCACTATTAAAGAATAAATTTTCTAATTCATTACTTTTAGGAAAAATTCTGGTTTCGCTTCCTTTTCCTCTGAAAAATTCCACAATTAACCATTTATCAAAATCGAAAATACAAACTTCTGTAGCTTCACTACCATCATAAATTAATGAAGTTATATCTTCTCTATTAATATTATTTCCTAAAATTTGTGTAGAAGAAGCAGGTAATAAAATTCTAATTCTATCAAATCTATCAGTATAATTAGCCCAAAAAACTTTTCTATTTCTTAATTGTCTTTTTTCCCACTCTTCTAAATTAAAACGATTAATTATTAAATCAACTAATTTTTCAAAATCACGATAATTTACTGCACCAATCCATTGTTTTAAAGATTTTTTCGCCTCAATAGATAATTGATTCCACCGAGAATTATTCCCTGTTAAACCATAGTTATTTTTAAGCCAATTTACTAATTTGGGATATTTACCCCCAATATCAGCAGAAATATTATTTAATAGATTTTCTACTGCTTTTAATTGAGGATAAGGAGATAAAATATTTAAGGTTTCGATTAAAAAATTAATTTGTTTTTCATTAATATTTTTAACACTTTTTAAGGCTAAAGGAAAAGATAACTGTATTTTTTCTACTAAAGTTAAATTATTATCAATATTAATTCGATAGGGTAAAGAATATTGAGTTAATAATTTATTAGGTTGTATAAGTTTATTTAAGCAAATTTCTGCTAATTCTTCATAAGAATTTTGAAATAGTAAATTAACAATTTTAATTAATGATTTATCATCTTCGTTTTGTGGTTCAAAACTAGGACAAGTATCAGCTAAAGAAAATGGTAAAATTTTTTCCTTGGGGTTAAAAGTATATAAAACTAAACGCCAAAATAACCGTAATTTAAGGGCATCAGATTTTTTAGTAAATTTCCAAATTTTTTCAGAAGTTGATAAACTTTTATCAGGATTTTCTACATCCCAACTATGTTTACTAAATAGACAATAAACCCATTCTAATAAACTAATATTTTCTAAGTTATTTTTTTCTATATCATTAATAATTTGCTCAATATTTCGAGATTTTATTTTTTTATCAAATTCAATACCATTAGGTAATTGAGGAGGTGTTATTATTTCTCCTTTGATACCATAACCTAATTTCCATAACTCTTTAGGCTCAGGTTTTTCAAATTTTAAAGGTTGAAATTTAGCAGTAAAAAATGTCATAATTAATTATTAGTTTTATTCTTAAATACTTGTCCTAAATCTTCTCTTTTAAATTGAAATCTAAACATCACTTTCCTATCTTTTGGATCATCAAATTCTTTATTCGCATCAATATTTCCTCTTCCTGCCGCTAATAATTTATTTCTGAATTTATCTTGATTAGAAAAATTAATTGTATCAATATATTCTGTCACTGCTAATGCCCGTTGAAAACTTAATTCCATGTTATCTTTTTTTGAACCTTTTAAGCTAGTATGCCCTTCTATAATTATCATACTAATATTATTAGCGATTAATTCATCAGCAAAAACAGCTTCACTAAAAGCAGGAATAAACTCTCTTAAAAAAGTTTTACCTTTTGGCTTCAATTGAAAACTACCTTCATCAAAAAGAATTTCATTTGGTAAGGTTATATCTCCTGTTTTTTCATCTCTTGTTAAGTTACCTTTATCACCAATTTTATTTTCAATAGCATTAATAATTCTTTCAGGTAAAGTTTTAATTATTTCTTCATATCTTACTAATTGTGCGGAAACAGCGATAAATAACAGAGCAAAAAACATTAATAATCCAGACATTAAATCCCCTACTGATAACCATACCCCAGAATCTTGCTCTTCTAGTAATTCTTCTTGGGTTTCGTATTCTAAAAATTCGCTCATTTGTGTATTAATTTTAATATAGTTTAATTTTAAAAATTTGTATTTTTCAAGAATTATAATAAATCCGTAAAATCTTCTTTTTTTAACTGAAATTTAAAAATAACTTTTCTATCTTCCCCTGTGTCTTTTTCTTGATTAGCTTCAATTTCTCCTCTTCCAGCAGGTAATATTTTTTGTTTAAATTTATCTTTATCATTAAAATTAAGACTGAAAATATAATCATTTACCGCTAATGCTCTTTTTAAACTTAATTCCATATTTAATTCTTCTGAACCTTTTGAACTTGTATGCCCTTCTATAATAATTCTTATAACTTTTTCTTCGATTAATTGATCTGAAAAAATGGCATCACTATATACAGGAATAAATGATTTTAAAAATTCTTTTCCTTCAGGTTTAAGTTGTGTACTACCTTCATCAAATAAAATTTGTTCTCCTAATTTTACATCCCCTGTTTTTGGATCAACTTCCATTTGTCCATTACTGAGTTTATTCTGTAAAGCATTAACAATTTTTGAAGGCAACTCATCAATAACTTTTTTATATTTAATTAGTTGTTCTTCTAATTGCTTTGCTTTATCAATTGTTTTTTGTAACACTTCTTCTTTTTCTAGTAATTCTTGTTCTTTTTGATTAATTTGAGTAATTTTTTCTTGCAATTGAGCAGAAACAGCAATAAATAAGAGAGCAAAAAACATTAATAATCCAGACATTAAATCCCCTACTGATAACCATACCCCAGAATCTTGCTCTTCTAGTAATTCTTCTTCAGTTTCGTATTCTAAAAATTCGCTCATTTTTCCTCTTTTATTAATGATAAGTTAGTCAATATTGTGGTTGAGTTTGTTTATTTACCCAACCGATAATCTTATTAATTATTATTAATATTAGTTTGCTTTAAATCATTAGCGGAAGCGACTAAATATTCAGCAACATTCATTAAACCGTGAGAAGTATCATTTAATTTACTGCAAATATTAGCCATGGCTTTATCTGCATCATTAAAACTCTCATTATAACTATGACTAGCATTAGTCAAATAATCATTAATTTGAGTATTAGTGTTAGATGATAGTTGATTAAATTCTTCAACAATTTTCGTGATAGTTTCTTCAAATTTATTAGTCATTAACTCTACATTATTATTAACTTTTTCATTCATTTTTTGATAACTACTTTCAACTTTTTGGGCTTCATTACCGATGGTATAAGCTAACTCTTGAAGTTGGGCAAATCTTTCACTAGAATTCATGCCGACAACGTTAACTAAGTTATTAACTATTTTCACCGTTTCTTGAATTTTTCCTAAACTTTGATTGACTTCATTACTTAATTCTTTTCTCGTTTCGGCTTCTTCTTTAAAAGTAGTTTGTAAATTATTAACAACTTCCGCTAAACCTTCTTTTTGTTTGCTTAAAGTTTCCTCTAATAAGTTATTTTGTTGGGTAAAAAATTCCGTTAAAGATACTTGATATTCTAGTCTAAATCTCTCTAATTCTTCCTGCAAAGTAATGCGAGTTTGATATAAAATAGTATCAATATTTGTGAGAGTTTCAAGGAGATTTTCTTTTGCTTGATTCATTAATTGAGATGCTTCTTCTCCGACATTTTTAATGGTTTCTGTTTGTTGAGAAAAAGCAATAGTTGTTTTGTCTAAAATGCTTTCAGTAGAATTTTTCACCCCTTCTAACATTTCTTTTTGTTGGGTTGCCTGAGTAATTAAAGCCTCCTGTAAATCTTCTCGAATCCCCCTAAAAGTATTAGCCGCAGAATTAGCACTAATTTCAAAGGCTTGTCTTTGTGCCTCCATGCCAATTATACTTTGCGCAACGGCGTTATTGATTTCTTCGGCTACCTGTTGTAAAACTCCTTTAGTATCACCACTAAATTGATTTAAAATTTCCTGTAAACTTTGAGCAAATTCCTGCAATTTAATGAGAGTATCTCTTTGAAATTCTTGGATTGTTTGTACTGCACCAGATAAACTTTCGGTAATACCGCCTAACTCGTCTTTCAATTCTCTGACGGCAAGGGATGCTTCTTCTGTGAGTTTAGCACTTTGATCCAATCTTTGCACTACTGGCTCAATTAATTCGTTGCGTAACTGTTTAATTAATGATTGTATGGTAGATTCTTGCGCTATTTGTATCTGTTTCAAAGCCGTTAATTCTTCCTGAATAGGAGTTACTAAAGGTTGAATTGCATTGGCGATGGCAAAAGGTGTAAGATTTTCTAAATAACGATTTTGTGCTTGTAATTCCTCGACAATAGCAACTTTTTCCGTAGCGATGGCATCTCTAACTACTTGTTGAATATTCGCAGGGGTAAGATGTTGTAAATAATTATTTTGTGCTTGTAATTCTTCTACAATAGCAACTTTTTCCGTAGCGATGGCATCTCTAACTACTTGTTGAATATTCGCAGGGGTAAGATGTTGTAAATAATTATTTTGTTTCTCTAATTCTGCAACAATAAATGATGTTTCTAAAGTAATAACTTTTTGCATAGCCGAAGCAATATTTGCAGGAGTTAAGTTACTTAAATCATCAAGACTTTTAGTTTGTAACTGTAATTGTTTGATTAAAATACTCTCATCAGAAATAATAGCTTTTTGAATTTCATTAGCAATATTTTCTGGTGTTAAACTACTTAAAAAACTAAGATTATTAGCTAAATTTTCTAAACTTTTAGACGTATCTTCTTTAGAAGAATTATCTAATCTTGATAGTAACTTTTGAGGTGATTCAAGAAAAGCAATTTCACTCAGTTTTTTTCTTAAATTATTACGAGTATTTTGTCTTAATTTTGCCCCTCTTGCTAAATACCACATCATAAAAATAGCACTACTCATTCCAGCTAAAGAAGTAGAAAAAGCTGTTTTCATTCCCTCTAATAATTTAGTGGAAGAATCTAATAATGATTGTGTGTTATCAATTCCGCTTATACCTATTTCTTGCAAACCTAAAAAGATGCCTAAAAAAGTGCCTAAAATGCCTAAAGCTGTTAATAAAGTTGGTGCATAATAAACTGGGCTACGAGGTACAGAATTGCTTAATAAGCTAGGATAAGATGAGAGAATATAATCATTATTTTCTAACTCAGGAGAAAAAGTTAAATCTTGATTTGTTTTACCTTTTAAATGTTTTAATACCCACTTTCTAACATCTTCTCTAATATCTTTTTTATCACAATCATCAAAATTAATAGTTGTTTTATTTTTACTTTGCGTTAAAAAATCTATAGCATCATTAATTAATTTGAAATTGTTATCACTTTTATAGTTGTTTATATCTTGATTTTCTTGCCAAATAAAATAAATAGCAAATACAAGAATTAAAGCCAATCCTAAAATATTGGAAATAGTTAAGAAAAAATTAAGCATAATTTGATATTTTATTCCCTAAAGTTGATATTTTTTTGAAAATTTGTTAATTTCTTCTAAAGATAAAACTTCTTTTGCCACTCTTATAGGTAAATGAGCAGCATCTTGATAATTATCCACATTAGAAATTAATTGTAAACTATAAAGTACTTCTTCCGAAACTATTTCTTTATCTTCAATTAAATAGACAAAATTAGGGGCATAATTCCTTAAAAGTTTAACTTGTAATCTTACTTTTAAATCTCTCAAAGATTTTGCTAAAAAATGTTCATTATTAAATATTTCATCGGCTGCTAATTTCCATGAATGATTAACGGCATGAATTTCTTTAACTAAACTTTCAAAAGGTGGTGTTAATAAAGTCTGTAAGTTCATTTTAATTGATTGATTTCATAAAATTGTATTTATTATTTTTCTTGCCATCTACTTATCAGTCATGATTTTCTGTTTTATGCAAGTTATCGGATAAATTTATTTAAAATTTCTTTTATATAAGTTAAAAAACTGTAAATTATCGATATAGTAGCAAAAGAAAGAATCTAATTCTCCTTATTCAAAGATAAATCTCTAAATGCACAGAATTCAAGCAAACCCTAGCGGATGGAATCCTGATACCGATGGGGTAATTATTATTCAACAAAATCCAGCGCCTATTATCTTCTTAACTAGCGCAGATACGGATATTCAAACTATCGCTGCTTCTATGGAATATTTACCCGCAAATTTTCCTGATATTCGAGTGGTTAATTTACTGCAATTACAACAAGAATTGACGATTGATACTTATGCACAAGAAGTTTTATCACAAGCAAAAGTGATTATTTTACGATTATTAGGAGGAAGAAGTTATTGGAGTTATGGCTTAGAAGTTTGTAAAGAAATAGTTAGCCAAAATAACGCTCATTTAATCATTTTACCCGGAGATGATCGTCCTGATTTCGAGTTAATTAATCATTCTAATATTTCGTTATCTAACGTTAATCAATTTTGGCAATATTTAACAGAAGGAGGAGTGGAAAATTTTGTTAATGCTTTTAAGTTTATAAGTGACAGTTTTTTTGATACTAAATTTAACTTTAATTCACCTCAAGTAATTTCTCGTTTAGGAATTTATAACAAAAATTCGACATCTTTTACTAAAGAGAATAATTCAGAGGGAGGAATGCCAATAAATAAAGTAAAAGAAAATAAATTAACCTCAGAAAATAAGATAATTAATTCAAATATTGACACTGCTATTATATTTTATCGATCTCATTATTTATCAAGTAATCTTAAACCCATTGACGCATTATGTCAAAGTTTAGAAGAAGAAAATTTAACCAATATTGCTATTTATGTATCCTCCCTCCAAGAGATAGATATTCAAGAAGAATTAATAAAATTATTACAACATCATCAAGTAAGATTAATTTTAAATACCACTAGCTTTTCTGTGGCTAAAATCGGTGATGAAATTAACGCTAAAATTTGGCAAATATTAGATATTCCCGTTTTACAAGTTATCTTAAGTGGTAGCACTCAACAGTATTGGGAAGATAACTTTCAAGGCTTATCGCCGAGAGACGTTGCTATGAATGTTGCTTTACCTGAAGTGGATGGAAGAATTATCACTCGTGCGATTTCCTTTAAATCTGTCGCAACTTGGCATTCTCAATTAGAAACAGATATTATCGAATATAAACCTTTAATAAATCGAGTAAAATATATTGCTAAACTAGCAAAAAAATGGGTTAATTTAAGTAAGATTAATAACTCAGAAAAAAAAGTTGCTTTAATTTTAGCTAACTATCCCAATAAAGACGGAAGAATTGCTAATGGTGTTGGTTTAGATACTCCAGCTAGTTGCATTAATATTTTAAACTCTTTACTTAATAATGGTTATAAAATTAATGATATTCCAGCTAACGGTGATGACTTGATTTTTAAATTAATTGAAGGGGTAACTAATGATTTAGAAATGCAATCTAACCGAAAAATTAATCAATATTTATCTTTAGAAAACTATCAAAATTATTTTCAAACTTTACCCTTAGAAGTTCAACAACAAATTATTAATAGATGGGGTGATTTTGATACCCCCCAGCCCTGCTTACTAAGGGGGGAGTCGAAGACGGGGGGATTGCCATTACTAAGAGAGGAGTCAAAGATAGGGGAAACATTTATCCCCATTTCTGGTTTACAATTAGGTAATATTTTTATTGGCATTCAACCCTCAAGAGGTTATGATTTAGATCCTAGTTTAAATTATCATGCACCAGATTTAGAGCCCACTCATCATTATTTAGCTTTTTATTATTGGGTGCGAGAAATTTTCAAAGCTGATGCTATTATTCATGTAGGAAAACATGGTAATTTAGAATGGTTGCCGGGTAAAAGTTTAGTTTTATCAGAGAATTGTTACCCTGAAATAACTTTAGATAATTTACCTAATTTTTATCCTTTTATTGTAAATGATCCGGGTGAAGGTTCACAAGCAAAACGTAGAGCAAATGCAGTCATTATTGATCATTTAACCCCACCTTTAACCCGTGCAGAATTATATAATGAATTATTAGAATTAGAGGCTTTAATTGATGAATATTATCAAGCACAAAGTCTTAATCCTAGTCGTTTAAATATTATTGGCGATCGCATAGTAAAATTAATAAAAGAAACTAACTTAAATGAAGATTTAGCCATTAAAAAGCTAAATAAAGATAGTTTTTCAGAATTTTTAACTACTACTGATAGTTATTTATGTGAATTAAAAGACGCTCAAATTAGGGATGGGTTGCATATTTTTGGAGAATGCCCCGAAGGAAGACAATTAAGAGATTTAATTATAGCAATTGCACGTTTTAGTAGTTATAATAACTTAGGTTTAATTGAAGCTATTAAACAAGATTTAGAAAATAATTTAACTGAATTAATAATAAATAATCAAGAAGATAAGCCATTATCTAATATTAAAGATAAACTAGAAGATAAAGAAAGCAAAGAATATATAGAAAATCTTGCTTGTCAATTAATTGATAATCTTATTCAAGGAAGAAATAATACTAATTTATTTTTACAAAATATAGAATCAATTATTAATAATGATAAAGGTAAATCTGAGATAGCTGAATTATTAAACAAAAAAAATTATCAAAAAATTAGCTTAGGAAAACATACCGAAAAATCTCTTAATTGGATAGCGAATAATTTACTACCAAACTTGAGAAAAACTGATCAAGAAATCACCAATTTAATGAGAGGATTAGAAGGCAAATTTATCCCCAGTGGTTCATCAGGTGCACCTAGTCGAGGTAGGTCTGATGTATTACCCACGGGACGCAATTTTTATTCGGTGGATATAAGAGCAATTCCCAGTGAAACAGCTTGGGATGTAGGTAGAAAAGCAGCAGATGCAGTAATTGAACGATATACCCAAGAAAACGGCGAATATCCTCGCACATTAGCGATTTCCGTTTGGGGTACTTCCACTATGCGCACAGGAGGAGATGACATTGCTCAAATTATGGCATTAATGGGCATAAAACCTGTCTGGGATGGCGTTACTCGTAGGGTTGTGGATTATGAAATTATCCCTATTTCTGTATTAGGGCGACCTCGTATAGATGTAACTGTTAGAGTTTCGGGCTTTTTTCGTGACGGATTTCCCAATATACTGGAATTATTGCATAAAGCGATTGTAAATTTGTCAACCCTTAAAGAAGAAAAAGAAAATAATCCCCTTGCTTTACAAGTAGAAAAAGAGACCAAATATTGGTTAAATCAAGGATTAGAAAATAATCAAGCAAAAGATAGAGCAAGTTATCGTTTATTTGGTTCAAAACCGGGTGCTTATGGTGCTGGTTTACAAGGTTTAATGGAGTCACAAAATTGGGAAACAGATGCTGATTTAGCTAGGGCTTATTTAAACTGGAGTAGTTATGCTTATCAAGGCAGTAAAGGAGTTTCTATGCCAGAAGTTTTTGAGCAAAGATTGAAGGAATTGCAAATAGTTTTACACAACCAAGATAACCGTGAACATGATTTATTAGATTCCGATGATTATTACCAATTTCAAGGAGGATTAACCGCAGCAGTCAGACATTTAAAAGGAGAAAATCCTGTTACTTATTTTGGGGA
The DNA here is from genome assembly GCA_009993045.1 of Cyanobacteria bacterium CG_2015-22_32_23. GTDB lineage: Bacteria > Cyanobacteriota > Cyanobacteriia > Cyanobacteriales > Cyanobacteriaceae > Geminocystis. The sequence continues at coordinate 24,073 of JAACUG010000067.1, forward strand.
TAATTCCCAACCTAATAACCCAAAAGTTAGGGCATTAAAAGAGGAAATTGCGAGGGTTTATCGCAGTCGAGTTATTAACCCTAAATGGATAGCAGGAGTTATGCGTCATGGTTATAAAGGCGCTTTTGAAATGAGTGCTACTGTGGACTATTTATTTGCCTATTCAGCTACTACGAAAAGTGTACCTAATTTTATGTTTGAAGGAGTAGCTAAAAGTTATTTATTCGATGAAAAAATACAGCAATTTATTCAAGAAAAAAACCCTTGGGCATTAAGAGATATAGCCGAAAGATTAATCGAAGCATCTCAACGAAATTTATGGGAAAATGTCTCTCAAGAAATGTTAGATAAACTCAGAAATATCGCCCATGAATCAGAGGCAATTATTGAAGGTAAAATATGATTTAATTTAGATAATTTTTGTAACAAGTTTAATCTTAAACTAACGAAGATAAAAAACTAATAATGACATTAAAGCCGTAATATTTTATGCTTTATAATAAATAATTAACCTTCATTTTATTAGTTATTTAATGCTTTTACTACTTTAATTTAGTGGTAAGTTGACGTGCTTTATAAAAAGTCTCTAAACTATGAGTATCCCCCACAAAACGCCAATGCCAAGGCTCATAATTGACACCCTGTAAGTTATCGGGAGTAAAAGACAACTCGAAACTATATTTCGCTGCATTATTTTTTAACCAGTTATAAGCAGAAGTTTGCTCAAAATTAGTACTTAAATTAGTTGCAGGTACATTACCGTCACCAATATCGATGGCGTAGCCAGTATGATGTTCACTATATCCTGGCGGTGCACTTACTTCTGCCCTTTTTGAAGTGGGTTGTTTCCGTTGTTCTTTTACCTGAAAAAAGAGGTATTCTTGATCTTTAATGGATCTAAATCCTGATATTGGCATTAAAATTACACCCTGAGTTTTCGCATCGGTTTGCATTTGTAAAAATTTATCTGCCGCCTTCTGTCTTAATTTGATTCCACCATCGTTGGTAATAGCTTTTAACTCGTTTTGGGGTGCTTCTTCATAGGGTAAATGCCCTAAAATATTATCAGGAATTTTCTCCTCTTGATTCAATGGTGGTGATGTCTGGTTTTGTGTCACCGTAGGTGTATTATTTTCGACAGTTTCTACAGGTTGAGTTTGATTAACATTTACAGACTTTTGCGGAGAATTTCGGTTAAAAAAGAAGAAAGCCAGTGCTAAAAACGCAACAGTACTCCCTACAATGACAATATTAACCTTATTTGTGGTGATATAACTTGATTTGATTGTTTTTTTCGCTTCCCTTAAAGCAACTGGAATTTCATCCATAGATGTTATCTTTCTTGATTTGATATTAAATTATTTTAACTTTTTGTGACTCAATAATCATTACTTTCAGTTTATCTTCAGCTAAATTTCAGGTAAACTAGCTTTAATAGAACATAAACTAATAGATTCAAAACAATAATTAATCATTATTTCGAGATAAATTAACTATGAGTTACGATATAGAAAAATCAGTTTTAGAAAGATACGAAGAAGGGGCAAAAAATCATCAACCTAGTTTATGTTGCCCGACAGAATATGACACTCAATTTCTGACAATTATTCCTGATGAAATTATAGCAAAAGATTACGGCTGTGGAGATCCTACTAAATATGTAAAGGAGGGTGAAATTGTCTTAGATTTAGGCTCAGGTGCAGGAAAAAATTGTTATATTATTGCTCAAAAAGTTGGTAAAAATGGACAGGTTATCGGGGTTGATTTTAATGATGAAATGCTTAATTTAGCTCGTAAATATCAATCAGAAATTAGTGATAAATTAGGCTATAATAATACTAACTTTATTAAGGCTAAAATTCAAGATTTAAAATTGCCTTTACACAAGGTTGAATTGTGGTTAAAAAATAATCCTATTAATAGTTTAGAACAATTACGCACTTTTGAAACAGAATGCGATCACCTTCGTCAAGAAGAAACCTTAATAAAAGATAATTCTATTGATATTGTGGTGTCTAATTGTGTTTTAAACTTAGTTAAACCTGATGATAAAAAACAATTATTTAACGAAATTTATCGAGTCTTAAAAAGTGAAGGAAAAGCAGTTATTTCTGATATAATATGTAACGAAGATGTCCCATTAGAAATGGTAAAAGATCCTGAATTATGGAGTGGTTGTATATCTGGGGCTTTTCGGGAAGATAAATTTATCAAAATGTTTGAAAATGCAGGATTTAAACAAGTAGAAATTTTAGCAAAACAAAACGAACCTTGGCAAGTAGTAAATGGAATCGAATTTCGCTCATTAACTGTCAAAGCCTCTAAAGAAAAATCTGAGCAAATTAATAATAACTCTTGTTGCCCTCCAACATCTTGTTGCTAAAAATAGAGTGGGCATTGCCCACAAAAATCATCAATATTAACTAAATATTATTATCACTCAATAATGCTAATTCAAGAAAAAATAACTAACTTTACAGATAAAATTAATCATAATTTACTCAAAGATAAAATAACAGTTTTGCAGATAAATTTAGGTAGAAAATGTAACCTTTCTTGTCATCATTGTCATGTGGAAGCATCTCCAAAACGAAAAGAAGAATTAACCCCCGAAATCTGTGAACAATTAGTCACAATTATTAATAATTTTCCACAAATAAAAACTGTTGATTTGACAGGAGGTGCACCAGAAATGCACTATGGTTTTAAAGAATTAGTAAAAACAGCTAGAAATAATAATAAAGAGATAATAGTTAGATCAAATTTAACCATTTTTTTTGAGTTTAGTTATGAAGATTTACCACAATATTTTGCTCAAAATCAAATCAGAGTTGTCGCTTCTTTACCTTGTTATTTAGAAGATAATGTCGATAAACAAAGAGGTAACGGAGTTTATAATAAATCTATTCTTGCCTTACAAAAACTTAATCAATTAGGCTATGGAATTAATCCAAATTTAGTTATTGATTTAGTCTATAATCCACCTTTACCAAAAGATAATAACTTTCAATTAACTCCCGATCAAAAAAACTTAGAAAAAGATTATAAACAATATTTATTAGATAATTTTAATATTAAATTTAATCAGCTATTAACTATTACTAATTTACCTATCGGTAGAACTAATTTTTATCTTGAAAAACATCATTTACAAGATAGTTATTTACACTTTTTAGCAGAACATTTTAATAGCAAAATATTAAATAATTTAATGTGTAAAAATCAATTATCAGTGGATTATTTAGGCAATATTTATGACTGCGATTTTAATCAAATGGAGAATATTTATGCTTTAGATAATTTACAAAAAAAAGTAACTTTACAAAAAATTATTGAAGAAAATAACTTAGATTTAATTAATCAGATACAAACTCGAAACTATTGCTATGGTTGCACTGCTGGTAATGGTTCTAGTTGCGGAGGTTCTTTAACTAATAAATAATTGATATTATGTTAACATAAAAATGTTTATTTAATTTTATTATTTTAACTAAATTTAACATGGTTTTAAAAGCGGTTTTATTTGACTTTAGTGGAGTAATCATTAATGATGAAAAAATCCAAAAAAAATTGATTGATGATTTATTATTAGCAGAAAATTTACGCCCTTCAGGAAAAGAATATCAAGAAATTTGTCTAGGTAAAAATGATCGATCTTCTTTTCGTGATATTTTAGCAAAAAGAGGAAGAATTATCTCTGATGAATATTTAGATAAACTCATCAAAAAAAGAAGCGATGGTTACTATAAAATTGTTCAAGAAATGTCAGAATTACCTATTTATGACAAAGTAATTGAATTTATCCTTTCCCTTCAAACTCGTAATTTATCACTGGCAATGGTGACAGGATTGTTTGAGCGAGAAGTAGAGTATATTTTGAATAGAATGAATATAAGACAATATTTTAATGTAATTGTAGCCGGAGAAGACATCAAATTAGGAAAACCGTCACCTAGTTGTTACTTATGGGCAATTAAAAAATTAAATCAACAAAATCTGAATTTATACCTTGAAGCCTCTCAGTGTTTGGTTATTGAAGATACGCCCATAGGTATCAAAGCAGCAAAAAATGCGGGAATGTCAGTGGTAGGAGTAACTAATACCTATCCTTTTCATATCTTACATCGACAAGCTAACTGGTGTGTAGATCATCTCATGGAGTTAGATTTAGATTGGATTGGTGACCAGACAGAAAAATCCCCCACTATGATATAATTTAATCTTATCTCGGGGTATTAGCTCATTTGGTAGAGTGCTGCGATCGCACCGCAGAGGTAAGGGGTTCGATTCCCCTATACTCCATAATACCCATGTACAGTACCGAATTAGTTGTTGTCTGTGCCAAATTAAGTGTCGTGATAACAAATTTATGTCGTTGAAGAAATCATACCGTATTCATTTAATTTATATTGTGATCGTAACTAATATTTTCAATCAACCCTAGAGGAAAATTATGATTCATTCTATCCCATATTTAATTTTACAAGAGATTTAATTAATAAAAATAAGTAATAATTTTTGTTGTCTTTTACTTTTCATACTTTATTAATTTTCATCCTCACAAACAAAAGAATAAAGCCAATATTTTTTACCCTTTTGACGAATTTGAGTAACTTTTTGAGTCAGGTAATATTTTTGTTTCTCAGAAAAATCTCCCCGTAAAATATAACTACTTTGCCACACTAAAACAGAAGTGGTAAAAGCAATACAAAAACTTAACCCTAAAGCCGCCCAAGGATTAAATTCTAAACCTAAACGTATCCCTGACCAAGTACAATATTCTTTACATAAAGAAATAGTTTCCCTTAATTCCCACAATCCCCAAGGAAGAATCAAAATCCACGATAAACAAACTAATATCCATCGCCCATAAATAGTTAATTGATATAACTTTTGTATCTCTTTTGGGGTAACTAATTCACTCTCAATATTCTTATTCATAATCTTTTCATGACATTAAAAAATAAAACTTAAACTTATCATTACCTTTTCTTAACTTTTACAAGATAGTCTATTGTTTAAATCAATGTATTTTCAACTACCATAAATTCTATGCTACTTAGCTACCCTTCTCATCATTTAACTATTTCTCCCACTGAAAGAAGGTTACATTTTTATGAGCGAGGAGAAGAAATACCCTTAGTTTCTCAAGGTATTTGGGAGGTTAATCGTGGAGTAGTACAATTACTTAAATTTAATCCTCAAGGAGAAGAAACTCTGTTAGGATGGGTACAATCCGATAATTTTTTTGGTCTTTGGTTAACTTCAGTAGATACTTTTCAAGCTAAAACCCTTTCTGATGTTTATTTAAAATGGTACTCTTTAGAAGAAATTGACAAAAATCCTCTTCTAGCCCATAAAATTCTTTCTCAAATAGCCAAACGTCTTCGACAAACTGAAGAATTACTAGCTATTGCGGGATTAAAAAAAGTAGAAGATAGATTACTCAAATTACTCAAACTTTTAGCGAAAGAAATTGGTGAAAAACAAGAATCTTTTACTAGAATTAAAGTTAGATTTACCCATCAAAATTTAGCCAACGCTATCGGTACAACTAGAGTTACCGTTACTCGAATATTAGGAGATTTACAAAAACAAGGATTAGTTTCTCTTGATCATACTCGTCATTTATTATTGCATTAATTAGCCTTTTTTTCAATTCTTGATGGTGTTTTAAGAAAAAAAATAAGCACAAGCCACCCCTCCCCGACCGCAACGGGTCAAGAAAAGGTGGCTTTGTTTGTTACTTCTATTATAACAAATAAAAATATTTTTGGCAACATTTTAAAGAAAAAAATTAGATTTATTTTTTCAGATGAGAAATTGAAAATAATCATTGATTTAATATTTATTTACTTGATAAAATTTTAAGATCATAGCTACAATTAGTCATTATTTTTTTTTTCCGTATTCATATACCAAATTAAAAAAATCTCGCACCGTAGGAATTTCAAAACGATCCTTTGTTGTAATTAAAACTACTTCTCTGGTTAATTGATTTTCAAGGGGATTTATTGATTCCATATCGATAGGGATAATTGCTAAGGAAGAATCAGATTTTGATTCCTGTAAAGCTAATTCAGGAAGTAATGCAATCAAATTTCCTTGGCGAATTACTCCCCGAAAAGCATCTAAAGTATTTAACTCCATCGCTACTTCTAACCCAAATCCGTAACTAGCAAATACATCTTGAACTATTCTTTGCATTCCATAACCATCTTTAAAAATTACTTGAGAATATTTTGCTAATTCGGAAATAGTCACGCTTTTTTGTGTTGCCAAAGGATGATTATTTGATACCATTACTTTAATAGGCTCATAGTATAGATGCTTGACAATCATTTCCGATGTGGATGTCAAATATTTATTATTCATTACGATGGCTATATCTACTAAACCATCTCGTAATACTTTAAGAGTGCGATCGCTACCTAAAGCAGTTATTCTTAATTGTACATGAGGATGACATTGACAAAAAGTCTGTAAAATTGGCGGTAAATAATAAGCACAAACAGAATGAATTGCTGCTACACATAACTCTGGTTGTTTTCCCCCTAACAAATCTTGGATTTTTTCCTCGACTTTTTCCCACTCCTGACAAATACGCCTAGCATGAGGTAAAAGTTTTTCGCCGCTAACGGTTAATTTAGCTTGTGCTTGACGATGAAATAAAGTCGTTTTTAAATGATTTTCCAAACCTTGAACTTGACGACTAATAGTTGATTGTGTTACGTTGCATAATTTAGCCGCTTGTCCAAAACTTCCCGTTTCACTTACCGCTAGAAAAGCCTTGATTTGTTCAATTCTCATAGATATTATCAATTTTCCTTATTTCTGCACATAACCTATTAGCCTATAGATTTTTCAAAAAAATATTCTGTAACTATTCATACCAAATAAATAGGAATTATCCACGATAAACAGTCAATTATCATTGCCGATGTCGTAGTGGCAAGATTTAAGTATAATGAAATAGTGTAAAAACTAAATCGGGTCTTACTGTAACGGTTAAAAAGCTATGCTAGAATCACAATCATCTCAAATTTTATTCCACAATAGTTATCAACCTAATTTATATTCCGTGCAGGAAGTGAATATGATCAACAATTCTGTACCAATGGTAGTGGAATCTACAGGTATGGGAGAAAAAGTTTTTGACGTTTATTCTCGTTTGTTGAGAGAAAGAATTATTTTTTTAGGCACTGCTATTGACGATAAATTAGCAGATTCTATCGTAGCTCAACTATTATATTTAGAAGCAGAAGATCCCCATAAAGATATTTATATTTATATCAATTCCCCCGGCGGTTCAGTTTATTCTGGTTTAGCAATTTATGACACCATGCAACATATTCAACCAGATGTTTCTACAATCTGTTACGGTATTGCCGCTAGTATGGGAGCATTTTTACTCTCTGGTGGTGCAAAAGGAAAACGCTTAGGTTTACCTAATTCTAGGTTCATGATACATCAACCCCTCGGTGGCGCCCAAGGTCAAGCCAGTGAAATTGAAATTCAAGCCAAAGAAATTCTTTATATCAAACAAAAATTAAATCAATTACTAGCAGATCATACTAATCAACCCATTGAAAAAATTAGTGAAGATACCGAAAGAGATTTTTATATGTCTTCTGCCGAAGCTAAAGATTATGGACTTATTGATGAAGTGATCATTCGAGACGGCATCGATCTTCCCCTAAGCCGTAAATCAATAGATGTAACCGAATTATTCTAATTATCTATTTTTTTTTACCAATTTTATTTCTTAATCTTAATCTTATGGCTAAATATGACTCTCATTTAAAATGTTCTTTTTGTGGGAAATCCCAAGAACAAGTACGCAAATTAATCGCAGGCCCCGGTGTTTATATTTGCGATGAATGTGTCGAACTTTGCAACGAAATTTTAGAAGAAGAATTAATGCCCTCCCCCCCGAAAAATCATAACTCTCACATCTATGGGAATAATAAATCTTCTAAAAGTGGTGCAACTAATTATAAACCTCTCTCTTTCAATAAATTACCTAAACCTAGAGAAATTAAACAACGTCTTGATCAATATGTAATAGGACAAGATGAAGCTAAAAAAGTATTGTCTGTTGCTGTTTATAATCATTACAAACGTTTAACGGTTTCCGAAGATTCTGAACAAAGTCAAGTTAATAACGATGACTCTATAGAGTTACAAAAGTCGAATATTTTATTGATAGGCCCTACTGGTTCAGGTAAAACTCTATTAGCACAAACTTTAGCAAAAATCCTTGATGTACCTTTTGCCATCGCTGATGCTACCACTCTAACCGAAGCAGGTTATGTTGGGGAAGATGTGGAAAATATATTATTACGTTTATTACAAGTCGCTAATTTAGATTTAGAACAAGCCCAACGAGGTATTATTTATATTGACGAAATTGATAAAATTGCCCGTAAAAGCGAAAATCCTTCCATTACCAGAGATGTTTCAGGAGAAGGAGTACAACAAGCCTTATTAAAAATGTTAGAAGGTACAGTAGCAAATGTCCCACCCCAAGGTGGTAGAAAACATCCTTATCAAGACTGTATCACCATCGATACGAGCAAAATTTTATTTATCTGCGGTGGCGCTTTTGTGGGTTTAGATAAAATTATCGAACAAAATAAAGAGAAAAAAGTTCTCGGTTTTGAAATTGCCCCCGATGCCATCTCAAAAGAACAAAGAGTATCTGAAGCTGCTCGTCAATTACAGCCTGATGATTTAGTCCGTTTTGGTTTAATTCCTGAATTTGCTGGACGTTTACCCGTTGTCGCTGTGTTAGATTCTTTAAATGAAGAAACTTTGATTTCTATTCTTACTCAACCTCGGAATGCTTTAGTTAAACAATTTCAAAAATTAATCGGCATGGATAATGTTACTTTAGACTTTGAACCTGATGCTATTCGTGCGATCGCTCAAGAAGCCTACAGACGTAAAACTGGAGCAAGGGCATTAAGAGGTATTGTGGAAGAAATCATGTTAGATGTGATGTATGAATTACCTTCTCGACAAGATGTTCAACATTGTATAATCACCAAAGAAATGGTAGAAAAACGCAGTACTGCTGAATTATTAGTTCTTCCTTCTCCTTTACCCAAATCAGAATCAGCTTAATTCAGAAAAGAAGGAAAATAAGAAAATGAATAAACATAAATTTTTTGTAAATTCTTTAACCTAATACCCGATACCTAACCTCACCAGAATACTTTATTCAGTAACCCCTAATTATTAAGAAATGAGTTCTAATACTGTTATTTCTACTACTAACCTAAAATCTCGTCGTGATAAGATTAAAAGTAAGCAGAGATGGGAAAACTTTGTTTCTTTCAATCGTAGTTTAATGATTTTATCCCTCACAGTAGGAGTTTTTTGGGTTTTAACTTTACCTCATTGGGTAATTCGAGACAGTAAACAAATTAATTTACAAGGTAATGATTTACTTACCGATGACGAACTTCGTAGCTTAATTCCTCTGAAATACCCTCAATCTCTATTAAAATTATCTACTTCTCAATTAACAGAAGATTTACAGAAAAAAGTCCCCCTAGCTAATATTATCGTTACCAGAGAATTATTCCCCCCTAGTCTGACTATTAAAGTAACCGAAAAAAAACCAGTAGCCATCGCTTTAGCTTCGGTGGTATCTCCAAAAACAAAAAAATTAGAACTAAAAAGAATCGGTTATGTTGATAAAGACGGGATTTTTGTTGACAATGAAGTTTATAAACAGTTACAAAAAAAGTCAGATCAACTTCCTTCCTTAAAAGTTCTCGGTACACCACAAATTTATTTATCTTATTGGCAAGATTTATACGATTTAATCAGTCAATCTAATGTAAAAATAACAGAAATAGATTGGCAGAATCCCACAAATTTAATTTTAACCACTGAATTGGGTAAAGTTCATATTGGTGCTTATAACTCAAAATTTCCTCAACAATTAATGGCATTAGAAAAATTAAAATCCATTACCACAAAAATTCCTCGTGAAAGAATTATTTATATTGATTTAACCGATGTAGAAATCCCCTCTATTAAAGAAAAAAAACCTCCGAAAGAGGTAAAAAAAGATTCCTGAAAATTAATTTACCATACTTTCATATTTACCATAAATAGTTAATCCGGGTATATCATCCCCAAAAAGAATCGGTTGTTTAAATTCTTCAGGAGGATATTCTTGGCGAATAGCAATCAAAGGATTATAAAATTTTTCCCACTCTCTCAATAATCCTAATAATGATTGAAATTGATCATAGGATTTGCCGTGTCTATTTTTTAAAGCAATATACTGTAACATTAAAGCATAGGTTTCTGGGTTATTCTTAGGAGTTGGAACTTCAATAATTTGTCCTAATTTCAAGAAAACATCGGCATTTACCTGTACCATTACCATAAATTCTTTGATACTATCTAAATTCTTATCATAAAAAGTATCTGCAATGTCACCTACGGTACGCAATAAAGCAAAATTACTCAAATCATATTGCTTAAATAAATAAAGTAATTTTAATCCTAAGTTATTTTTAGCCACAATTTCTAAAGAATTAACATAGGCTTGTATTGCTGTTTTTCCTTCATCACTTTTGATTTGAGGAATAATATCTGTTAATTTCCTTTCAATTAATTCCTTAAATTGTATTGCATCGTATTTTTTTTTGTAACAGATCTAAGACATACTCATAAAATTCCTGTTGTGCATAGCTACGATAACGGGTTTCGGTAGCTTCAATCTTTAAAAAACTTTCTTTGGTTTCTAAAGCTATTTTTAATAAATCAACACTATCTTTTAAACCTTCATAAGCACCAATATTTTGCTCAAACTGACGATTTATCATTAAAAATTTGACAAATTCTCCACTGTTAAATTTATTATCATCTATAGCTTTCGCCATAGTAGAGATATTTTTCAAAGAATTGAGACAATCACGATAAATAGCTTGAGTAGTTTCAGGAATTTCTTGTTTACTAGCAAAAAGGGATTGAAACCATGCTAAAAAAGATTGATTTCCCCATAAAGGGCGACTATACCATGATTCGGCACTAACTTGTTTTACATTTCTATCTTTAAGATTTGTATCCATGACTAAACTTCTCAGTGACAATAATTAATATGTTAAAATTAACTTCAGTATTACACAGAATATAAAAAAAGACAACTTAATTTATATAACTGACGTGACGTACCAATTAAAATGTTAAGTTAAGGGAAGTTTTAGGTAGTAGATCTGAGGGGAAGACAATGAAGTTAAACAGACTATGCTGTAAGGAATTTAAGATGATAAAGGCATATCTAGTTACAAAAATAGATGAGTCATTTCCTTCGGAATCGAACATTTTTGCAAAAAGTTAAACAGAGTCAAAAAGAGTTTTTAGACTAAAAAATGAATTATAGACAGACTTTTATTAGGCAAAATAATGATATAAACAAGTCAGCATAAAGATTACAGAGAATCGGGATGACAAGATTTGAACTTGCGACTTCTTCGTCCCGAACGAAGTGCGCTACCAAGCTGCGCTACATCCCGTTAATGACTTTAAATTATAACATACTTTGAGCAATTTTTTATAGAGTTACTAATAATTTTTTTCGGGTGTAATAAAATCAATGAATCAACTTTATAAATTAATTAAAGGTAATTTTTTATACTTTAAGAAATAACCTAATAAGACAAATAAAGTAATAGCCATTGTACCTAAACCAACATAATTAGGAAGCCAAAAAATAGCAGTAAGATCATTAATTTGTCCTGCTTCTAATTGAATAGTATATTGATTATTAGGGGTTTTCTCCCATTTAGGAAACTCGTTATTATTGATTAATTTCGCACCCCAAGGAAAATTAAATTGTATTCGTAAATCAATTAAATCTCCCGAAGAAATAATAATTGTACCGTCATTAGAGATAACTCCTAAAGGACTTAAATCAGCATTAAAATGAAGAGTATTTCTTTCTAATAAAAGTAAATTATTTTGTTTAATAGACATTTTTGCTTCTAATTCTAGTAAATTACTAGAGTTATTTTTAGCGAGATTTTTTTGAGATTTTTTACTAAGTTGAGGCACAAAAAATTGATTAAATTTATCTACTAATTCTTCACCATTATGAAAAGGAATAGTTACTACTAATTCTTCCCTAGAGATACGCTTAGTTTTTCCTTGTAATTGAATGGCTTTATTCTGAAGATTATTTAACCAAGCATTACCTTCACCATCGCTAAAACTGGTTAATTCTTCCCCTAATTTAATATGTTGAATCATTGTACCACTGTTAGCTTCAGGAAATTTAACCTCCACATCATAACGAACACAGCCTGTCAAAGTAATTATTAAACAGAGAAATAATATTAATTTTTTCATGATTTTTGTTGAATTAATATACTGAAATAAATTATTTAATAAAAGAAAGTTTTTAAGTAATGGAGAATAAGTAATTTATTCAAATTTTAGAAATAAATTTATCCTTATTCCCTATTCCTAATTATTTTTAGTCTTCAAAATCTTCATCAACGGCATCACTTCCGCCTCTGACAGTAACTAAATCAATTTGTTGGCGGTAATAATCAACGCTTTTAACTTCCACTTCTACTGTATCACCAAGACGATAAGCTGTACGATTTTTTCGCCCCACTAAACAAGTATGTCGTGAACGATATTCATACCAATCATCTTTTAATGAGCTAACATGGACTAATCCTTCTACTAAAGAATCTTCAATTTGTACAAAAAAACCATAGGATTGTACTCCAGTGATTAAACCACTAAAAACTTTTCCCGTACAATCTTTCATTTTTTCGGCTTTTTTTAATCCCGCCAAATCAGATTCCGCATCTTGTGCAATTTTTTCTCTTTCGTTGAGATGGGTTATTAAAGAATGTAAATCACCTTCTAAATAAGTTTGAATTGCAGGGGGTAAAACATTCCAGTTAATTTCCCCGTAACAAGTACTACTGCGTAAATCAATGCCTTTACTAACTCGACTATGACGGCGATCGCGCCCATATTGAAATAAGGCTTTTAAAATGCGTTGTATTTGTAAATCAACATAGCGTTGTCCGGGGGAAACACAATGAGTATAAATAGGTAAAGCCAAGCCGAAATGAGAAGAAGGATGTTGAGTATATTTATCAGATTTGAGGGAGTTTAAAAGGAGATAATGAAGGACTTTTTCATAGTCAGATTTACCAAATTCTTGAATAAGATGATAATAGTCCACAGATTGTAATTCATCTTCAGATTCTAAGTGAAAATCCAGTTTTAAATTAGCTACCAGTTTTAATAAATCTTCTAATTCATCCCAATCTGGTTTAGCTTGAGTACAATAAATACTAGGTAATTGCAACTCTTTTAAGTGTTGAGCAACTACTTTCCCCACTAAAACCATTAATTCTGTCATCAAAGACAATACGGGTAAACTAGCATAAGAAGCAATAGCGCCAATACGTCCTTCATCTTTAAAATAAGAAGTGATTTGATCTAAAGTAATATCAAAACCGCCTCTTTGTAATCTTTGAGCTTTAACTAAGGGAGCTAATTCAAAGAAAAGATGACTGAGTAATTCTAAAGTAGTTTCTAATTCTGGTTTAGTACTACCTGTACCAATCATATTTTGTACTTCTTTATAGGTCAAGGAATGATCTACTCGAATAATGGAAGGTTGTATTTGAGATTCCATAACTTGCCCTTTTTCGTCAAAAATCAGAAAAACAGAAATAGTTAAGCGATCAACATCAGGAACGAGAGTACAATAATTTTGGACAATTTCGGGTAACATGGGGATAATTTTTTCACCGAGGTGAACTGTAGTACCACGTTTACGAGCTTCTCGATCTAAATGAGTTTCAGGTTCAACAAAATGAGCGACATCGACAATATGAATACCTAAACGCCAATGATTATCTTCGGTTTTGTCGAGAGTAAAAGCATTTTCGATGAATAAATTTAAGTCTTTACTAATTTCTTGTTCAATAGTAATAGTTAATAAATCTCGTAAATCTAAACGTTGTTGAATTTCAGCTTCGGTAATTTCAGCATTGATAACAGAGGCTTTTTGTAATACTCGTTCAGAAAATTCTTGAGGTAAATCATGTTTAGAAGAAACAATATCGGTATCTGCTGCGGCTTCTGCGTCACTGCCTAAAACTCTGATAACTTTACCTAAAGGAGGATTTTGACCGATAGGATAGCGAAGAACGTTAACATGAACTAAGTGATTAACCGCATCAATCAAAGAGTCATCATTATTTTTTAAATTCAACTCAAATAGTAAACGATCATCTAAAGGTACAGCATTATACTCTCCTTTTTCTTCTACCACTCTAGCTAATACCGAAGGATTTGCCCTTTCCACAATTAGTTTTACTTCCCCTTCAGGAGAACGACGACGAGTTCCTTCTTTAATGATTTTAACCAATACTCGATCACTATTCCAAGCATTACTAAGATGACTTTCTCGAATATAAATATCGTCTGCGTCTTCTTCATCTTGAATAGCAAAACAGAAGCCTTTACTCGAACAACGTAACTTTGCTTCTACTACATCTTCTTCCATTACTCGTCGGTATTTTCCGAACTCTTTAGTAACTACGCCGACTTTTTCTAACACATCGAGAGAAATTTGTAGTTTTTCGAGTTCTTCAGGTTCTTCACAACCTAGTTTTTTTTCGAGTACTTTACCCGGTACAAGTTTATCAGCACTTAAGTGAGAAAGTATTGTAGCGATTGAAAATTCCATTTCCTAATATCCTTTCAAATGTCTAAAATAATGTTGTTGAGTCAAATTGAATCCATTGATTTCTCATGAAGTAAAAATACTCATGGGATGATGTTTAAGAATAATAACCCTTGGTATTGTCCGCAAATTCAAGAATAAATAAAGCTATAAACATTTAAGTATCTATAACCCTGAAAAACTAATGATTAGCCGTGAGAAATAGTTATTTTTCCAGAATTAATGGTTATGCTCAATTTAATTATTTGTCTTTTTCTGTGTGGACAAAAACTTAGAAATGTCGAAACGGTATTTTTAGGGATGTCAATTTATATTTAACTTGTTTAAAAACCAAGACTTCATTTCTTTTTTACCTAATAATTTTATTCTTAACCTAATAATATATCTTATTCGGTGTTTATTATTTCAAATTCCTGATTTACATAGTAAAATTGTATTGATATTTTTTATTGTCTATTCTAAATTTATGAGTATTAAGTCCTTAGTATTAATTAGTGATTTCGTTATAGTAGATCATGGTAAATACATTGTCAAAGTTTCAGTTTATCGAGATGGTATCATTTTAGGTTGTGCCTTAGCTTCTGGGGATACAGTGGAGAAAGCAGAAGATGAAGCAAGAAAAAGAGCGATTACTTTAGTAAATAGCAATATATCCCTAGAAATTCCTGAAAAAAGCATTTATATTCCTAAAATTGAACTTCCATCAAAAATTGAGTCAGAAAAAAAAGATCTTTCTTCCTTACCAAAAAAAGTAAAATCGACAAAACCAACCCCTGAAGTTGTCCCTCAAGATTTAATTTCAGTATCTGAAAATATGGCTTATTCTCCAGAAAATGAACTGAATATGGACATAAATCAAGATGAAATTGTAGCAGATAATTTTGTAGATAACGATAATTCTACAGAAGAAAATATAATAGAAACTCCTTTAGAATTTACTTTCTCAGAAGATAATAAGACACTAAATCTTTCTGAAAGTAAAGCTATTTTAGACAGTAACGATCACTCAGAAGATAATTCAGAAGATAATTCGGAGAATAATTTAATTTTATTTCCTTCTTCCACTTCAGAAGATGACTCTTACTCAGAAACTACTTTACCTTTGCCTATAGACTTAAGTGATACGGTGGACTTTTCCCAGATTATAGATCAAACTAGCATCGAAATGAAACGATTAGGATGGACACAAGATCAAGGAAAAAAATATCTTCTCGAAACCTATGGCAAAAAATCTCGTCATCTACTTTCAGATAATGAGTTAATCGAATTTCTTAATTATCTTAAAACCCAGTAATTAAGCTCATTTCACTAAGATAATGGAGAGTTAGAAGTATTTGGCAAAGTACAACAGTTAATTTCATCAATGCAAATTTTTCCCCATTGTAACGCCCAACGAACCAATTCTACTCGGTTATCAGTTTTTGTTTTCGTGAGGATATTACTGATATGATTATCAACGGTTCTTTTGCTTATTTCTAACTTTTCAGAAATGTCTTGATTAGTTAAACCAGTGGCGACTAACTCTAATATTTCTATTTCTCGATGTGATAAATAAGTTGATTCGGATATTTTGCCACTACTCATAAATATTTTTTAACCAGTAATTTTGCCTATTCTATATTGTCTAATTCTAACCAAAAATTTCCGATCAAAGATCTTTAATTTTTACGAGCAAAAACTGCATAAAAAGGATCTTTACCTCCCATACCTAACATTTGTAAAATAGCTGGTAATTCAGGTTGTGTTGCCACTATTTTCGGTGTATTAAAATCAGATACTGATTGAAAATAAGATTTAACTAAATGAATTCTTTGCCTATCCGTAGCGTCACGCCATGCAGAAATTGCTTTTTGATAAAACATTCGATTAGAAAAACTAAAAATAGCTACCCCCTTTGGTTTTAAAATTCTAGCTATTTCACTGAAAATTGCTTCAGGATATTGTAAATATTGCACTGAAACTGAACATAAAACAGCGTCAAAATCTTCGTCATTTAGCGGTATTTTAGGATTTAAGTTTAAATTTTGCACAAAATAATGATTTAACTGCTTATTTCTCTTTAATTCTTCCTCATTCATCCCATGCCCTTCAACATGACTAAATTTCATCTCTTTCGGTAAATGAGATACCCAACTACTCATTAAATCTAAAATTCGGCTATTCGGTGCTAATTCTTGGCGATAAAGTTCTTTTAATTGATTGATATAGTTATCATCTACATGATTAACAAAACGAGGAAAAGAATAAAATAAGCTATCTTCACTATCATCTAATTTAGTGCGTTGATGAGGCTGTAATAACATTTTTCAAAGATATGGCGGATTAAATCAAGTTCAAATTAATTATAGTTACAGATTTAAAGATAGAAATTTTTTTTTCATGGCATAAAACCTCAAAACTGACTGGATAGATAAATAGAAACCATTAATTTAATCAATTATGACTACTATCCAATCTAATCTACATAATCTTTTTACCTCTATTTTCCCCGATGAATCTCAATCACCTAGTTTAATCATTAAGTTTTTACTGGTTTTAGAGGCTGAAAATTTAATTCCTTTATTTAATGTTAATCAAGATCAAAATAATTCCACTATTAACGCTTTCATTCATACTCAAAATAATGAAATTATCCCCGTTAATAACATTATTCTTCAGTGTTTAAAACAAAATCAATCACCTTTCTTTTTTGGCTCTAATTTTCTCCTAGAATTAACTTATTATTTAAACGATACTATAGCCTTTAATAGTTTTCTTATTTTCACTCAAGAAGGTTTACTGTTAGAGTTTCCTCCCTCGAAATTTAACCCTATTCAAAATCAGGAAAAATATCAACTAATTTCTTGGGATTATTGGGATAATGTTTCACTTTCCTTTGCTGAAAATCAGCCTAAATGTACATTAATTTTTAATAATAAAAAAGGAGATTCTTTAAAAATAAATAGTGTTTTAGAATATCAATCAGAAACAGAACAAATAGAGCAACAATTACCTTTAATTTTTGTTTATTTTATTATGAAAAAATTTTGGAAATATGTTAAGAAATACCGTCATGAAAAGTTTTTCGTCTTTAATCCTCAAGATTTCCTTTATTTAGATAAAGACAGATTAACTTATTTCATTAAAAATATTTTGCACAATATTAACATTACCGAAACAGATTTAGATAATTTAATCCGTAAAATTCAATTAACTTAAATTAGACAGTTGACAGTTAATTATTCTCTATTTTCTATGACACAGTTAAAGGTTTTTCTAATCTATGATGAGCAAATAATTGATTTTCTACTTGTTCACAAATACGATGATAAGTAATTAAATGTATTTCTTGTATGTAAGGAGTATTTTTTTCACTGACAAATAAAGGATAATCAACTAAATTATTCATCATTCCACCATTATTTCCTGCCATGCCGATGGTAATTAAACCTTTTTCTTTTGCCACTTTTAAAGCCTCAATGACATTGCGAGATTTGCCTGAAGTGGATAATACCCACAACATATCTCCAGCCTTGCCAAAACATTCTACTTGACGAGAAAAAATAGTTTCAAATTCATGATCATTACTCCATGCTGTTAATGTAGCAGGATTTGTACCTAATGCCATAGCAGGTAAACCAGGGCGCTCAAGGTGAAAGCGTCCTACAAATTCCGCCGCAATATGTTGCGCATCGGCAGCCGAGCCTCCATTACCGCAAATTAAAAGAGTATGCCCTTTTTGAAACCTTCCAGCGACAATATTACTGATTTTTTCTACCTCTTGACAGTATTTTTGATCAAAAGCCTGTTGTAAACACTGTAACCTTTCTTGTACCCAATAATCCAATTTTTCTCTCCTCACAATTAATTAATAACTATCGAAATATTGATATTTAAACTTTGTCAATTTCTAATTTTTTTATGGTTAATTATGTTATTTCAAAGTCAAACATTCATAACTAACCTTAAGATAATTCTATTTAACGACAAACTTGTGCCACTAAAGCCATAACATCATGACGAGTTAGTTTTGGTTTTCCTAAAATCAATACTTCTAAGGTAGCATGAGCGAGAGTTAAAGGTATTTGACAAAATTGTAAAGCTGGACCTTTTGGTAAAGATTTAGTGTAAGAATCCCCTAAACTAAGATTATAACGAGCATAGTTGTGCATATCTTCTAATTGCCAACCTTCAGGAATGAAACTAACACCTCGAAGTTTATCTTCTTGATGATTACGCAAAATATTTATCGCTTGTAAACCTCTTCCAAAACCAATGGCTTCTTCTCTATTAGTTTGAGTGTTATCGTACCATGCCCATAAATCTGACAATAATAAACCTACCGCCCCTGCTACACTAAAAGTATATTGATCTAAATTAGATTTAGTTTTAATTGTCCAGTTATTTTCAGCCCAATAAGCCATTCTATCTGCCATAGATGCTGTGGCATCCCAGATTCTAGCAGAAATACTAGGCGGTGCTAATAATGCCCATTCCGCAAAACGATAACTAACTTCAGGAATTATATGTTGATATGATTTAATTACCTCCGTCATTTCGTCATGAGTAGTACTTTGATGACCTGCTTGTAATGCTAAACTAATATTTTTTAAAATTTTGACTTTCGTTATATTATCAAGCTGAGGATGATCTTCAATTTCATCTATAGCTCTCATACACAAGTAAGCAGATGTAACAGCTTCCTGTAAACCATCAGGTAATCGACTAATGGGAATATAAAAAGTTCTACTGGTATCCTTGAGAGTTTTTAAGGCATCTTTTTTTAAATTCATTGATATTCACTCCTCATGCCCACAAAATAGGACAATACTAACACTGTTTAGGTAATATTAACCGAATCTTCTCCAAATCGGATGAAAAATTTTTCAGATCTTACTTTGAATATTTTTAGGTTAAATTCTGATTTAAGATTAGAAATTGTGGATTATTTTACAATAAAAGGATACTTTTTGTTAATTTTAGTCTCCATGGGGGATTATTTTTGTAAAAACAGTTTAAACCATCCTCTACGCCAAAAATAAAAAGTCATTCCTCCTGCTATTAATAACATTAAAAATAAAGTCCCAAAATATCCCCAACGCCATTTTAATTCAGGCATATATTCAAAGTTCATGCCATAAAGTCCTGCTATAAATGTTAAAGGAATAAAAATACTAGAAATAATAGTTAATAGAGTAATTACTTCATTCATTTTGTTACTCATAGAAGATATTAAAACATCCATTAAACTCGATGCTAATTCTCGATAAGTTTCCAATATATCTAAAATTTGAATTGTATGATAATAACAATCTCGAAAATAAACATAAACTTCTTTAGTAATTAAATTATTATCTTCTCTAGTTAGTTCATTAAAAAGATTCCGTAAAGGCCAAATTGAGCGTCTTAAGGCTAATAATTCTCTGCGAATATTATAAATTTCTTGTAAAGTTTTTTTGCTCGGATTTAGCACTATTTGATCTTCTAAATCTTCAATTCTTTCTCCATAGTCTTCTAATACAGGAAAGTAATTATCAATCAAAGTATCTAATAATAAATATGCTAAATAATCTGCTCCTAATTGTCTAACTTTTCCTTGATTAAGTCTAATGCGGTCTATAATTCTAGTAAAATCCTCTATTTCATCTTCTTGAAAGGTTAATAAATAATTTTTTCCTAAAATAAAACTAATTTGTTCTGTGGTAAAACCAATTTCATTTTTATTCGGTTTAATAGAATGTAAAATTATTAATAATTGATCTGGATAATCTTCTATTTTCGGTCTTTGTGGTACACTAACAACATCTTCTAAAATTAAAGGATGTAACTGAAAAACTTGTTCTACTTCTCGTAAAATATTTTCTGTACCTAATCCTTCTATATTTGCCCAAGAAATCAGATTATTAGTCAGACAAGAAACACAATCTTTTGGTTGAGTATTTACTCGACGATAAGCATTATTTTCATCATACTCAATCAACGTTAAACGAGAAGGTAACGCCAGAGGATCAATCGTAATACTACCTGGTTCAGTCCCAGCTACATCATAAGAATAATCGAAATAATCTTCTTCTTCTTCTTCTTGTTCTTCTATAGAGAAATCAGAGGAAACCATAATTATTAATTAACTTAATTTTTCTTCAATAATCATACTCAATTTTACTTTGATAAGGGCGAAATCTCTAAAATTACTTTACCTTAATTCATCCATCTATATTGACTAAGGGTTTTTATCATGACATATTCGCCAATAAACTCAACATTTTCTAAAGCAATCATTAATAATATAATTAATTCTAAAGTTAATTGAAATTGTAGGGACGAAGATAAAAACAAGATTAATGCTTTGTGAATAATAAGCAACAATCTCACGGCAAAATTATCAAATTAGTCAATTATGTCAAAAACTCTTATCCATCAATATCGCCGAGATTTAGAAAACAGAAAAAAATATGGTGGTAGTAGCAACGAAGGCTCAATTCGTTACGCTTTTGCAACCTTACTTAATGGTTATTGTAAGCCTAAAGATTTTTTATTGGTGGAGGAGTTAACTATTAGCAGTCGTTTACAAAAGCCTATTCGTCTCGATGGTATTGTTAAGGATGCGTTACGTCTTGATTGGGGATATTGGGAAGCCAAAGACGAAAAAGACTCTTTAGACGATGAAATTGAGGCAAAATTTAACAAAGGTTATCCTAACGATAATATTTTATTTGAGGATACTAAAACCGCCGTATTAATCCAAAATGGACAAGAATCTTTGCGGATTGAGATGGAAAATGATGACGATTTAGACAAGTTAATTAAGCAATTTTTAGACTATGAAAGAGCAGAAGTTAAAGATTTTCGTCAAGCTATTAATACTTTTAGTCAAGATTTGCCCACTATAATTGATACTCTCAGAAAACTGATTGATAGTCAATGCCTCCATCGCCCCCCTACCCCCAATTCTGGGAATCGCCCCCCTGCCCCCAATTCTGGCAATCGCCCCCCTACCCCCAATTCTGGCAATCGCCCCCATGCCCCCAATTCTGGGGGAGTAAGAGACGGTTTAGAAGTCCCCAATGTCGGAAAGGGGGCGAAAATCAGCCCCCCTGCCCCCAATTCTGGGGGAGTAAGAGACGGTTTAGAAGTCCCCAATGTCGGAAAGGGGGCAAATCAACAATTTATTGAGGCAAGGGATAAATTCTTAAAAGTATGTCAAGAATCCATTAATCCAGACATCACTATTGATGACATTAGAGAGATGATTATTCAGCATATTTTGACGGAAGATATATTTACAAATATTTTTAGTGATGCTCAATTTCACCAAGAAAATAATATCGCTAAACAATTAAATGAAGTCATTAAAACTTTTTTTACTGGTAGCGTTAAAAAGAATACTTTTAAAACTATTCAAAGTTATTATAACGCCATTATTCGCACGGCTTCAAGTATAGTTAATCATCAAGAAAAACAGAAGTTTTTAAAAGTAGTTTATGAGAACTTTTATAAAGCCTATAATCCTAAAGAAGCAGACAGATTAGGTATAGTTTATACTCCTAATGAAATTGTTAAATTTATGGTAGAAAGTACTAATGATTTATTAGCAGAACATTTTACTAAAAATTTAGGGGATAAAGGAGTAGAAATACTTGATCCTTGTACCGGTACAGGTACATTTATTACAGAAATTTTATATTATTTATTAGATAGAGATATTGAGTATAAATATAGAAATGAGATTCATTGTAACGAGATGTCAATTTTGCCTTATTATATAGCAAATCTGAATATTGAATATACTTATCAGCAAAAAAAAGGAGAATATTTAGAGTTTAATAATATCTGTTTAGTGGATACTTTAAGTCATACTAATTTCGGGGGAAAACAGTTTGATTTGTTTGCGATGAGTCAAGAAAATACGGAAAGAATTAAGCGACAAAATGAGAGTAAAATATCGGTAATTATCGGTAATCCTCCTTATAATGCTAATCAAAAAAATGAGAATGATAATAATAAAAATCGCTCTTATCCTGATATAGATAAACGCATAAAAGAGACTTATGTTAAGGAAAGTACTGCCCAAAAAACAAAAGTATATGATATGTATTCTCGTTTTTATCGATGGGCAAGTGATAGGTTAAATGATGAAGGAATTATTGCTTTTATTACTAATTCTTCTTTTATCAATGCAAGAGGTTTTGATGGTTTTCGTAAGAGTGTTAGTCAAGAATTTGATTTTATTTACATTATTGATTTAGGTGGTGATATTCAGGGAGAAAATTATACAGGAAATGTGTTTAATATTACTCTAGGGATTGCTATTATGTTTATGATAAAAGTCAGTAATCAAGAGAAGAAAAAGTCTTGTAAAATTAATTATTTTACTCCTAAAAATGTTAACTCAGGAGAAGATAAATTAAACTTTTTAAGTAAAAATAAGATAGATAATCTAAATTTTGAAAAAATCACTCCTGATGAAAGTAATAATTGGATTAATTTAACTGATAATGACTTTAATGAGTTATTGCCTGTTGTTAGTAAAAATAAAAATGAACAAACAATTTTTAGTATTTATTCTAACGGAGTTGCTACGAATAGAGATGAATGGGTATATGATTTTGATTTAGATAATTTAAGTAACAAAAGTCAATTTTTTATTGATGAATATAACCATGAAGTTAATCGCTGGATTCAATATAAAGAAGATAATAATTATGAAGATATAAGCAATGAATCGAATCCCGTTGTAGATAATTTTATTGCTGAAAGAAGTTTAATTAAATGGAGTAGCAGATTAAAAAGAGATAAATTAAGAAAACATAAATTAGGTAATTTTGACATAGAAGATATTAGAAAAAGTCATTATAGACCATTTATTTTAACTAATATTTATTTTGGTTATATATCTATTGATATTAAAGGCTCACAGCATCTATTTTTTAGAGATAGAAATTCATTAAATAAAGTAATTTGTTTTGCTAATAACGAACAAACAGATATTCTTTTATTATCTATTAATACTCTGTGTGATTTGAATTTTTGTGCAAGAGGTTCTACTTGTTTTGCACTATATAATTATGATAAAAATGGAGAGAGAATTGATAATATAACGGATTGGGGATTAGAGCAATTTAGAGAATACTATCATAACGTAAAACGGGCTTCTAGCCCGTCGGAGGATAACAGGCAGGATGCCTGTTTTACGGATAAGGAGAGTATTTTTTATTATGTTTATGCTGTTTTACATAACCCTAAATATCGTCAAAAATATGAGTTAAATTTGAAAAGAGAATTTCCGAGAATACCTTTTTATAATGACTTTTGGCAGTGGGCAAATTGGGGTAAACAATTAATGGATTTACACTTAAATTATGAGATGATTAAACCTTATGAATTGAAAAGAATTGATGTGGATAAATCTCCCCCAGAATTGGGGGCAGGGGGGCGATTCCCAGAATTGGGGGCAGGGGGGCGATTCCCAGAATTGGGGGCAGGGGGGCGATTCCCAGAATTGGGGGCAGAGGAGCGATTCCCAGAATTGGGGGTAGGGGAGCGATTATCAGAATTGGGGGTAGGGGAGCGATTATCAGTTAAACCTAAACTAAAAGCCGATAAAATTAACCATAAAATTATTATTGATGAAGTTACAACTTTAACAGAAATTCCGCCTTTGGCATGGGAATATAAACTAGGAAATCGTAGCGCTTTAGAGTGGATTTTAGATCAATATAAGGAGAAAAAACCAAAGGATAAAACTATAGCCCAAAAGTTCAATAATTATCGATTTGCTGACTATAAAGAGCAAGTAATTGATTTATTAATGAGGGTTACGACTGTTAGTGTGGAGACAATGAAAATCATTAATGAAATGAATAAATTAAGCTAAAAAAAATCCCCCAAAAGGGGGTAAAAAACAAGATAATTAATACACTTCAACGTGCCAACGTTCTTCTTTTTTCATTTGTTTGCGCATCTCATCCCACTTCATACCTCTTTTTTCGGCTTCGGCGGTGAAAGTTTCGGAAATTGGTGGCTCCATTCCTTTTAAACCACACATATAAACATGGGTATTTGGTTTTTGGATTAACTCAAACATTTCGTCTGCATATTCACTCACACGACTTTGAACATAAACTTTACCACCATCGGCAGTACTTTGTTCACGACTGATAGCATAAGTTAAACGGAAATTATCAGGATATTCTGCTGCCATTTTCTCTAAATCTTCTTTATAGAGAATATTCTCGGTGTAAGGAATACCAAAAATTAACCATGCTAAACCTTTGAATTGATAATCAGGATTTTTCTCTCTTTCTTTAAACATACGCCATAAAAACGCTCGGAAAGGAGCAATACCCGTACCTGTGGCTAACATGATAATAGTTGCATCTTCCTCTTGAGGTAATAACATTTCTTTACCTACAGGGCCAGTTATGGCTATATCTGCACCCATATCCAAGCTACACAAATAGCTAGAGCAAACACCTTTTACGGTTTCCCCTGCTTCATTTTTATACTCTAATTGACGTACACACAAGGAGACAGTTTTGCCATCTAGGCGATCGCCATGACGAGTAGAAGCGATGGAATAAAGACGTAACTTATTAGGTTTACCTTTATCATCAGTACCGGGAGGAATAATACCAATACTTTGCCCTTCTAAATAGTGTAAATCACCACCTGAAAGATCGAAAGTCAAATGACGTACAGTACCGCTACCACCTTCGGCAACTAATTCATAGTTTTCTAAACATTTACCCACAAAAGGATTATTAGGGCGATAAATATTTACGGGTACTTTAACAGATTTATGGGATTTAGCTTGAGTCATAGGTTCAGGATTCGGAGTAACATCAGAACTATCACTAAGACTATTAGCAGGAATAGGAGTATTAATGCCCATGGGAGTAATTTTAATAATTTTCCCTCCTAGACGATTAATTCGATTCATTTCCTGATTCATCCGAGCATAAGGCACTGCAATAAAACTACTGCCACTGTTTCGGATGGAATAGTCTAAGTTATTGCTTTCTTGATTTGCAATACCAACAACCTCAAAGAGAAACCGACGTTCTTCTATGGTGGAATTGTTAGCAAAAGTTTTAACAGTTGTAAATTTTTTCATTAACTAAATAACTCCTTTTGTTTTACCCTTGAGTTTGAGCGGCAGCCACTAAAGGAGTCACAACACCGATAGGGGAAATATTGATAATGTTGCCACCTAAACGGTTAATACGATTCATTTCGTAGTTCATACGAGAATAAGGTACAGCAATAAAAGTATTACCACTTTGACGAATAGGATAATCTAAGTTATTATCCCCTTGTTGTGCGATACCTGTCACTTCAAATAAGAAACGACGTTCATCCACAGAAAGATTATTAGCAAAAGTTTTGACAGCTTTTGAATTTCTCATATCCTTAATATACTCCTGATTTTATGAAATTAAAGTAAAGTTTGTCTTAAAATGCTTATCATGTCAAGTTTTCACCACATAAATCTTATCGGTGAAGCAACAAAATATTAGCTTAATGTCAATCTTACCAAAATGAGGGGTCAAAACATTTTTCTATGGTAAAGTTTAACCTTCTCTTTGATGATTCTTTTATTTTTGTACTCTAACTATGGGTTATTTTTCCGACAATTAAAATAATAATAATGCTTGGAATTAACCAAATAAAAAATTCTTTAATTCTTGATTTAATTTTGAGTTTAATGGATTTCGTTTCCTTGAAAATAACTTGACGATAAAGATAATTTAAAGAATAAGTAAATAAAATTACCATTAATTTGGCTATTAAATCATAAGATTGATCATAATTGAAAAAATAAATTGATAATGATTCAATAATTATTCCTAGACAAAAGAAACTAGCTAAAGGTAAATTCAATGCCATAGGCAAAAAGATTAATTCTGGTTGAATAAAAGCACAAATAGCATAAATTAACATCCAAAATATAAACCACAATAAACTAATAATAAAAATTTTTACCTTCGATTTTTTAAGAGTAATTAATTCTTTTTTCTGAAAATGTTTGAACAAATGATGAGAATTCATTGCATTGGTTTTAATAAAATAAATTGGGATTCAGGAATAAATATATTTTCAAAACAATGAGATAATTTACTAGAATTTTCTTCTAGGTAGCAATAATGATTATTTTTTTCGATTAAATTAAGTTGAGATAAAGTTTCTGGGTTTACTAATAAATAAAAAGAAGATTTAATTAAATTTTGCATTTCTTCTAGGTTAGCAGGTATCACTTGATGTTCACTATAAAAATTCATCGAAGGGCGTTCGTAATCAAAAGAAATATAAACATTCTCCTTAAATTTAACTTCTTTTTTTACTATGGCGGCTACGGGTTTTACTGGGTATGCTTCGTTTAATTCCCATAACCAATAATCAGAACTAAAAAACACCATTAAAGACACATACATTCCCCAAAATAACACAGGAATAAATTGTTGATCTTTTTTGAATAAAAGAATTGTGGTTACGGAAAAAGTAATCAATAATAATCCTAAAACTGTTAAAAGATTTTGGTTATATGGTTGAGTTAAAAGAAAATAGAAAAATCCCCCCGTTATGGCAATACTTAACAACAAAAAAAACTCTTTCCATAGAGGAGGATAAGATTTAAAAGAGGGTAAAGATTTTATTTTTCCCAAGGCAACCCCCGCCGCTATAGATAACACAGGATATATGGGCATGATATACCAAGGTAACTTTGTTCCCATTATGGAAATAGCTAGTAAATAAGCACTACTCCAAACGATAATAAATTTTGCCCAACTCCAATTACGTTTTCCCCAAGCGATGGCCAACCCTGTAATGGAGATAAAAAGCCAAGGATGGGGATATTTTAATAATTCTAACAAATAATACCAAATCGGTCCTTGATGGCCTTCTACGGCGGTAAAAACACGATTTACCGATTGATTTTTAATAGACGTATTGATAAAATTTTCACCATAATATTGATATTGAGCCCATTGCCACGCCACCACAGGAAAAGCGCCTAAAAGTAAACCTATCCACAAATAAACCGAAGAAACTAATCGAGGAGTATCCCAAAATAAGAATAAAAAAGTAATAGCAATAAATAAAATACCCATCAGCCATCCTTTACTAAGGCAAATTAAAGCAAAACTCAAACCAGCAGGTAAACACCAACGTAAATCTCGTCTAGCTTTTAAAATACATAACATCAATAAAATTTGAAAACATAATACCCCACCATCAAGCATTGCTAATCTTCCGTGACGAACCACAGGCATGGTGGTAAGATAAACTAAAGCCGAAAAGATGCCATAATAACGAGGTAAAAATAACTCCCTAGTTAAAGAATAAAGCAAAGGCACAGATAAAGCCGTTAAAGAAGCGCCCACAATACGAGTAGTAAACTCATTAATGCCGCCAAAACTATAGACTAAAGCCGTCAAACTATGAATTAAAGGAGGTTTATTGAAATACGGTTCATTCCAAATAGTAGGAAAAAGCCAATGTAAATCTGAAAAAGAAGATTGATAAATTTCCTTAGCAACCTGAGCAAAAGTACCCTCATCCCAATCTCTTAACGGTAAATCACCTAAATGAAAAGAGTATAAAATTATCGCAGCAATAAAAAGACTAAAAAAAGAAAAAAACTCTAACCAACGCTCTTGAGATTTTACCCTATATTTAGAAATATCTGATGTAAAAAGATGACGATTCATAATGTGATAATCGATAATTGATAATCTTCTATTAGTTAATGGGATAACATATATTTTAAGTTGATAATTGAGAATTGATAATTGATAATGAATAACTACTGATTTGTGATGCCTTTAAACCTTTTAAATTAGATAAAAAAATTATCATGGATGAATCGTCTGCTCTTACCATACAGATTATCATAACCGTTGTAGCAGGAATTAGCGCTCAAGTATTAGGAGAATATCTAAAAATACCAAGCATAGTTTTTTTGCTCATCTTTGGTGTTGCTTTAGGTAGAGATGGGTTAGAAATATTACATCCAGAATTATTAGGAATTGGTTTAGAAGTTTTAGTGGCTTTAGCTGTGGCAATTATTCTTTTTGAAGGAGGATTAAACCTAGAATTAAAAGAATTAGGGCAAGTTTCAGGAAGTATCCGTAATTTAGTCACTATCGGCACATTAATCACCTTTTTAGGAGGGGGAATGGCAGCCCATTGGTTAGCAGAATTTCCTTGGCAAATAGCTTTTTTATACGCCTCCTTAGTGGTAGTAACAGGGCCGACAGTCGTAGGGCCACTTTTAAAACAGGTAGCAGTAGATAGAAGAGTTGCCACATTATTAGAAAGCGAAGGAGTTTTAATCGATCCTGTAGGGGCAATTTTAGCAGTCGTAGTATTAGATACCATTCTCAATCAATCTCCTAATTCCTTAGAAATTATCTCAGGGTTATTATTTCGCTTAGGAGTCGGTGCTATTATTGGTGGAGTTAGTGGTTGGCTACTAGGCACATTTCAGAAAAAAGCCAATTTTGTTGCTGATGATTTAAAAAATTTAGTGGTATTAGCCGGAGTTTGGGGTACATTTGGACTATCACAGACCATTATTAGCGAATCAGGATTAATGGCAACGGTAATCGCAGGTATCGTTTTAAGAGCCTTTGGTATTCCAGAAGAAAGATTATTATTACGTTTTAAAGGACAATTAACCGTATTAGGAGTTTCTGTTTTATTTATTCTTTTAGCCGCAGATTTATCTATTGCCAGTATTTTTGCCCTTGGTTGGCGAAGTGTTTTAACAGTATTAATTTTAATGTTACTCATTCGCCCTTTAAGTATCTTAATTTGTACTTGGGGAAATGGCATGAATTGGCGACAAAAATGCTTTTTAGCTTGGATTGCACCCCGTGGCATAGTTTCTGCTTCCGTGGCTTCTTTATTCTCCATTTTACTCACCCAAAATGGCATTAATGGCGGTGATTCCATCAAAGGATTAGTTTTCCTTACCATTATGATGACAGTATTTATTCAAGGTTTAAGCGCTGGTAAAGTAGCGAATCTGTTGAAAATAACCTCCGCCCAAGCTACAGGAGTAATGATTGTCGGCTGTAATCCTTTAGGGCGATTAATTGGTAAATTATTTCAAGCTCAAGGAGAAACCGTTGTATTAATTGATACAGATAAATCAGCCTGTGAAAAAGCCAAAGAAGATAATTTACCTGTATTTATAAGTAGTGCTTTAGATCCTCAACTATTAGAAGAAGCCCAAATCGACTCTATGGGTACTTTAATTACCCTTACAAGCAACGGAGATGTTAATTTAATGATTGCACAAAGGGCATTAGAAGAATTTTCTCCTCCAAAAGTTTTAGCTATATTCCCCAACAATAATGAAGAAAATAATCTTAAAACCAATAAACAAAAAATTAATCAGGCTTTTGTCGCTGAATTTTCCCTCAAAACATGGAATCAATATCTCGTGGATGGCCAATTTAAGTTAGGTAAAACTATTATTAAATCCAATACCCTAGATTTACAACAAATTCATTTACAAACTATGATTAATAGTGGTGAATTATTACCTTTATTAATGAAAAGAAAAGGCAAATTAGAAATATTAACCGCAGGAGAAGAATGGACAATTGGTGATGAAATTATTTACTTATTACACGATTCTCGCCCAGACTTATTAAAACGTTTATCTGGCACAATGCAATCTTCTCGTTTTTCTTTAAATCAATTACCAGAAGTAGAAGAAATACCTCTAATATGAGGAATCAGAGATGAGGAATGAGGAATTAATTACTCCTAACTCCTAACTCCTAACTCCTAACTCCTAACTCCTAACTCCTAACTCCTAACTCCTATCTCCTAACTCCTATCCCCTCTTATAATTGTGCGTGGAAAGTACGATTAACTACATCTAACTGTTGCTCTCTGGTTAGTTTAATGAAGTTTACCGCATAACCTGAAACACGAATGGTTAATTGTGGATATTGTTCTGGATGATCCATGGCATCTAATAAGGTTTCTCGGTTAAAAACGTTAACATTAATATGATGTCCTGTATCGTGAAAATAACCATCTAACATTCCTGCTAGGTTATTAATTCGTGCTTCTGGAGTTTTACCTAAAGCATTGGGTACAATGGAGAAAGTATATGATATACCATCTTGAGCGTGCTCGTAAGGTAATTTTGCCACAGATTCCATAGATGCGATCGCCCCTTTTGTATCCCGCCCGTGCATAGGGTTAGCACCCGGTGCGAAAGGATCACCAGCTTTACGTCCATCAGGAGTACTACCAGTTTTTTTGCCATAAACCACATTAGAAGTGATGGTTAAAATAGATTGGGTAGGCGTAGCATTACGATAAGTTTTATGTTTACGAATTTCGTTCATGAATTTTTTGACTAATTCACAAGCAATGGTATCCACACGATCATCATTATTACCAAATTTAGGATAATCTCCCTCTACTTGATAATCTACCGCTAAACCATCATCATTACGAATTACTTTTACTCGACTATACTTAATAGCAGATAAAGCATCAGCAACTACCGATAAACCAGCAATACCACAAGCCATTGTACGGTAAACATCTCGATCATGTAAAGCCATTTCGATGCGTTCATAACTATATTTGTCGTGCATATAGTGAATGACGTTGAGGGTATTTACATATAATTTTGCTAACCACTCCATCAAAACATCTAACTTAGCGGTTACTTCCTCATATTCAAGATATTCTGAGGTAATAGGAATATAATGAGGTGCGACTTGTACACCACTATACTCATCAATACCACCGTTAATAGCATATAACAAGGCTTTAGCTAAGTTTACCCTTGCACCGAAAAACTGCATTTGTTTACCGATTTTCATGACAGAAACACAACAAGCAATGGCATAATCATCACCATAATCGGGGCGCATCAAATCATCATTTTCGTATTGAATCGAACTTGTATCAATAGACACTTTCGCACAATAACGTTTAAAACTAATCGGTAATCTTTCTGACCATAATACCGTTAAGTTTGGTTCTGGTGCAGCTCCTAGGGTGTATAATGTGTGTAAAAAGCGGAAACTATTTTTAGTTACTAATGCTTTTCCATCAGCACTCATACCTCCAATTACTTCCGTAACCCAAACAGGATCACCTGAAAATAGTTGATTATACTCTGGCGCTCGTAAAAAACGAACCATCCGCAACTTAATTACAAATTGATCTATCAATTCTTGGGCTTGAGTTTCAGTAATAACACCGTTGTGTAAATCTCTTTCAAAATAAACATCAAGGAAAGTTGAAACACGACCAAGAGACATTGCTGCTCCATTTTGTTCTTTAATGGCTGCAAGATAAGCAAAATATGTCCATTGCACAGCTTCTTGAGCGTTATTAGCAGGTTGACTGATGTCAAAACCATAACTCAAAGCCATTTCTTTTAACTCATTTAAGGCTTTAATTTGCTCGGTAATTTCTTCCCGAAGGCGAATTATATCCTCGTCGATAACATCATTCTCCAGAGAAATTAATTGCGCTTGTTTATCTTTAATGAGAAAATCAACACCGTATAAAGCCACTCGACGATAATCGCCAATAATACGCCCTCTACCATAAGCATCAGGTAAACCCGTAATAATTCCAGATTTACGCGCTTTTTTCATGTCGGTAGTATAAGCAGAGAAAACACCGTCATTATGAGTTTTACGATATTTAGTGAAAATTTCTTCCGTTTCAGGATTGATTTCATAACCGTAAGATTTCAATGATGTAGCTACAACTCGGATGCCACCAAAAGGCATAATTCCTCGTTTAAGCGGTTTATCGGTTTGTAAACCAACAATTTTTTCTAAATCTTGATTAATATAACCTGCAGAATAAGCCGTAATAGTAGAAGGAATTTTGGTTTCCACATCTAAAACGCCTTTTTCCCTTTCTTCTTTCATTAATAACTTAACTTCTGTCCATAAATTATTAGTCATAGAAGTCGCTTCTGTCAAAAAAGATTCATCGCCATCATAGGGTGTATAATTTTTTTGAATAAAATCCCTGACATTAATTTCCGTTGTCCATTTACCGAGAGTAAAGCCTTGCCAAGCTATATTTGAAGTGTCTTGTTTAGCTTTGACGGTGGTTTTTTCTGTGACATTAACCATAAGTTATGATCTAGTATTTTGTTTTGATGTACTAGGCCTCCTTTACTTCTTATTATACTCTATTCCTCTAGGGCAAATCTTTAAATTATTTGAAGATTTTAACCCAAACTTGCTAGGATGAATAAAACTTCAATCTTTGTTTATTATTATGGCATCAGCGACAGAGGTGAAAAAATATCTAGCATATTGGCTTCAACTAGGGAAAAAAATTTTGATTCCTAGTCGTAATCTGTCTTTATTGCCTTCTAAAATTATCTGTGGCGATGACTATAGTATAGAATTTGAACAATGCTGGGAATTAGTAGCGGATAAAAAAACAGGAGATTGTTATTTAGAAGGTACAAAACAGACTATTCAACAACTATTATCATCAAAATGGGAAATAAGTAATTGCGCTCGTTGTGCCATGCCAGTACCAATTATACAATTAGGAATACAAGATGCTGATTGTGTTTGTAGTGACATAAAAAATTGGCCTAATAATGAATTACCTAAACCACGAGAGCCCATTAATAGTAAAAATAAGTTAAAAAATATTCAACAATCTTTAAAAAACAATCTCTAAAAAATCAAAATGGACAATAGAGATAAAATTAGAAGATAAAAAAATATTTATGAATTAAACTTTATACTCGTTATTTTTTTTGAATATCAAGGGTATGGTTCGTAATCACAAGTTAGCAAAAGCTATATCTGATGTGGGATGGGGAACGTTTATCAATTTCCTAGATTACAAACTCAAAGAAAAAGGTGGGTTATTAGTGGAGATTGATAGATGGTTTCCTAGCTCTAAAACCTGTTCTAATTGCTTATATCAAATGTCTGAAATGCCATTAG
>JAACUG010000057.1 GCA_009993045.1 Cyanobacteria bacterium CG_2015-22_32_23
CTGTCAAAATTCATCCCACGCTCATTTCATGGGCGGTTTTTTAACGAAAAATAGAGCGTGGGACTTCTTTCTCCATTTTTGTTAAATTTATTGATGTTCAAAAACGTTACCATAATACATCAAATCTAAATCAACAAATAAAGAAATTGCTTCAAAACATCTTTGAGTTAATTCCCAACGATCTTCTCTTTGTAACATGATAATTAATTTTTGTCGCAAAGGAATCAAATAACGAACATCATTAGCTGCATAACTTAGTTGAGTGGGTGATAAACTGTTAACATTACCCCAATCTGAACTTTGAGCCTTTTTATCTAATTCTATCCCTTCTAACTCTTGTACAAGGCTTTTTAAACCGTGACTGTTGGTATAAGTACGAGCAATCTTACTGGCGATTTTAGTGCAAAAAACCGATTTTGTTTCTACATTAAAAGTATATTGAAATTGAGCTACATCAAAACGGGCATAATGAAAAATTTTGGTAATAGCAGAAGATTCTAATAGTTTAGTTAAATTCGGTGCAGATGTTTGTCCTTTAGCGATGCGAATAGCTGTAACAAAACCTTTAGGGTCGCATATTTGTACTAAACAGAGGCGATCGCGCTGAGGTACTAAACCCATGGTTTCAGTATCCATAGCTAAACATTCGGCTTGGAGATACTGATTAAAAACATTATCGGGTAAATCCCCTTCACAAACTAAGAAATTATCTAATGACATTTATAAAATTGAGAATTAATAATAAAAAATATGTTAACAGTATGGACGTAGTAGGCTACGTCTCTAGTAACTGTTAACTTAATCTTCTTGATGACGAGGATAAATTTGTTCAGCTTCAGGACAATCATCAGACACAAGTATTTCACTATGGCCTCGAGGTACAGAGGCTAACTTGCGACTAATAGCGCCAATGCTTTCTAAGCGGACAAATTCTTCCCAAGAACTATTTTCGTAATCTTCTTCCATTTCATAACGAATGGAAACTATATCACCTTCAATGGCGATAATTTGAGCATCTTCAATCCAACGTTGTTGATCTCGCAGGAAAACAGATACATCACAACCTTCTTTATACATCTGATAAATTTTACGGTCTAACATAAACTTCTCCTTACACTGCTAAAGATCAAAATAATTTTTAGAATAATTGTAATGGTAAAACTTCTCAAAGCAAGTTTTTTTTTAAGTAAGAGTGAATAAAAATGTTCATTTTAACTAATTTCTAGGATTTAAGTTAATCAAAACCCTTGAAATATGTAGATAAAAAAGCCATGAAGATAAACTTTGGATGCCCATAGTTAAAATTGAAGATTAAGCAAATAATAATAAGCTGATTAGACTATCCTAACATTTTATCTTCACAGATATTCGTTTGATATTTTTCAATAATTTTCAAAGTATAATCATGAACTAAGGTTGTTTGTTCTAGCATAGCAAAATGTCCACATTCTTCAAGACAATAAACATTTTCTTGGTCATGATCAAATAGATGATGAAAACTAGCTAAGTGTTTAACATATTGAGCTTCCATAATTTTATCTTGTTTTCCTGCAATAAAATAAACAGGTTGAGCTAAACGGGCGACAATTTGTGGCAAATAATGAACTTCTGACTCTGTAGTAGATTCTAACAACGAACCAATGGCGGCTTTTTCGTCGGCGTATAAAAAATCTTTTAGTCGTTGTTTACCCCATTTAATTTGCAGAGGTTTTTTAACCATCATCCTAGCAAAAATTAAATCAAAAAACGGTATATTTAGAAACCATTGAGGGCGAAACTTAACTAAATTTTCTCCAGCTTTACGGAAAGTTTCAAATTCTTCTTTAAGATAAATTCCGCCTCCTGCATTGACGCAAATAACACCTTCAACAATGTTATTACAAATATCCGCGCCCCATAAAGCAATACTACCTCCTAAAGAATGTCCTATTAACCACGCTTTTTTGATATTTAATGTAGTTAATAATTCTTGTAAATCTAAAGCATAACTGTGTAAGTTAAAAGATAAATTATTATCCGTTAAACACAAGGGTAATTTAGATTCACCAAAACCTTTTAAATCGTAAGTTAAACAAGAATATTTTTGGGTTAATTGGCTAATTAATGGAGTCCAATATTGGTAACTTAATAGCCATCCGTGAATAAAAACCAATACAGGTTGCGATGAATCAGAAGATTTTGCTTCGGTAAATTGGTAATAATGTTCTACACCACGAATATTAATTTTTGTCATTGATTCGTTTATCCTCTTTGACTAGCCTATAGAAGTAAAATATTGATTCACTTTGTTTTAATATAGCTCAAAATGAACACTTAAAAATTTTTTTTGTGATCAATTAATAGTTTAAATTGAACGAAGAATCTTAATTATTAATATTTATTTGCATCAAAAATTTTTCTCCTATTTGTAAATGAGTCCCGTTAATAAAATTCCATGCAGATTGTTGTTTTTTACCTGCTAATTGTACTTCTAATATTAACAATAAACCTGAACCAGTTTGCACAACAAAACCAAAATTTTTAATGGTTTTAACTATTTCTCCCACTTCTCCTGAAAAACTTTCAATGTCTTGTAAAAATGACGATAACTTGCTTAAATTTGAGGGTAAATTGAGCTTATTTATTTCTGTTAAGGGAATACTTTGAATGATTTTTAAATTTTGTTCTCGAAAATTAGTTATACAATGAGGATAAAATGCCCTAATTTGATTATGAATTTCTAAAGCAGATTTACTCCAATCAAGATAATAATCTTCTTTGTTAATTAAACGAGCATAACTAACTAATTCTTCCTTTTGAGGAATGGATTTTATTTCATTTTTTGCTAATTTTATTAAAGTCTCTAATAATAAATTTGCCCCTTGTAAAGCTAATTTTTCTGATAATTCTTCCACATTCATTAATAAATCAATAGGGGTATAGGCTTTAAGTAACATATCTCCTGTATCCATACCTTCATCCATCAACATGGTAGTTACTCCCGTTTCGGTTTTTCCGTCATAAATACTCCATTGAATGGGTGCTGCACCTCGATATTCTGGTAGAATTGAACCATGAACGTTAATACAGCCTAATTTGGGCATATTTAGGATTTTATGGGATAAAATTTGTCCATAAGCTACAACTACAAATACGTCACTATGACTTTTATGCAATAATTCTAATGTCTCTTTGTCTTTTTTGATTCTCGTAGGTTGCCAGACAGGTAAGTTATGTTTTAATGCTAATTCTTTTACTGGTGAAGGAATCATTTTATTTCCTCTACCTCGTCTTTTGTCGGGTTGGGTAACAACAGCAACAACTTCATGGGAAGAATCTTGAAGTAATTTTTCTAAAGTAGTGACAGCAAATTCAGGTGTACCAAAAAAAACAATCCGCATTTTAGCTAATTAATAATGAATAATTAAGGCAAAAAATTTTATCCTTTATATCTAACAATAATGGACAATTAACAAAAAACCATGAATAATTAATAATTAATCATCTTTTATTGCTTGTTTTTCTATGGTTTCTGTTTCTGTTTTAATCGAAAAAGCGATCACCAATCAAGTAGTCAGTTTTTCTACTGATACATTACCAGCTTTAGCGGTGAAACCAAGTTATAGTCAATTAATTTTTGAATTAAAACAACGTAGTTACGAAAAACCTTTAATTCTAATGACTAGCAGTATAGAAGAAATCTGGCAATATGTCAAAGGTACATCAGAAGAATTAAAAACATGGCAAAATATGGCAAACAAATATTTACCCGGTGGTTTAACTATGGTTTTACCTGCTTCTTCTTTAATTCCAGTAACCATGAATCCTCTCAATCCTAATAGTATAGGGGTTCGTGTACCTGCTAATGCCATCGCTCAAGAAATTCTTAAAAAAACAGGTGGATTAGCTACCACCAGCGCTAATTTATCAGGGGAAGAAGCCTTAACAAAGATGTCAGAAATTGCCCAAAAATTTCCTTCAGTTTATGTTTTAGATGACGATAATCAACAAAATTCTAAAGTAGCCTCTACCGTTATAAAATGGACTGGTAATAATTGGCAAACCTTACGACAAGGAAACATAAAAATTGACAATTGATATATGTCAGAAATTTAATTAATTGTGAAACAAAATCAACCAGAATTATCGTTATTAATACCTTGTTATAATGAAGCAGAAAATTTAGATAAACTTTTTTCTAGCTTACAATCAGTTTTAAATCCCCTCAATTTAGATTATGAAATAGTCTGCATCAATGATGGTAGTAAAGATGATACTCTTCAGCTTCTCATTGACTATCATCATGGAGATAATCGCATCAAAGTCATTAACTTATCCCGTAACTTTGGTAAAGAAATCGCCATGAGTGCAGGATTAGATTATACCACAGGCAAAGCCGTTATTCCCATTGATGCTGACTTACAAGATCCACCAGAGTTAATTATTGAGTTGATGAAAAAATGGCAGGAAGGTTATGACATGGTTTATGCCGTCAGAAAATCTCGTCAAGGAGAATCATGGTTAAAACAAAAAACTGCGGATTATTTTTATAGTTTTATTGGCAAAATTAGTATAATTCCTATTCCTGCCAATACAGGAGATTATCGTTTATTAGATGAAAAAGTTGTCAAAGCCTTAAGACAATTACCTGAAAAAAATCGCTTCATGAAAGGTTTATTTTCTTGGGTTGGTTATCGACAAACCGCTATCTATTTTGAAAGGTTGCCTCGTTATGGAGGAAAAAGTAGTTTTAACTACTGGAAATTGTGGAATTTTGCTTTAGATGGTATCACTTCTTTTAGTTCAATTCCTCTTAAAATTTGGAGTTATTTCGGTTTATTTATCTCTTTAATTTCATTATTTTATGGCTTATTTTTACTCTTAAAAACTCTAATTTTCGGTATTGATTTACCCGGTTATGCTTCCACCATTGTCGCTATTTTATTTTTAGGAGGAGTTCAATTAATTACTTTAGGTGTCATTGGTGAGTATATCGCTAGAATTTATGAAGAAGTTAAAAGAAGACCATTATATCTTATTAGAGAAACCTACGGTTTTAAACAAGACAAGACACAAAAAGATTAATAATAACAATACATAAAATATTGAACCTTTGATAAATAATTTATTAGTTAAACTACCCTTAGGCTATTCTTAATCTAATCTTAATATTAAGGTATTTTAAAACACATTAAATTTAATAAATTAGCCTAACTGTCATAGTTGAGAAAAACTAAAAAAAATTTATCATTAAATTGGTTTAAATAATGGCAAATTGTTTTAGAATTTAAGCTGTAAATAGTTTGTTATAGTAATCGATAAAATGACTGATTTTAACATTAGAAGACGAGATTTTTTGTACGGTTTAGCTGGTTTATCAGGTAGTGTCATCGCCAGTCAACTGCCTTTTGAATCAGCATCCGCTCAAGCTATGAGAATTAATGGTGCAGGAGCGAGTTTTCCTGCCCCTTTATTTCAAAGATGGTTTGTAGAATATAATAAAATCAACAAAAATACCCAAGTTAACTATCAATCCGTTGGTAGTGGTGCAGGTATCAAGCAATTTATCGGAAATACCGTTGATTTTGGTGCTAGTGATGTAGCCATGAAAGATGATGAAATTGCTAAAGTTTCTAGGGGAGTCGTACTTTTACCCGTCACCGCTGGAAGTGTGGTTTTAGCTTTTAATAATAAAGATGTCACTACTGTTAAATTAACTCGTCAACAATTAGCGGATATTTTCTTAGGTAAAATTACTAATTGGAATCAAATCGGTTCTCCTAAAAGTAAGCCTATTCGAGTTATTTACCGTTCCGATGGTTCTGGGACTACTGGAGTATTTACAAAACATTTAGCCGCTATTAATTCTGAGTGGAAAAGTAAAGTAGGAGAAGGTACTACAGTTCAATGGCCTGCTGGTATCGGTGCAAAAGGTAATGAAGGTATTACGGCTACTATTCTACAAACTGATGGGGCTATTGGCTATATTGAATATGGTTTTGCCAAGAAAAATGGATTAAAAACTGCTCAATTACAAAATAAAGCAGGAAAATTTATTGCTCCTACTCCCCAAAATGCGGCAGTATCTTTATCTCAAATCCAGTTACCAGCTAACTTACGGGCTTTTGCTCCTGATCCTAGTGGCGATCGCTCTTATCCGATTGTATCTTTTAGTTGGATTTTAGCCTATAAAAAATATCCTGATGCTAAAAAAGCTCAATCCTTAAAACAAGTACTAACTTGGGCTGTGAGTAAAACTGGTGGACAAAAATTTAGTGCGGATTTAGGTTATATTCCCTTACCAGATAACGTAATTCAAAAAGTAACTGCTGCGATTAATACCATTAGTTAATGAGGAATTAGGAATTAGAAATTAGGAATTAAGAATACTGAGTGTTAAAATGAGCATCAATTATTGATTATTTTCAAAGATGATTTTTGCTCATTTATTCGGATTCTTATTTACCAATGTACCACCACCATCTTTACCCATAATTCCCTGGGAAAAAGCATCTGTTTTTCAAATACCGAGTGATCCTGATCCTCAAGTACAAGGTATAGTAGATGAGTATTTACAAATTCTTGCCCGTCAAGGTTTATCTACAGAAAAACAAGGAATTTGGATTCAGTCAGATTGGGCAATTTTAGCTGATAATCAAGGAAAAATACCCGCTCCTGCCGCTTCTTTAACCAAAATCGCCACAACTATCGCTTCTTTAGATAAATGGGGCTTAAATCATCGTTTTTCTACTAAAATTTATCGCCAAGGGGAAATTAATAACGGCATATTACAAGGTAATTTAATCGTAGAATACGGTGGAGATCCTTTATTTGTCTGGGAAGAAGCCATTGTATTAGGAAGTAAATTACAACAATTAGGGATAAATAAAATAGAAGGTAACTTAATCGTTGTCGGTAATTGGCAAATGAATTATGAAGAAAATCCTCTCAAATCAGGAGAGTTACTAAAACAGGCTTTAAATGAGAAAAAATGGTCAGGAATCATTAAAAAACAATATGAAGCCATGAAAAATAAGCCTTTACCTCCCAATATACAAATAGAAGGTATCGTAGCAAAAACAGATGGAGTACCGAATAATACTTCATTGTTATTAACTCATCAATCCTTAACTTTAAGGGAAATATTGCGATTAATGAACGTTTATAGTAATAATAAAATAGCTGAATCTTTAGCTCAACAAATGGGAGGAGGTGCAAAAGTTGCTAATATAGCCTCAAAGATTGCTAATGTATCACCTGAAGAAATTTTACTTCATAACGGCTCTGGTTTAGGAGTTGATAATCGTATTTCACCTCGTGCGGTGTGTCGAATGTTGATGAGTTTAGAAACTACATTACAAAATACTGATATTAATATAGGTGACTTATTTCCCGTGGCAGGGGTAGATAAAAAAGGCACAGTAGAATATCGAAATATCCCTTTAGGTATTCCTCTTAAAACAGGTACTTTATCTGTCGTAAGCGCTCTTGCAGGAGTCATTTCTACCTCCCAAAGAAATCATGTTTATTTTGCTGTTATTAACTACGGGAGTGATATTGAAGATTTGAGAAAAAAACAAGATGTTTTACTAGGTAACTTAGAGCAACATTGGAGATTTAAACCTCTTTTACCAACAAAATCTATTGATATTTCTTTCGGTGATATTCAAAGAAATTAAGAGTTAAAAACTAATTATCACAAGGTTTTAAAGTAAAAAGATTTAACATTTGTTCAGATTCTTGATACTCAGAAAATCGAATAGATTTAAGTTCTTTTTCTCCTAAAATAATGGAATAATTAAACAGTTGATAAACACTCAATAAATTAGGATAACTAGGAGATATTTTTTCCCACCGAGTTTCACCATTAAAAATTAATCCTGAATCAAGTTTTAAGCCAATTTCTTCTTCTAAACCACGATAAGCTGCTTGTAAAGAATTTTCATTATTTTTAAGTTTTTCTGTGATGGTGGATAATTCTCTTTTTCTTTCTATTCCTGTAAAAAATATTTGTTTATCTTCTACTAATTGAAAATAATTATTTCCTAGTTTAAATTTGACAATAATAGAGCTAACTTTTAATGATCTAACTAATTTATGATCGATAATTTCTAAACTAGATTCTTCTTCTTCTTTAATTTCTATAAATAATTGCTCAAGAGTTTTATTTCCTTGTAAATGAGTCCAATTACTGGTATCAACACCATAAATTGATAATAAATTTGCTAATTCATCAACAGTATTATAATTATCAATGATCATACCTGAGTAGGGTGGGCAATGCCCACCTTAAATTTATTTAGGTTAGGTTAGTAGCTTAATTTAAAATTTGAAGGCGAATAGGTGCAACTCCGCTTGATCTTACCCCAATTAATGACGCAGCACCAGCAGATAAATCAAGAATACGACCACGAGCATAAGGACCACGATCATTTATTCTTACTACAACAGAACGACCATTATATAAATTCGTAACTTGAACTTTTGTACCGAAAGGAAGGCTACGATGAGCGGCGGTTAAATCGTTTTGATTAAATCTTTCACCACTAGCAGTGCGACGGCCATGAAAACCAGGACCATACCAAGAAGCAATACCTTGAGCAGCTTGGCGAAGATTTTTAACTCCCATTAAATTAGCCATTTTACTTTCGACTTTAAGTACTGGTTTGCCTTGTACTTGTGTCAAAGGTGCAGCATTTCCCATTAATCTTCGTAATCTATTTGTTGCTTGTAAAGCGTCATGGGTTGCG
Organism: Cyanobacteria bacterium CG_2015-22_32_23; assembly: GCA_009993045.1. Taxonomy (GTDB): domain Bacteria; phylum Cyanobacteriota; class Cyanobacteriia; order Cyanobacteriales; family Cyanobacteriaceae; genus Geminocystis. The sequence goes on from JAACUG010000057.1 coordinate 8,730, forward strand.
TTTCTCGTTTTGTCAGGTAGTCTGATATTTTTATTCATTCTGACTAATTCTTCTTCCTGATATTTAAGAGAATAATCTTTGGTTTCAGGATTCCAAGTGACGATAATTTGGTTAGCATCGACGGATTGTTGAGATAATTGATCAAGACGTATAGCTAATTTAGTAGCGTTTTCTACAGCATTTTGATCAGGGGTATCAAGAAAAGTTAAAAGGGGAATATTTTGAAAAGAGAGAGTTATCGCACTAACATTTTTAATTTGATGCTGATAAAGTTTGACGGTAAGAAAATCTTGGGTAGGGTTAACAGAATTTCTTGCAATTACATTATTTACTGATGATAATGCACTTTGACCTTGTAGGGGGTAATTATCTGCTTTTACGGTAGGAGAGAATAATAATCCAGTGAATCCTAATCCTACAATCGTTGTTAAAGCCGACATTACAGCTTTTTTCCAAGTGTTGTTACGCATAATTTTTCTAGTAATTTAAGACGAAAAACCTTATATAATAAGTAATTCGATATTTTACTCCTCGTAAGTTTAAGTATTTTTGCTTGTGAACTTAAACTAAGTTAACATAAGGTTCTTCTTTCGCAAATCAATATTTCTTATACAATAATTAATGTAGTATTTTTTCTCCTTATGTCTATTGACAAATTGTTAAATTATGGTAATAATTATAAGTTTATAATTTTTTAATAATTGCATTTATGTTTTAAAAAACTAATCATTTAAGAGTAAAATAGTGTCATTTAAAGAAATTAAAATAGTGATAAAACCCTATGGTTGATAGGTAATTAATATTGTGACTAAAAAAAAGATAATTTTAATAATACCTTAATAGTAATTCTTCATTAGTTGGAAGTGTTCTTCTCTTATATACTTACTAATCAAAGGAAAAACCTTTAAAGGACAAATTATTATCCTCTCACAAGGAAGGTTTTAGTTACATAAATTTTACTCGGAGAAAATCAAAAATAATGATATGATTTTGCCAGAAAAACTATCAAGAATAGCTGGGTAAATTGTATAAGAAAATTTGATCAGTTTAGCAATTAAAATTAAGTATATCAGAAAAAATTATCTAAAATAGTAAGAAAATATGGATTATAAACAGGCTGGAGTTGACGTTGAAGCGGGTAGAGAATTTGTCAAAAAAATTACTGATAATGTTGCTAGTACTTATCGTCAAGGAGTTTTAGGCGGTTTAGGGGGTTTTGGGGGTTGTTTTGAGTTACCTCAAGGTTATCAACAACCTGTGTTGGTTTCGGGTACTGATGGCGTTGGTACAAAGTTGAAAATTGCCCATGAATTAAATCAACATGATACTGTAGGTATTGATTTAGTGGCAATGTGCGTTAATGATATTCTCACTTCAGGGGCAGAACCTTTGTTCTTTTTGGATTATTTAGCTACGGGGAAATTAGATAGTAGTCAATTAGCAAAAGTTATCAATGGTATTGTTACGGGTTGTAAAGAAAGTGGTTGCGCTTTATTAGGAGGTGAAACGGCGGAAATGCCTGGTTTTTATCAACAAGGGGAGTATGATTTGGCTGGTTTTTGCGTGGGAGTGGTAGAAAAAAGCAAAATTCTTGACGGTAATAACATTCAATTAGGAGATGTGGCGATCGCCTTACCCAGTAGTGGAATTCACAGTAACGGATTTTCCTTAGTCAGAAAAATTATTGAAACCGCAGGATTGAGTTGGCAAGATAAACCCTTAGAATTAGAAGGAAAAACTTTAGGAGAAGTTTGTTTAACACCGACTCAAATTTATGTCAAACCAGTTTTAGCCGCCATTGAATCAGGATTAGCCATAAAAGCCATGGCACATATAACGGGAGGAGGCATACCTGAAAACTTACCTCGTTGTTTACCCAAAGATAAATCTATAGAAGTAAATCTCCATAGTTGGACAATTCCGCCGATTTTTCAATGGTTAGCAAAAACAGGTAATGTTAATCAAGAAGCAATGTTAAATACATTTAATTTAGGGGTGGGTTTTGTGGTGATAGTAGAGGAAAAAATAGCAGATTCTGTCATCAAACACTTTGGAAAATATGTCCTAGACGCTAAAGTAATTGGTAAAGTAATCAAGGGAGATCAAAATATCAAATTTAATTGAGTTTGATCATTGACAGTAAACTTTTAATAGTTATGAGGAAAAAGTAGTGACTGAGTTGGAAATTTCAGGGGAAAAAAGTGAAGTAAAACCGCTTAAAATCCTGAGTAGTAAAGAACAAATTAACTTAACCAAAAAAGGAAAAATTGTCATCATCAGTTTACCTCCTCTTAATAAAACTGAACCAAATCAATGGCAAAGAATCCTTGACGATTTTAAAACTCGATTACAAAAGATAGATACATCTTGGCAACTGGGTACAAAAGTTCATTTACAAAGTAATGATCGATTATTAGATACTAGACAAATTAGTGAGTTAAAGACTATTTTTGAGCAAGTTGGTTTAACCCTTGATTTAATCATCACTCGACGCAGACAAACCGCCGTAGCAGCTTCTACCGCAGGTTATTCCGTCAGACAAGAAACTTTAACCTCCACATTAATAGGAGAAAACGAAACAGAACAAAATCAAGATTTAGCCGAACCTTTGTACTTAAAAACTACCATTCGCTCAGGGGTGGAAATTTACCATCCTAGTACTGTTGTTGTATTTGGAGATGTTAATCCAGGGGCGACCATTATTGCCAAAGGAGATGTATTTATTTGGGGGACATTAAGAGGTATTGCCCATGCAGGAGCTATGGGTAATCGTGCCGCCTTAATTATGGCTTTAAGATTAGAACCTACTCAGTTAAGAATAGCAGAGCTAGTGGCAAGAGCTCCCGATAATCCTCACGATCATAACATGGCGGAAGTTGCTTATATTAGCTCCGAAGGAATTAAAATTTATTCCGCTTTTAACTTTAATCGTCATCATGATTTTATTTCTGCAAAAAATTATTGGCTGAAACTTTAATTTTTACTTTAAATAAGAGACTGATGTACAATTAGTTTTGCTTAGTTCGTTTATTTATATTTATATTTATATTCTCACAATCCTTATTTATGAGTAGAGTTATTGTTATTACATCAGGAAAAGGTGGTGTCGGTAAAACTACCATTACAGCTAATTTAGGCACAGCAGTAGCCCAATTAGGTAAAAAAGTATGTTTAATTGATGCAGATTTTGGTTTAAGAAATTTAGATTTATTGTTAGGATTAGAACAACGGGTTGTTTATACTATTATTGATGCGTTATCGGGAGAATGTACTTTAGAAAAAGCCATTGTTAAAGATAAAAGGACACCCGGACTACATTTATTACCAGCGGCTCAAAATCGTACTAAAGATGCTATTACTCCCGAACAAATGAAAGAAGTTATTGAGCAATTAAGTCCTAATTTTGATTATATTTTTGTAGATTGCCCTGCGGGGATTGAAATGGGTTTTCGTAATGCCATTGTAGCCGCTCAAGAAGCGTTAATTGTTACGACTCCTGAAGTAGCAGCCGTTAGAGATGCAGATCGAGTAGTGGGGTTGTTAGAAAGCGAAAATATGAAAAGTATTCGTTTAATTGTCAATCGTTTACGCCCTGAAATGGTACAAATGGATGAGATGATTAGTGTCGAAGACATTATGGATTTATTAGTAATACCGTTAATAGGCATTGTACCTGATGATAAAAGAATTATCACTTCTTCTAATCGTGGCGAACCTTTAGTGTTAAGTGAAGAAGAATCTTTACCCGGTATGGCTATTAAAAATATTGCTCAAAGACTTGATGGGGTTGAAGTTCCTTATCTTGATTTGATGGCTAGTCAAGATACTCTATTTACTAGAATACGTCGTTTTTTCGGTTTTTCTGGTAAATAAAATCTATTTATTTTTAACTCACACTAAATCATCCATCAAACTATGTTTAAAGATATTATTGGGACAATTAATTCTTGGACTGGAGCAAAAAAAAGTCGTTATCGAGCTAAAAATCGCTTACAGTTAGTTCTAGCGCATGATCGAGCAGGTGTCAATCCCGAACTTATCCAGAAAATGCGTCAAGAAATCATCGAAGTAGTTAGCCGTTATCTCGATATTGACGTAGAAGAAATGGAATTTTCCATACAAAGTAATGATCGTATCACTTCTTTAAGTGCTAATTTACCCATCAAAAAAATTAAAAGAGGTAATACTAAAGAAACTTGATCTCTTAATGTTAAAAAAATCAATTTTCAGATTGTTTCTTAATTGTTAACTCCTAATTGCTCAATGTCGATCATAATGGAAAAATAGGAACATATCATGACTGTTAGATTTATGGATAATTTACAACTTTGGCAACGCTATCAAGATTGGCTTTATTATCATCAAGGTTTAGAAATTTATGTTGATGTTAGTCGCATGGGTTTTGACGATGATTTTTATACCTCCATGCAACCCAAATTTTCCTCCGCCTTTGATTCTGTGGCTAAGTTAGAAGAAGGTGCGATCGCAAATCCTGATGAAAAACGCATGGTAGGACATTATTGGTTAAGAAATCCTGACATTGCACCTCATAGGGAAATTAAACAAGAAATCATTGACGGTTTAACACAAATCAAAGAATTTGCCCAAAAAATCCATTCAGGCACGATAACAACCCCTCAAGGAGAAAAATTTACAGATTTACTCTCTATAGGTATCGGAGGCTCTGCTTTAGGCCCTCAATTTGTCCATCAGGCTTTAGCATCTATTGACCCTAACTTAAAGATACACTTTATTGACAACACAGATCCTGCAGGAATTGATCAAGTTTTAGCCAAATTAGGTAACAAATTAAAAACCACCCTTGCCTTAGTGATTAGTAAATCAGGAGGCACACCAGAAACTCGTAATGGTATGGTGGAGATAAAACAAGCCTATCAACAAAAAGGTTTAGACTTTTCTGGTTATGCTTGTGCTATCACCATGATGGATGACAGTAGCAAACTTTATCAGGTGGTGAAAGAAGAAAATTGGTTAGGTTGTTTTCCCATGTTTGACTGGGTAGGAGGGCGAACTTCCGTATTATCCGCCGTAGGTTTATTACCTGCTTTATTAGAAGGCATCGATATTGACGGGATGTTACTTGGTGCAAAAGAAATGGATATTGTCACCAGAGAAACCGATGTGAAAAAAAATCCAGCCGCTTTACTCGCTTTATCTTGGTATTATGCAGGAAAAGGGAAAGGAGAAAAAGACATGGTAGTGTTACCTTATAAAGACAGTCTTTCTTTATTTAGTCGTTACTTGCAACAATTAGTAATGGAATCTTTAGGCAAAGAAAAAGACTTAGATGGCAACATAGTTTATCAAGGTATAGCTGTTTATGGTAACAAAGGATCAACAGATCAACACGCCTATGTACAACAATTACGGGAAGGAATACCTAACTTTTTTGCTACTTTTATTGAAGTCTTAAAGGATAGAGAAGGAAAATCCCTTGAATTAGAAACAGATATTACCGCAGGTGACTACCTTTCAGGTTTATTACAAGGCACTCGAAAAGCCTTATATGATAACGGTAGAGATTCTATTACTATCACGGTTAATGAAGTTACCCCCAAAATTGTAGGTGCGTTAATTGCTTTATATGAAAGAGCAGTAAGTATTTATGCTTATCTTGTAAATATTAATGCCTATCATCAACCAGGAGTTGAAGCTGGTAAAAAAGCCGCCGCATCAGTTTTGAATTTACAAACAGAGATATTCAATTTAGTTAAAAATAGCACTAATTCTTTAACTATTAGTGACATTGCTCATCAATTAGGTAAAACAGAAGAAATGGAATCAATTTACAAAATTTTAAGGCATTTATCCGCCAATAATCGAGGATTAATCTTAGAAGGAGATAAAAAATTTCCCAGTGAATTAAAAGTCACACGTTATTAAGTTGAGAAGATAGAAGACAGAAGACAGAAGACAGGAGATAAAAGGAAACGGGGAGTTAGGAGAGAGAAAGAATGTTGAATAGTGTCTAAACTCATTATTTAAAAACTAAAACCTTATATATGACACCTGACAGCTTTTTAAAAGAATACATTATCACAAATAAAAATAACACAGCCAAAACTTTTAATTAACTACGACTCCTAAACTCTTATTAATAATAAGGTTTTTTGCATTTTACTCAGGTTATTATGACTACTTTTTTTAGAAGATAAATGAATCAAACAAAACAAATTATCATTAGCTTAATAATAGGATTTTGGCTTGTTGTAATAGCATTATTTTCTATTCAAAATATTGAGTTAATTAGTTTAAAATTTTTCTTTTTTGAATCAATAAAAATTCCCCTAGGTGTTTTACTCTCGTTTATTCTCGCTTTTGGTTTTATAATAGGAGCAATTATTCCCCTATTTTTTAGTAATAATAAATCGAAGAAAAATAAACCTAAATTTAATCAAAGTAAGAGACAAAATCAAAAATTTAACCGAGAATTAGAAGAAGAAAAAGATCCCTTATTTGATTGGGATTAAATAAAATTTAACTATATTTATTATTAAAATTATTTCTTTTCAAAAGGTAAAGGTTTAAGAATATAATCTAAAGGATAATATATTAAAGGAGTCCATAAACTGCTAATTATTGCGGAAGTTAAAGAATTTTTTTGATAATTTAACCATATATCAATTAAAGGTATTTGAGTTTGAATACTATATTGTAAAGCGATAATTGTTTCATTGATAATTGCCATACCGAAAACGATTAAAGTTAAGGAAATAACATCTTCTTTAACATACTTATCTTTATAAACATTGCTAGTAAATAAACTAACTATTATTAAACCTAAAATATGAGAAGGAAAAAAGCCCGTTAAACTATCCCATATCAATCCTAAACAAATAGCTGCTACAATACTTTGCCATAAATTGCGTTTAACACTCCAAATTACTAACCACATTAATAACCAATTTGGCGTTATACCAATTAACTCTAAGCCTGAAATTCTTACTAATAATAATAAACAACAAATAATTAAGGAAAAAACAATTAAAAATAGACGTAACCAATCTTTATTTTTACTACTTATATCTAGTCTTTTTAACATAAATTTATTAATAACATTAATTTGTAATTAAGGCTTTATCCTATTCTTTTCAAAGTAATAAATCGACATTAATAGCACTTTATCAGCTTCACTATTAAAATAATCCTATTTCACCAGAAACTATAGACAAAATTGAGGCATCAAAAACTATTGATTGATCAAGGTTAAGAACAAATTTTCTGATATAGTATTATTTACTATTCGTTTATTGCTATTTTTTATGGTGACAGTATCTTATTTCGCTACCACAGCCAGAGGTTTAGAAGAAATCGCCGCCGAAGAATTACTGAAAATGGGTGCAACTGCCGTTAAACCTGAATTTACTGGAGTCTATTTTGAAGGAGATCAAACTTTATTATATAAGATAAACCTATGGGCAAGGACAATTTTTCGAGTATTAATGCCCATACAAAACATCAACAGTGGGAATCCAGAGCAACTATATCGTAACGTAAGAGCCATAGATTGGTCACAATATCTACAACCTGATCAAACTATAGCAGTACGTTGTACAGGCAAAAACCCTCAACTCAATAATAATCACGTCACCGCCATTCAAATTAAAAATGCCATCGTAGATCAACAACAGCAACAAAAAGGAGTAAGATCTGATGTAGATACTGCCCAACCTGATATAGTCATAAACGCCCATATTCACGAAAATAACTGCATTTTAAGCCTTGATAGCTCAGGAGATAGCCTTCACCGTCGTGGTTATCGCCCAGCCATGGGATTAGCACCTCTTAAGGAAACATTAGCCGCCGCACTATTATATATTACCGAATGGACACCAGAGCAACCCCTTGTCGATCCTTTGTGTGGTTCAGGTACTATTTTATTAGAAGCCGCTTTAATGGGGTTAAATATTGCCCCTGGATTATATCGCCATAAATTTTGTTTCCAAAATTGGCCCGACTATGACGCTAAATTATGGGGAAGTTTGCTAAAAGAAGCTGAAAGTAGTCAGAAACAACATTTACCGATTATGATTGGCACTGATGCTGATGCTGATGTGATTATACAAGCCAAAAGTAACGCACTTGCCTGTGAAATTGGAGATCAAGTGAAGTTTTATCAACAACACTTAGCAGACATCACCGCCCCCGCCGAATCTGGTATTTTAATCTGTAATCCCCCTTATGGTAAACGCATTTCTGATGTAGAGGCACTATTTCCCTTATATAAACTCTTAGGAGATGTATTGAAACAACGTTTTAAAGGTTGGACTGCTTATGTATTAACTGGTAATAAAGAATTAAGTAAAAAAGTCGGCTTACGCACCTCTCGACGTATTCCCATCAACAATGGTGGTATTCCTTGTACATTATTAAAATATGAAATGTATTAGTAAATAGGAGGAATAGTTAATAATAAAAGTTTTTAGGCTATAAACAATACATGACATTAAAAAAGTATTTTAAGAAATAATTTAAAAAAACCTTGACTTTTTTAACAAAATCTTAAAAGTTACACACTTCCTCATAAATGTATTATAATTTTGAGACTTATTAAGTCAGCCCTAATTAGGGTTTGCTGAATAAATCAGAAAGCTATTAAAATCAAGGCTTGGGGCATCGTTAAGTTAATAAAAAAGTGCGTAGTTTT
>JAACUG010000058.1 GCA_009993045.1 Cyanobacteria bacterium CG_2015-22_32_23
GCTTTGTGCATTATCAGAGATTTTGATTTTTGTGTAGAATCCTACGGATGTTATTTTACTGTCAAAATTCATCCCACGCTCATTTCATGGGCGGTTTTCAACGAAAAATAGAGCGTGGGACTTCTTTCTCCATTTTTGTTAAATAATCAAAATTTTGTATATATGGACTTCGCCGCTTCAGAAATAGATAGTTTACTCATTGTTCTAGTCTAGCTCAAAAAATGAGCAAGTTTAAGAAGATTTAAGTAACTTTTTGTTAACTGTTAAAAGCCCCCTAACCCCCAATTTTGGGGGAAATTAACTTATTATTTTCTTACGACTCAAATAAGATTGCTATATGTAATTTGATGTCTATAAACTAATTCTTTTTCTTGAAAACCCAATACCCGAAACCTGACACCTTCAATGTCAAATATTCTGCTTTGGATAACGTAATATTAGTTAGTTTAGTTATTTTAATTAACCACCAAATGCCACAGGGAAGGCTAATTTTAACGCTGCAGTTAGTAATAAGTTAACTAAGGATACGGGTAATAAAAATTTCCAACCTAAATCTAATAGTTGATCGATTCTAACACGGGGTACAGTCCATCGTAATAAAATAGCGATAAATACTAAAAAGTAGGCTTTTAATACCATCATACTAATGCCTAAAGAAGCTGTTATGACTTGTAACCAAGGGGTATTTTCACTAACACCAATCCAACTAGCAAGGTTATTCAAAGGAATAGGAAACTCCCAACCCCCAAGATATAATACGGCGAAAATAAGAGCAGATAGTACTAGGTTAACGTAAGATCCTACATAAAATAAACCAAATTTCATCCCTGAATATTCTGTTTGATAACCTGCCACTAATTCTTCTTCTGCTTCGGGTAAGTCGAAGGGTAAACGCTCACATTCGGCTAAAGCCGCTATCCAAAACACCAAAAAGCCAACGGGTTGTCTCCAGATATTCCAGCCTAAAATACCATAGTCTGATTGTTGCTCTACTATATCTATAGTACTTAAACTATTAGACATCATGGCGATGGCCAAAACCGATAAAGCGAGGGGTATTTCATAACTGATAGATTGTGCAGCCGCCCTTAAACCGCCTAAGAGGGAATACTTATTATTAGAAGCATAGCCAGACATTAATAAGCCGATAGGTGCAATACTAGAGAGGGAAATCCAAATAAAGATACCGACATTTAAGTCAGTTATAACGATATTTTGACCAAAAGGCACAATTAGATAAGAAAGGAAAACGGGAATTACCACTAAAGCAGGACCTACAGTAAATAATATACTATCAGCTTTAGCAGGTATAGTGTCTTCTTTAAAAACTAATTTGATACCATCAGCCACAGGCTGAAGTACACCAAGAGGACCAGCATATTCAGGTCCAATCCTCTGTTGCACTGCCGCCGAGATTTTTCTTTCTAACCAAACGCTTACTAATACACCCACTGTAGCACCAATAATCATTAAACCCAAAGGTAAAGGAATCCAAAGGGTTTTCGCTAATTCTGGTGAGAGTCCAAAATCCGTGAGGGAGGTAATAAAACTTCCTTGTAAATCAATTCCTGAATTCATTGTCAGTTACTTTATAAATAATCTGAGACTTTTAACTTATGTTATTTTAGGCTTTTTTTACTCAATTATCGCTTAAATTTAGTAATGAATTGACAATATACCGTAAACCAGAGAAAATTATCTTACCTCAAAAAGTTCTAAGTTGAACATTATTTAACTCTTATGAGTCGATAAATCAATGGTTAATGGTCTGTTATTAAATAGTTAGCATCAAAACTATAATAGAAATTAATTTGTGTTTATTCTCCGTTATCCTTATAATATAAATACCAATTTTATTAACTAAAATGTCTATTTATCCCTCTAATTTTTTTTCTAAAAATATAGTTTTAAATAATAAATATTTGAGATGTTTAAATAATCGAAAACTGTATTTATTTATTTTAGGATTAACTTTGAGTATTGGTGATATAAAATTAATTTTAGCTACCTCAATTTTTGCGGGGGCAATGTTAATTTCTTATCAGCTAAAAAATATTTGTTGGAGAAGTTATAATCAATATTATATTAAAGTTTTAACTCAAGAAAATAAACAGTTAATTTTATCTGTAATTACGGCTGGAAGTTTGGCTATTGGTAGTTACATAATTTTAAATATCTGGACAGAAATAGATAATAAATGGTTAGCATTAGGTATTATTTGGCAATCTTTATTTTCTACATTAGGAATAGGATTTATGGGATATAAAATCTGGCAAAAAAAACCGATTAAAGAAAGACAATATTTATCAAAATTTAACGAATTAATAAATCAATTAAATGATGATTCTCCTTTACAAAGATTAAAAAGTATTAATGACATTATGGAGTTAAAGCAAAATAATCAACTTACTTCTCTTCAAATTAATCAAGTGAAAGAATACTTTATTTTATTACTTGATTTAGAAAATGAACCAATTATCATTAATAAACTTAACCAAAGTTTGTCAAAAATATCAACAAATTCAATGCAACCTTTGAATATTCCTCAAAAAGTTAATCAAAATATAGCTAGAAAAAAAATCGTCACTATTAAGTAATTCACTGATAAAAAGTTAGGTTAACATAGTAAATGAAATCTAATGTTAACACTTTGTTATGACGAAAAATCACCCCCATTGTCTCGATTTAGTTTCTCAAGTACATCAAATTCTTGAATTAGTCAAGAAAAATCCTGAATTACGAGTTCATCAAGAAACTTCTAAGTTAGAAACATCACTACAAAAAGCCATCGCTCCAAAATTTGAGATAGTGTTTGCTGGGGCATTTAGTGCTGGTAAATCTATGTTAATCAATGGTTTATTAGGACGTGAATTACTATATAGTGCAGAAGGTCATGCAACAGGTATAGAATGTTACATTGAGTATGCACAAGCCAATCAAGAAAGAGTAGTATTAACGTTTTTAAGTGAAGGTGAAATTTTAGAGCAAATTCTAACTTTATCCAAGCAATTGAATATCAACTTAACGGATATTTACGTTAATCAGTCTCATGTTATTGTTCAAATTAAAGAACAATGTGAGCAAATTATCAACCAAGAAGGAGGAGTGAATAAATCGGAAAAGGCAAAACAAGCTAACGCCTTAAACCTATTATTACAAGGTTTTGAGGAAAATAAAGAGAAAATCCACCCTACAAATAACGCTACCTATTCTATGGAGCAATTTAACTTTAATAATCTCACAGAAGCGGCTACTTATGCGCGTAGAGGGAAAAATTCGGCGGTGTTGAAACGCCTTGATTATTATTGTAATCATCCTTTATTAGAAGATGGTAATGTATTAGTTGATTTACCCGGCATTGATGCGCCCATTGAAAAAGATAGAGAGTTAGCTTTCAATAAAATCGAAGACTACAATACTTCAGTAGTTGTTTGTGTTTTGAAACCTGCGGCAGCAGGAGATTTAACCCAAGCAGAAACGGATTTATTAGAAAAAATTAAGTCTAATTCTGCCATTAGAGATCGAGTTTTTTATGTATTTAATCGTATTGATCAAACATGGTATAATAGCCAATTAAGAGAAAGATTAGATAGTTTAATTAACAGTGATTTTACCCACACTAATCGAGTATATAAAACTAGCGGTTTACTCGGTTTTTACGGTAGTCAAGTTAAGCATACTTCTTTTAGTGATCGTTTTGGATTAGATAGTATTTTTGCAGAGACAATTAAAGATTTAGGAGGAGAGGAAAATACACCACAATTTGTTAGTGAATTTAATAATTATTGTGCTAATTCAGGTAAGTTAATTACCACTGATTTTAAAGTTTCTGTTAATGGTTATGAAACACCCAATCAAAACTATTTAAGGATAATGAGCGAATGGGGAATGTCGTTAATTGAGCAACTAATAAAAGATAGTGGTATCAATAATTTTAAACAAGAAATTACCCGTTATTTAACAGAAGAAAAACGCCCTCAACTTTTCGCTAATTTAGCTGATGATTTACAGCCTATTTGTATTGAATTAAAGAAAGTTTACCAACAATCTCAACAGGATTTAATTAGTCAACCTCAAGAAATTGAGGCTATGAAACAACAAGAATTAAACCGTGTAAATATTGAATTACAAGATATTGGTAAGAATTTTTATGACTTTATTAATGAACAAGTAAACCAAACGGTTACTAATGGAAATAAAGGCTTTAATCAAGATTTTCAAAGGTTACAAACTCGTTTTGTTAATCATCTTGATCAATTATTGCAGACTTTTTCCGTTAGTGATACCTATAGTCGGGCAGTAAAAGCCCATCCTCGTAACCAAACAGCGCCATTAATTGCGGTTTTAGTGGAGGCGTTATATTATCTTTCCAATTCCCTTGAAGATGTCTTAGTTGATGGGTTAGAAGAATTAGTTAAAAATTTTGTCAATGATTTGATTATTGATGTAAGACTACAAGATTTTTATCGTCAACTTTATCGTTTATTAGACAATGATGGTGGTATTGAAAATGAATTAAGTGGCTTGGAATATCAGTTATTTTATGCTTTGAAAACCGCCGCTCAAACAGAATGTGATCGGTATGTAAGAGAAACATCACAATTTTATAGCGAAGGTACATTTTCTATCTATCAATTCAGAGAAACTTTAAAACAGACATCTCAAACCTATGATGTCAATGCCATGATAGAGGCAGAACCTGCCATTCGTCAACTATTAAAACTGGATTTTGAGCCAAAAGTCAATCGCACCATTCGGGAGGTTTTTTTACAAACAATTAACAACACTATTAAAAATAATCTGTTACCTTTAGCAGAAAAAATGAAAGAAAATATCCTCGATAAACATGATTTAGCAAGGGAAAATTTACAACAAACTCTTGAGCAAGAAGTCAGAGAAAAAATTGCTTATAATCAACAATTAATGACGGAAATAAAAGCTGATTGTCAAAGTTATAATGAAGCGATTTCTGGGATTAATAATTGTTTAGAAGCTATGGAAGTTTATGAGCGTAAATTACCTTTAATTACTATTTATGAATAGATAAATTTATTTCGTAGTAAGTCTTTTTTCTTGACAAAATTAAAGTTTTTACTACGAATAACTTAGGCTTTGCTGAAAATAATTGATAATTGTTAGTGGTGCTGATATATTGTTATTAAGTTAATTAATGTAGAGAAAATATGTCCGCACCCTTTACTCCCAAAGAAATCGCCTCCGAAGGTATTAAACCTGCTGAATATGAAGACATCGTTAAAAGATTAGGCAGACATCCCAATAAAGCCGAATTAGGTATGTTTGGGGTAATGTGGTCAGAACATTGTTGTTATAAAAACTCAAAACCTTTGCTATCACAGTTTCCTACTGATGGCGATCGCATATTAGTAGGGCCGGGAGAAAACGCCGGAGTAGTAGATTTCGGTGACGGTTTAAGAGTAGCTTTCAAAATAGAATCCCATAACCATCCTAGCGCCATCGAACCATTTCAAGGAGCAGCCACAGGAGTTGGCGGTATATTAAGAGACATTTTTACTATGGGTGCGCGCCCGATAGCTATTTTAAACTCATTGCGCTTCGGAAATTTGGATAATGCTCATACGAGGAGAATTTTTCAAGGAGTTGTAGAAGGTATATCACATTATGGTAATTGTGTTGGCGTACCCACCGTTGGCGGTGAAGTTTATTTTAATTCCGCTTATAGTGGCAATCCCCTTGTTAACGCTATGGCAATCGGATTGATGGAAACTGATGACATAGTCAAATCTGGTGCATCTGGCATTGGTAATCCTGTGTTATATGTTGGCTCAACTACAGGTAGAGATGGCATGGGAGGTGCTAGTTTTGCCAGTGCAGAATTGACAGATGAATCATTAGATGATCGTCCTGCAGTACAAGTAGGTGATCCTTTCCTCGAAAAATCCTTGATAGAAGCCTGTTTAGAAGCCTTTAAAACTGGTGCAGTAGTAGCCGCCCAAGATATGGGCGCGGCAGGTATTACTTGCTCAACCTCAGAGATGGCCGCAAAAGGTGGCGTTGGCATCGAGTTAGACTTAGACAAAATTCCTGCTAGAGAAACAGGGATGATACCCTATGAATATTTATTGTCAGAATCTCAAGAAAGAATGCTCTTTGTAGCTGAAAAAGGACGTGAGCAAGAATTGATTAATATATTTGAAAAATGGGGACTTCATGCCGTAGTAGCTGGAGAAGTAATACCAGAGCAAATTGTCAGAATTTTACATCAAGGAAAAGTTGCCGCCGAATTACCTTCTACCGCCCTCGCTGATAATACACCAATTTATCACCATGAAGTCTTGACAAATCCGCCAGAATATGCTATGAAAGCGTGGAGTTGGACAGAAGCAGAATTACCAAAGATTGAGAAAAACGGCGTTATTGGGCAAAATTGGGAGCAAATTTTATTAACTTTATTAGATACTCCTTCTATTGCCTCGAAACGGTGGATTTATCGACAATATGATCATCAAGTACAAAATAACACCGTAATGTTGCCAGGAGGTGCAGATGCTGCTATTATCAGAGTGCGCCCTCTTAACGGTAAACCAGCTTTAGCGAAAACAGGTATCGCCGCTACAACGGATTGTAACCCTCGTTATGTATATTTAGAGCCATCTTTAGGGGCAAAATTAGCCGTAGCCGAAGCTGCTCGTAATTTGAGTTGTGTTGGTGCGCAACCTATCGCTATTACTGATAATCTTAACTTCGGAAGCCCTGAAAAATCAGTAGGTTATTGGCAATTACACCATGCTTGTCAAGGAATTTCTGAGGCTTGTCGAGAATTTAACACTCCTGTGACTGGTGGTAATGTTTCTTTATATAACGAGACTATCGACAGTGAAGGCAATCCGCAACCCATTTACCCTACTCCTGTTATTGGGATGGTGGGTTTAATACCAGACATTGACAAAATTTGTGGGCAAGGTTGGCAAAATGAGGGTGATTTGATTTATATTTTAGGTAAATTTACCCCTAAATTGGGTGCATCAGAATATTTAGAGACTATTCATAACACTGTGGCAGGAAAACCTCCAGAATTAGATTATGAGTTAGAAAAACAAGTACAAAATGCCTGTCGTGACGGTATTCGCCAAAGTTTGGTAAAATCCGCCCATGACGTCACTGAAGGAGGAATTTCTGTGGCTTTAGCTGAATCTTCTATTAGTGGTAAGTTAGGTTGTAAAGTTACTTTACCTGAAATTAATGCTCGTCTTGATAATGTTTTATTCGGGGAATTAGCTAGTTTAATTATCGTGTCAATTCGTCCAGAAAATCAAAGTAAATGGGAAACACTATTAACAGAAAAATTAGGCAATAATTGGCAACAAATAGGGGAAGTAAAATCAACAGTTTTAAATATTAATAATCTAATCAATTTAGATATAAAAACTATCACTGATACTTGGGAAAATGCTATTGACAATAGACTTTGATTAAGGATTGTTTAAAAAGTTTTTTAAGGTTAGGTATCAGGTTTCAGATGTTAGGTATTAGGTTAAAGAATTGACAAAAAACTGATGTTTATTCGTTTTCTTTTTTTTAATTCTTTCATCTCATCAACAGCCAAAAAGATTAAACCTAAAACCTGTTAACTGATACCTTAAACCTCTCTAAATCAAGTATTTTTCTATCAAACGGAGATAATTAATATACACTTATTATTGATATGTTTTTCCTTTATGTTTTAGCCATCCATGAGGATGTTTTCCTTGAGGATCTTTGTGTGTCCAATGAACTACTCCTCCTTGTGAATTCCATTCATATTCACCATAAAAACTAACAATATCACCTACTTTTAAGTTATTAATTCGAGGTGCTAAATCAATATTATGGGCTATAAGTACAGTTTGCCCATAGTTAAATTTTAGTATAAATCTTTGATGTTTGCCACCGTCTAAATCATCTTTTAATAGTTTAATTACTACCCCTTGATTTTGTACTTGAATATTCGATATTTTTTGATTAAATGCGTTTTTTATTACTTGATCATTGCTATTATTTTGAGCAATAATATTTTGAGCAAAAGTAACTTTAATTGGTTGTGAAAAAGAATATATTAAAAGAAAAAAACTAATAATAAAAACTACTTTTTTCATAAATTTAACGTTAATTATAATATACTTGCAATAATATCTTCTAACTCAGTTTGTCCTAAAGTAGTAATAATAAAAACTTCTTGAACACTTTTACCACATCTAGCGATTAATTTGTAGCCTCCTCGAATAGGTATAGAAATTTTTAATTTGAGATGAGGAGAATGACTACGAGATCTACTTAAAACTGCTGGTGTTACAGTTTTGATGCCATCATAAATAACTAATTTTTCGAGAATAGGAATCAATCCATCAAGGTGTGTTGAGTGATTCCAAACGATTCTACCATCAGAAGATTTACTCATATTGCCTCCAAAGGTGCCATTGTCAAACCTTCCCGTCTTAACTGTTGGTGATATAATTCAGCTTGTTCTAAAGGTCCACTCCATACTAATGCTTGTCCATCAAAGTGTACCTGATTTGTTAATTCCCATGCAAGATCACTATTCATGTTTGGAATATATTTCATTAAGCAATCAGCTACATGATCAAAAGTGTTAAAATCATCATTCAAAACAATTACTTTGAAATTAGGATAAGATTTTCGAGTTACTTGGCTAGATTTAGTTGGCGCAATAATTGTACTTGCTAAAACTGTTTGAGTCATAAAAAGTCATTAATACTTATAGATATTTTTAAATATAATTAAATAATATATCATAAGTTATGATTTCAGTAGTTTTAATAAGTAATAAATAGTGTTTCTTTTTGTTATTACAAATAATTAATCTTTAGAAATTATTATCATATTTTAATGAGAATCTAAGGTTAAAATTTTTATTAAAGATATTGATTAGTTTATATTTTTTATTCTAATTGATAAAGAATAGAAATTATATTAACATTTAAGTTATGGTAAATTGTATAGTTATTATTAATTAAAGGAAGTAAAAAATGCCTATCGCTTTTTGGAGAGATGAATACATTACTGGGGAAACTATAATTGATGAACAACATCAATACCTTTTTTCTATTATTAATAAGTTACATGATGCCATGATCGAAGGAAAAGGGCAACAAATTTTAGGAGAAATTCTTAATAAATTAGCTTCCTATACTGTCGAACATTTTGAGACAGAAGAGCAAATTATGAAACAATATGAATATCCAGATTTTGTATGTCATAAAGAAAAACATGATCAGTTAAAAGATGCTGTTTTTACCTTAAAGAAACAATGGGAAAATAAGGAACAATTTTTAACGGTTAAAGTTTCTCAATTTATGACAGAATGGCTAATTCATCATATCAAAGGAGAAGATTTAAAAGTGATGAATTATATTAGAGATAATCGTCATAAATATCAAAAAATAAATTAGTAATTTACTGTATAATTAATTTATTAAATATGTGTTAAAACAGTTAATAATAATTATTAAGCATAATAAATGTTATAATCATAAAAAGTAATTTATATAAATAAACCTCAAAATAATAAAAATTATGAATAATATTAAAAGAATTATTGAGATTTTAAGACAGGGAAAACCAGAAGAAAAAATAAAAATTCAAGGATGGGTAAGAACAAAAAGAGAGTTAAAAGAATTTACCTTTATTGAAGTCAATGATGGTTCATCTTTAGCTAATTTACAGGTAGTTTTAAATCAAGATTTACCTAACTATGAAACTATCATAAAAAAACTAAACACTGGATCATCTTTAACAGTAGAAGGTATATTAGTAGAATCTCCTGCTAAAGGTCAAAGAATAGAATTAAATGCCAATATTATCGAAGTTTTTGGAGATTGTGATCCCGAAACTTATCCTTTACAAAAAAAACGTCACTCTTTTGAATTTTTAAGAACAATTGGACATTTAAGAGGGAGAACAAATACCATTGGTGCGGTGATGAGAGTAAGAAATGCTTGTGCGAATGCTATTCATCAATTTTTTCAAAATAAAGGTTTTTTATGGGTACATACTCCCATTATTACCGCTAGTGATTGTGAAGGAGCGGGAGAATTATTTACAGTTAGTAACTTAAACTTTGAAGAAATTTTAGCAAAAAAAACAGCAACTATTGACTATAAAAATGATTTCTTTGGCAGACAGGCTTTTTTAACCGTAAGTGGGCAATTAGAAGCAGAAATTATGGCTATGGCTTTTGAAAATGTTTATACTTTTGGTCCTACTTTTAGAGCAGAAAATTCTAACACTTCTCGACACTTAGCAGAGTTTTGGATGGTTGAACCAGAAATGGCTTTTTGCGACATAGAAGGAGATCAAAATTTAGCAGAAGAATTCTTAAAATATGTGTTTAAATATGTTTTAGATAACTGTCCTGAAGATCTCGAATTTTTCCATCAAAGAATTAATAATAGTGTGTTAGATAATGCTCAAAATATTATTGATAATGAGTTTGCTAGAATTACCTATACTGAAGCCATTAAATTATTAGAAAAAAGTACCCAAAATTTTGAATATAAAGTAGAATGGGGCATTGATTTACAATCTGAACATGAAAGATATTTAGCGGAAAAGTTATTCAAAAAACCTGTAATTGTTACTAACTATCCTAAAGACATAAAAGCCTTTTATATGCGATTAAATGATGATCAAAAAACTGTTGCCGCTATGGATATTTTAGCACCGAATATTGGGGAAATTATCGGCGGTTCACAAAGAGAAGAAAGACTCGATATTTTAGAGTCCAGAATTGCACAATTAAACATCAACTCTGAAAGTTTATGGTGGTATTTAGACTTAAGAAGATATGGCACTGTACCCCATGCTGGTTTTGGGTTAGGATTTGAAAGACTGGTACAATTTATGACAGGAATGGAGAATATTCGGGATGTCATTCCTTTTCCTCGCACTCCTATGAATGCAGAATTTTAATTGTAATGTTTGAAAATAAATAATAAGTAATACAGTTATCAAGACAAGTATTTATAGTGATATAATCTCTTTAACCACAGAATAAAAATTTATAGTTATTATGACTCAAGTTTCAGTAAATAATACAAGTAGTCTTCTTGATGCCCCTAAATACGGTTTACCTGTTACTATTATTACAGGATTTTTAGGCAGTGGAAAAACCACTTTACTTAATCATATTTTGCAAAACCAACAAGGTATCAAAACAGCAGTTTTAGTCAATGAATTTGGCGAAATTGGTATTGATAATGATTTGATTATTTCTGCCGATGAAACCATGGTAGAATTAAGTAATGGTTGTATTTGTTGCACTATTAATAACGATTTAGTTGACGCTATTTATAATGTTTTAGAAAGAGAAGAAAAAGTCGATTATTTAGTAGTTGAAACCACAGGAATTGCCGATCCTTTACCCGTTGCGTTGACTTTTTTAGGTACAGAATTAAGAGATTTAACTCGACTAGATTCTATCGTTACTTTAGTGGATTGTGAGAATTTTAGTATTGATTTATTCAACAGTGATGCAGCTTATAATCAAATAGCTTACGGTGATATTATTTTACTTAATAAAACTGATTTAGTTGACGAAGCTGATGTCGATTTATTAGAAGTTAGATTAAGAGATATTAAAGCCGATGCCAGAATTTTACGCACCACAAAATCTCAAGTGCCTTTACCATTAATTCTCAGTGTCGGGTTATTTGAATCTGACAAATATTTTGATACTATAGATTCTGATGATAAACATGATCACCATGACCATGATCATCATCATCATGAGCATAATCATCATTGTACCGAAGATCACGAACATGACGAACATTGCCACCATGATCATCATAACCACTCAAATCACTTAGAAAATGACGGTTTTATTTCCGTTTCTTTTGTCAGTGATAAACCTTTTAATATGCGTAAATTACAGAGCTTTTTAGACAACGAATTATCAGCTAATGTTTTTCGTGCTAAAGGTATTTTATGGTTTCAAGAAAGTCCTGATAAACATATATTTCATCTCAGTGGTAAACGTTTTACCATCGAAGATGATGTCTGGAAAGAAGGACAAAAAAGAGAAAATAAATTAGTATTTATTGGGCAAAATATTGAAGCAGAAATCATTAAATCTCAGTTAGAAAAATGTCTGATTAATAATTAATTATAAGTAGGGTGGGCATTGCCCACAAAATCAACTTTAATCCTTTTGCCTTTGTTATGCAACCTTTGCACCACCGAAATTTTATAGCGCACTCAGATTTTAAATTATTCTCGTAACTTAAAGTAATAGTAAATATTAGCTAAATTCAAATTACTTACATTTGCCCAATCACATAAAGCGATACCTTCATATTTCACGGCGGAAGCTCTTTGTCTAATATAATCCATGTAATCTTGACGCAATATAGGTTTAAGGGTGAAACGTAAACTATCTTTTAATGCTTCGTAATGGGATTTCGGTTTTACCAAATCGTAAAGAATTTGCTCTGGTGGTTCTTCCACAATGCCATTATCATTAGTATCATCCACACTAGATAATAATTGTTTTTGTTCATCCGCAGGTAAGGCTTGTATCTCTAATGCTGGTAAATCTTGGGTATAAATTCTTAACACTTCAGGAAACAAAAAATCTAATTCATAACTCGATTCACATCGATCAACTATATGACACAAATCACGCATAATACTATCTGATAAATGCTTGATTGAATCTTTTACTGCGTTGGGTTGATTTTGTAACTGATAAGTCATAATCAAAGCCTGTTGAATTGCCCAAGCGCACTCCCGACGACGCAACTCCCCTGCCGCACACACACCATCAAAAATATGAGGATTATTATAATCCGCTAACGCCCTTGTCAACATAAACTGAGCATTTTGCAACGTAGAATTTTTGAAACTTTCATCCCCTGTCAAAGCTATTTTTATCAATCGAGTAGCCTCCAGAAATTCCCCGTAAGCCTTAACTAAAATCAAACGATGCGCTTCAAATTTAATATCATTAGCCACCTCATCAATGCGCTTAATAATTTCATCTCCCTGACTCCTAAAGGCTTTTTTCAAGTCAATAAAACCGTCTTTGACTTCCAACTTTAATTGTTTAACATCTTCTCTCAACTGTAGTGTTTGATGTAAACTCAATCCCGATAAAGCAACACCTGCAAAAGTACCCACTCCAATTATACTCATGCCCGATTGCAATACGGAAATACTATTAGTTAAATTCTCCATTGCCTGATTATTACTATGAACAGAAAGTAATGTAGGTACAAATACGAAAGGATTTAAAGTGGGATTATTCATTTCTGCTTGAATCCCGTCTTGTAACCATTGTTGAACTTCTGGACTCTCACAAAAAGTTTTACAGGTTGAAAAAATTTGGTTGCCGTATTTTGAAGCACTGTCCAACGTTATATCCATAAATAACCTCTAATCAGAAAAAATAGTTGACTTGTCGTTTTTTTTGCTACAATCATCATTATAAAGGTTTTCGGCAAAATTTTATGAAAGAATATTTAAACTCACTACAAAGTATTAGTACTTTAATTGAGCAAGTAAAAAGTAATACGGATAGTTCGATAGAACTAAATAATTCAGCAGAAATTTTAAATAATTCTTTGCAACCTTGCTATCAAGAATATCAAGCATCGTTAACTAAACTTAAATTTTTTCATGAAGTTTGTTTAGAAAATATTGAAAATGCCTATGATGTGTGGCAAAGTAAATTCAGAATTGAAGATATACCCAAAACTGAAATCATCCAACAATTAGGCGAATTTAGTAGTTGCGATTGTCGTATTTGGCGGTTAAAACAAATAAATCAAACGGAATTTTTAGCTCAATTAAATCAATCTTGGGAAGAAAATTTTACAACGTTAGAGAAAAAATGGTTTTTTGAATCTAATAAAAATACCTTAAGAAATTCAACTAATATGTTTGAAAAAGATGGTTTAATTAAAGACTTAATTAACTTAGTTGATACTAGGGTTTCTGGTGCAATAGAAAATATCGTTGAGAATGGTTTAATTGTCATAAAAGATGAACTTTTTACCTTAGATTTAGACAAATTTGAAACAACAATTTCTCTCTTAGATTCTGCCACAAAAGAGAAGGTAAGAGACAAAAAAAACAATCTTTTAGCACGAATTTATGATTATTGTTCAGAAGGTATTAATACCAAAACTAATGACTATAAAACTCAATTAAAAAGTTATATCGATGACTTAAATAAAAAGAGTTTAATGGGGGTAAATTTAGAGAATTTTCAGAAATTTAAAGTTAATATTTCGTCTTCTATCAACGATTTTATTAATAAGATATTTGACGAACTTAATAACCGTCTTATTGATGTTATTGAAGAAGGAATAAAATTCTATAACAATTTGTTAGAAAAACAAAAAAGCTATGAGGAGGAAACAGAGGAAAAAAGAAATAGTGAAAAGCAATGGCTAGATTCTCAAAAGCATGAATTTCAGATGATACAAGACAATATTAATAATATTCTTGCTATTTTAACTTAATCGGAAAAATTCAAGTATTGAAAACTTTTTCAGGTAATTTAACAACATAAATTCTCCATAATTCAAACACAGAAATCATGACTCAAAACACAGTAAAAGAATTGCAAACTCTCGAAAACAGAAGTAAAAAAAATCGTTGGATTGTGGGAATTTTATTCCTTATTTCTCCTGTGAGTTATTTTTATACTAATCGTTATCTCTTAGCAATTATCACAACTATCATATATTTTATCTTGGTTACTGCAGTTCAAGAATATGATACTATCTCCATTTTATGGCTATTATTTATACTTGGTATAACCGTAGAAAATATTACGTCTATTAATAATGCAAAAGATAAAGTCAAACTTTTACAAGGAAATTCTTCTCCATCTGGAAATAATATTTCTAATCCAGATTTAATAATTTTAAAAGCCCTTGAAAATAAAGGTGAAATGACAGTCTCACAAATTGTTTTAGCCACAGAATTAACTCCTCAAATTGTTAAGGAAACCTTGTTTACTTTAGAAAAAGAACAATTAGTTTACTGTTATAATCGCAATGGCGATGGCGCTATTGTTTATAAAAATATTTAATTATTTTTTGTTATTTAAACAGCGGAGGAGAAATATGGCGATCGCTTATGGTAATATAATCCTTCGCTATCTTCTCAATAATCATCAATAATTATCTACCTTAGCAGAGGAAATACTTGAAAACAATAAGATAGTAGGTATTAAAGCAAAATTTAGAGTTGAAGTTTATCGCTAAGATGATAGTAATAAGTTTATATTTTTTCGTAGTATTATGTAGAATAATTAATTAAATCTAAAAAGAATATCAAAAGTGTTTCAGAAAAAAAATTGCTTTAATATCGGTTTTAGGTTATAAATAAGATTGAGTTTTATCAATATGTAAGTCAATCCAATGCAATATCCCCCTTAAGCACATCTCAACATCAATTATGCTCTAGGTGTTATTTTATCTTTTCATGGTGAGTGATTTTTATTACTATTGATTAGTAATTTTATAATCAAAATTTTCCATTAGTTAATTAATTTTGAGGAGGCAATGTTAAATACAGTTACCCTAAAAAGGGAGTGGTTTTCTAACGTCAAGGGCGATGTTTTGGCTGGTGCAGTGGTAGGATTAGCATTAATTCCAGAAGCCATCGCATTTTCTATTATCGCAGGAGTTGATCCTAAAGTTGGTTTATACGCTTCATTTATTATAGCCGTCATCACCGCATTTTTAGGAGGAAGGCCGGGCTCGATTTCGGCGGCAACAGGAGCAATGGCTTTATTAATGGTAAACTTGGTTAAAGATCATGGCGTTGAATATATTTTTGCGGCGGGTGTCTTAACAGGAATTTTACAAGTAATTTTTGGTGTCTTGAAATTAGCCAGACAAATGAAATATGTGCCTCGTGCGGTAATGATGGGTTACATCAACGCATTAGGGATATTAATTTTTCTGGCACAGTTACCTCAATTAACGGATGTACCTTATGCCGTCTATGGTATAACCATCGCATCGTTACTTATAATCTACATTTTACCTCGTTTTACCCAAACTGTACCTTCTCCTTTAGTGGCTTTGGGTGTGATGACATTTATCACTATTTTCTTTAACTTAGACGTGCCAAAAGTAGGAGATATGGGGGAATTACCGACAACTTTACCATTTTTTAGTTTACCTAATGTACCTTTCACCCTCGAAACTCTCAAAATTATTCTACCGACTTCCTTAACTATGGCATTAGTGGGATTATTGGCATCTTTTCTTACTGCATCTTTAGTTGATGAATTGACAGATACTCCTAGCGATAAAAACCGAGAAGCAAAAGGGCAAGGTATTGCTAATATTATCACCTCTTTTTTCTCTGGTATGGCAGGATGTGGCATGATTGGGCAATCGGTTATTAATGTGCAATCAGGCGGTAGAGGGCGATTATCAACGTTTTCGGCAGGAATTTTTCTTCTTTTCGCTATTCTTATCCTGCAAAATTGGGTGAAAGAGATGCCTATGGGTGCATTGGTAGCGGTGATGATAATGGTATCTATTGGTACATTTCGTTGGTCATCGATTACAAATATACCTAAAATACCGCCCACAGAAACCACCGTAATGTTAACTACGATGATTATAACTATCTTGACTCGTAATTTTGCGTTAGGTGTGGTAACTGGTATTATTATGAGTACAGTGTTTTTCTCCCGTAAAATAGCCAAATTAGTATTCGTAGATAAAGTATTAAGTGAAGACGGTAATCATCGCACTTATCATGTGTCTGGGCAAATTTTCTTTGTATCGGTAGATGAATTTTTAAACCAGTTTGATTTCACAGAATTAGTCGATTTAGTTACTATTAATTTAACTTATGCTCACCTTTGGGATCAAGGTGCAGTAGTGGCTATTGATAAAGTTGTCTTGAAATTTAGGCGTAATGGTGTGCAAGTGGAATTAATCGGCTTAAATGAAGCTAGTACGACTTTACTGCAAAAATTAGCTACTTATGATAATTAGGGGGTGCTGAAAAAGTCTGAGGAAGGGGTAGGGCAAAGGGCAAAGGGCAATGGGCAAAGGGCAATGGGCAATGGGCAATGGGCAATGGGCAATGGGCAATGGGCAAAGGTTTTAATGGTTTTGATTTTTGAAATTAGAGTTTGTAACTGTATAGTACTACCCTGTTTTTTGAGCAAAAATGCCTAAAACTACGCACTTTTTTATTAACTTAACGATGCCCCAAGCCTTGATTTTA
>JAACUG010000068.1 GCA_009993045.1 Cyanobacteria bacterium CG_2015-22_32_23
AACAATTTTCGAGACTGCCGCATTCAACCACTCTGCCACCCCTCCTCATCAAGTATCCTATTATACTCAGTTATGGTTTTTCTGTCAAAATAGACTCTTTTAAAGAAAAAAATCATAAAAAAGGAGGCAAATTTGCCCCCATAGATTACCAATAAGAAGGAAAAATATTAGAAATACATTCCAGCTTCTTGTACTTTCTCGATTTGTTTTTTCTTAAGTACTAACAAAATCTGAGATAACATAATACCAGCTATAAACACTAATAACCATTGAATACGAGCAGGACTTTGTAACACAACTTCTGTATCTTTTTGTCCGAAACCACCCACATTAGGATCATTGGTTAAAGCCTCACCATTGGCTACTTGTTGCCCTTGAGCTACAATTAATTGAGGACCGGCAGGAATATCAATAGTACTTTCACTAGCATCATCAGCAGTGATAGCTACGGTATAACCTCCTCCTTCAACTTCAGTAATAGCAGAAACAGTACCAGCTACAGGAGCTTTAAATACGTTATTATTACTAGGTAGTCCTGTAGGATATAATTGTCCACGTCCTCGGTTTGCTCCTAAGTGTACGGAGTATTTGCCATAATGAATGTTAGAGTCAGTGGCTGGATCTGGAGATAATACAGGAAATACTATTTCTTCATAACCATCTCCGGGTAAAGGACCTACAATCACCCAATTATCATGTTCTGCATTGTAAGTTTGAAAGTAAGCACCGTTAACTTTTTCTTTCAATTCTTCGGAAATGCGATCATCAGGAGCGATTTTGAAGCCATCAGGTAACATTAAAACTGCACCTACGTTTAAACCGCCTTTACTTCCGTCTCCTAAAACTTGTTGAGCATTATGATCATAAGGAATTTTGACCACTGCTTCAAATACGGTATTAGGCAACACAGATTGAGGAATTTCCACTTCTGCTGGTTTTGCGGCTAAATGGCAGTTGGCACAGACAATACGACCAGTTGCTTCACGAGGTGTTGCAGGGGCAGTTTCTTGCGCCCAAAAGGGATAAGCGTTAGCACTTTGAGGTAATAAAATGTCACTAGCTAAGAATAAACAAACACTAGCGATGGCAATTAAGATAATTTTATTTATTTTTTGCGCCATATTTGTTAAAAAAGAATGATCTCTCATGGATAGGTGTACAGTTATTGAATTTTTAATTACAACGGAAATAGAACATAAAAAATAATGTATAATTTGAACAGGATTTACTGTTGAAGTTCATTATTAATTATTTAAGCCCACCAAGGATTTGAGCCGTCACGGAAATCTGTTTCTTCCCAGTTGGTTAAGATAACTTTATCCTCAGTAACATCTGCATGAGCTAAGGCTAAAGATAATGGTGCTGGACCTCGTACTACTTTCCCTTCATTGTTATATTGTGAACCATGACAAGGACAAATAAATTTATCTTCTGCTGCATTCCAAGGCACAACACAACCTAAATGAGTACAAACGGCGTTGATACCATAAGATGCTATTGCTTTATCTTCTGTTACTACTAAGTAGGTAGGATCTCCTTTTAATCCTTGAGCTAAAGTGCGATCGCCAGGTTGATGAGTAGCTAAAAATGCACTAGCAACAATATCGTTACCGAGTTTGTCTTTAGCGGTTAAACCACCACCAACACCGCCGCTAGATTTAGGAATAAAGTAGCTAACTACGGGATATAAAGCACCTGCGGCTACTCCAGTGATAGTTCCAAAAGTCAGTAAATTCATAAACTGACGACGTCCCATATCAGGAACATCAGGGTTTCCAGAAAATTGTGTCATAACTAAACGTTAATTATTTGATTGAATATTATGGTTATGGTTTTACAATAAACTCAAAAACCTTTATGCTAAACAAGGTTAATAAAAGTCATTATCTAATTATTACAAAAAATGAACCTTTTTTAGAATCATTCCATCACTTTAAGAGAAGAAAGACAGATTTAAACAAAACGGGAAGATTGATTACATTATTATCACACATTTTTTTAGAAAAATAATTATGACAGGAAAAGAGTTAAGAGAACTAATTTTCAATAAGTGGGGATGTTCTTATGATGCTCAAGTCTTACGCATTAAGGATAAAATTTATTTTCAAGTAATGTGGAAGTATTTAGAACAAGCCTCCTTTCATTTTACCGAAACTGAATACTTTGATCATTTAGAAGAAGTGGCAAATTATCTCACGACTTGGGGAGTTATTGAGCAAGTGGAAACAGGTATTTTAGAAGCCAAAAACCGTCCTCGTTTGGGTAAAGCTGTTAGTATTTCTTTAGATTTAGGCGATCGCACATCCGAATGGATAATTTAATGATATAATTTTTAGTCAATTACTATTTTCAAATAATCATACTTCATCAAGTTTGAAATCTCAATCTTGTGTGGTTTTTTTGTCTTAAGTAATATCTTATAGATCGTCTGGACTTAATCCAGTTAATTTAGCAATTCTAGCTAACATCTTTGGACCAATTTCTTCACCATCATGAAAGGCAAAAACTACATTATTCCAGCCTGATTTTCCAGAATTTTATGAGATCCACTCTGACGTTTGATTGTCCAACCTTTATTTTGTAATGCTTTTAAAACTTGTTTAGCTTTAGTTCCAGACCATTTACTCCTGAAGCTACAAAGGATAAATTGAGTTGATATTCTGATATTTCTCTTTGTTCAAGTTGATCCGCTAAAACACGCAAGGTTAAGGCCTGAACTTTAGCTACTGCTTCGTCTTGAGTATTACCATAAACTAAGACTCCAGGAAGTTCTATAATTTCTGCAATATAGCGTCCGTCTTCTTCTTCTTCTATTTCAATTGTGTAATTCATTATAATTATTAGTAATTGATTATGTTTCTAGGATAACGAAATTTAAACTTTTTGGAAAATATTTTCAGTTGTAGGCGATCGCATATCCCAATGGATAATTTAAAATTTGTGATTCTTGTAGAATGTAGGTTAGTTTAAAGAACATCAAACCCAAGGATTAAAGATAGTGATACATAAATTAGCTTTGGTAGAAATAAGAGGTAAAATGATTGTAAATCTCGATATTTAGCGATATGATGATTAATAAGAAGAAAACTCTCAATTACCATCAAAATTTATGGATATTAAATTAATTAACATCGGTTTTGGTAATATTGTTACGGCTAATCGAGTTATTGCTATTGTAAGTCCAGAATCAGCCCCCATTAAACGAATTATCAGTGATGCTAGAGAAAAAGGACTTTTAATTGATGCAACCTACGGTAGAAGAACTAGATCTGTAATTATAACTGATTCTAGTCATGTTTTATTGTCAGCTATTCAACCTGAAACTGTGGGTAATCGCTTTATTAGTAATATTAGTAGTATAGAAAAATAATCAGTCATTAATTAGAATTATTGATCAATCACAGATTAAATAATTTTATGAATCAAAAAGGTAAGTTAGTTATAATTACTGGCCCTAGCGGTGTAGGTAAAGGTACGATAGTTAAATCTTTACTCGCAAAAAATCCGCAAATTTTTCTGTCAATTTCAGCTACAACTCGCCTTCCACGCAAGGGAGAAATTGACGGTAAAGACTATTATTTTTTGTCTCGTCTTCAATTTGAAGAAATGATTAACAAGGGTGAATTATTGGAATGGGCGCAATATGCGGGAAACTATTATGGTACTCCCATCAAACCAGTATTAGAAAAAATTGAGCAGGGTAAGACTATTATTTTAGAAATTGAGGTTTTAGGGGCGAATCAAATTAAAAATAATTTTTCTAGTGCTACCAGAATTTTTATTCTACCTCCTTCCATCGAAGAATTAGAAAAACGTTTAAGAGAAAGAAATACAGATACAGAAGAAGTTATTATTAAGCGTTTGAATAAAGCTAAAGAAGAATTAGCGGTTAGTGAGGAGTTTGATTATCAGATTATTAACGATAACTTGGATTTAGCTATCACAGAAATTGAAGAAAAAATCAATAATGTCATTTGAAGATAAGTTTTAGATAATGAAACTTTAGGCAAGGAAAAACGTCATAGGGATAGTATTAGTAAAATTACATAAAAATCATGAAAAATAAATCCTTAATTATTTCTTTAGCCTTATTAACTACATTTTCTTTCTATAGCTATATTAAACCGTCTCAAGCTGACATGAAAATGGAATCTGATAAACCAACAATGATAGAAAATATGGGAGATACCAGCGCTAATTCTTTAGATTGGAATGGTGTTTATCAAGGTATAATTCCTTGTGCTAGTTGTGAAGGAATCAAGACAACTCTAACTCTTAATGAAGATCTTTCTTATGTATTATCTACTCAATATTTAGGTAAAAGTGAAGAAGTATTTGAAGTTAAAGGTACTTTTAAATGGAATAAAGAAGGAAATACTATCACTTTAGATGGTGTAAAAGATGCACCAAATCAATTTTTTGTGGGGGAAAATACTTTAATTCAATTGGATATATCAGGTAATAGAATTAGTGGAGATTTAGCGGAAAAATATATGTTGAATAAAGTTAACAATCCAGAGGTAAGTATAGGTAATACTCGTTGGGAATTAGTAGAAATAATGGGTAAACCCGTAATGAAAAGTGAAACTCAAAAACAGGCAATTTTTATTACTTTTGATACACAAAAAAATAGAGTTAATGGTTTTAGCGGCTGTAATAATTTTATGGGGGGTTTTGAGATAAAAGAAGGAAATAGAATTACTTTAACGCAAATGGCTTCAACCATGATGGCTTGTGAAAATATGGAAATGGAAATGACTTTTCTACAAACTTTACAACAAGTTGATAATTACGCTATGAAAGACAATGTTTTAAGTCTTAATCGTGCAAAGATGTCTCCTTTACTAAAATTTACGGCGGTAAAGAAGTTTCAGGAGTAAATTAAAAGTTATTAATAAAACTTTACAATAATTCCTCTAACATGAAGCAATTTTAAGAGAAAATAATTACGGTATAATCTGAAACTCAAGGAAAATACCGATAAAAAATATTTATTTGAGAATTATGTTCAAAAAAGTTTTTTTAATGTTACTAGCAGGGATTATTTTTGCATGGCAGTCTTTCGCTGGTGTCGCAAATGCCCTTAGTTTAAATGAAGATATTCGCACAGTGCCTTTAAATGAAGATGGTGCTAAAATTACATTATCGAATCAAGAAGCCCAAGTTGGTTCAAGACTTTTTGTTGACAATTGCGCTCAATGTCATATTCAAGGTAAAACGAAAACTAATCCTAACGTTGGTTTAAGTAAAGAAGCCTTAGCTAATGCTATCCCCGCCAGAGATAATTTACTCGGTATGATAGATTATATTAAACATCCTACTTCTTATGATGGGGAAGAAGATCTTTCTCTTTATCATCTAAGCACAGAACGTCCCGATCTTTGGTCTGAAATCAGAAATTATACCGATGAAGATATTAAAGCTGTTGCTGGTTATATCTTAATTCAAACCAATGCAGATCCTAAATGGGGTAAACGTTCACTTATCGAACCGTAATCAATTATTAATTAACAATTATAATAGCAAAGGGGAATAACTTTTCTTTCTCCTTTCTCCTTTCTCCTTTCATTATGTTTTGATACTTATGGCAACTGTTACCCTCGACAATATTTCTCGGAGTTTTAATCAGGTTAAAGTTGTCTGTGATATTACTTTTCAAGTACCTGAAGGAGAGTTTTGGGTATTAGTAGGACCTTCGGGATGCGGTAAATCAACTATACTAAGATCTATCGCAGGTTTAGAATCTATTACTGACGGTAATTTATTTTTTGATGATGTTTTAATGAATGCCATTCCTGCTAGAGAAAGAGACGTGGCAATGGTTTTTCAAAATTATGCTTTATATCCTCATTTTACGGTGGCAGAAAATCTCGGTTTTGGTTTAAAAATGCGTGGTGAAAAAAAACAAGTCATCGCTGAAAAAGTCGAGTTTGTCTCTCAAATCCTCAATATTCATCATTTATTGCATCGTAAACCTAAACAGTTGTCAGGAGGACAACAACAAAGAGTCGCATTAGGCAGAGCTATTATTAGACAACCTAAGGTATTCTTATTAGATGAACCATTATCTAATTTAGATACTCAATTACGAGATCAAACACGCACAGAATTAAAAAAACTTCATAATCAAGTTGGTATTACCACTATTTATGTAACTCATGATCAAGTAGAAGCCATGACTCTTGGCGATCGCATAGTAGTTTTAGATAAAGGAAAGATACAACAAATTGGGACACCAGCAGAAATATATAATAATCCGAGTAATAAAATGGTAGCAACATTTTTAGGTACTCCGCCCATGAATATTATTCCTGTTACTTATCATGATGGTGCATTGTGGATTAATGAGCAACAATCTTTGTCTTTAACGGTGTCATTAATGAAGAAAATTCCTCCAAAAAATGGGCAAGGTTGGGATTTAGGTATTCGTCCAGAATTTATAACGGTAATTAATGATAATGAAGATACACAAAACACTATTTTAACTCAAGTAGAAGTTATTGAACCTTTAGGCAAAGAAATTTTAGTAAGTTTGATTATAGTGGATTCCGAGATTAATCTTAATCTACAATTACCCATTCAATGGACAGGAAAAAGAGGCGATAAAATTAAGATAAAGTTAAATTTAGACAATAGCTATATTTTTGACCCAACTACAGGATTAATAGTTAATAATTAACTTATCAGGAGAAATCCTGTTGATTAATTATTCCCCTAAAAAAATGACATCATCAAAATCAAATAAAAAAAGTGGTTGCGGTTGTTTTCCTTTATTAGCAGTGAGTTTATTAACCCTTGGAGGTGGTTATTTTTACGGCAAAAATTTATTAGGTAGTGAATTAACTCTTAAAAGTAGTAATAATCTTATTCCTGCTTCTGCCATGGCGACGAGTTTTGTTTCCACTGATACACAAAAATGGTCAAAACTACAAGAATTTGGGACTATTTCTAGCCAAAAAATCATTAATGAAAATGTAGAAAATTTTGTTAATAATAACTTAGAAAATAATAACAATAAAATTGATATTCAACAAGATATTTTACCTTGGATAGGAGGGGTTTCTCTGACAATTTTACCCCCTTCTGAATCAGGAGTAGATTATGATGTAGTAGCCATTCTAGGTATTAAAAATAAACTAAAAGCTAATAACTTTTTCCAAAAACTAAAAAAAGATAATCAGCAAAAACCTATTGAAAGTAAATATCAAGATACAACTATTTATCAACTAATAAATAATAATCAAAATCTGTGGTTTACTACTTTTAATAATTATCTCGTAATTAGTGATCAAGAAGGGGTGATAAAAAAAGTAATTGAGACTTATAAAGGAGGAGAATCTTTAGCTAATATATCATCCCAAGATTTTACTGCCAATGATGCCCTTATTCAAGTTTATTTACCTAATTATGGTAAAGAGTTTTTAAATCTATTCAATGAAGTTGAAATTAATCAACAAACCCAAAAAGAATTAGAAAAAATTACATCTATTGCGATGAATTTAAGTGTCGAAAATCATGGAATAAAAATTAGTAGTTTAGTTAATTATTCTCAACCTTTTAATTTTTATAAAAATAGAAAACCAGTCTCGACAAAATTATTAGAAAGAATACCAGATAACGCTATTTGTATGATAAGTGGTGGTGGAATTAATCAATTATGGCAAGAGTTAAATGAAGAAAAACAAAATATTCCTGAGTTGAATGAATTAATTAATCAAGCAAAAATAGCCACTATGGAATCATTAAAATTAGATTTAGATACCGATGTTTTTAGTTGGCTTGATGGAGAATTTGCTTTAGCCTTACTTCCTCCTAATAATAATTCTCTACAAGGTTTATTATTGTTAGGAAGTAGTAATAAAATTCAAGGAGAAAAAACCTTTACTACCCTAGAAAATACCTTTAAATTTTTACCTTTTCTTCAAGTAAAACAAAATAATATAGAAGGTATTAATATCACTCAATGGAATACTTTACAACAAAATCTTGTTACCTATGGATGGTTAGATAATAATAACTTTTTAATGACTTTTTTGGGTGACTTTCAAACTATCAAAAATACTAATTCTTCTAATGCTTTAGTTAATAATGATACCTTTAAACTTACAACGGAATCTTTGCCTAAAAATAATAATGGTTACGTTTATTGTGATATTGAAAAAGCGACAACTTTGACACCAACAGTTAATCCTAATTTATCTAATTCTTTAACTCCTGAAATAAAAGCCTTTTCTGATTCTGTAAAAGCAATTGCCTTAACTAATTCATCACCTAATCCTAATAGTAATCAATCAGATTTAAATATTTCTTTAAATAAAATAAAATAAGTTTATCCATAACAATAATTGTATTTTAATGGTGAAAAATAAGATAATATTTATAAATAATTTTGAGAATTTTACCCACTAACCAAGCATTTTTTGAAAAATTAACTTGTTATTTTATTACAAATAAGATAGAATTTTTACATCATGAAAAATATGATTTGTCTATAAATATTTTAGATTTTAATACTACTTAACTAGAAATAATTATCATAATTTTTGAGTAAAAACTTAAGCATTTAGGGATTGTATAGGATTCCTAAATTATTTGTGAGAATTTTAGCTACTTTTCATAGCTGACTACTTACTACTTAATAGACATTCAACGGGAATTAAAATAAATTTAGGGTAAAATAAGGATTAAATTTAGTAAATAATTATTACTTAGTTATTATTTTTTTAACGAAATGTCAAAAATACCAAATAATATTATAGAAAGAGTTACTCATTTAAAATCTAAATTACAAGAAGCTAGTTATGCTTATTATATTTTAGATAATCCTATTATAGAAGATGCTATTTATGATCAACTTTATCGAGAATTACAAAACTTAGAAAATCAATATCCTAGTTTAATCACTTCTGATAGTATCACTCAAAGAGTAGGAGATAAACTCGATAACAAATTTGATTCTGTCAATCATAAGATTCCTCTTTATAGTTTAGAAAATGCTTTCAATTTTGAGGAGTTAAAACAATGGGAAAATCGTTGGCAAAGACAAATAAAAAATATCCCAAAATATAATTATATCTGTGAATTAAAAATAGATGGTGCAGCCATTGCATTAACTTATGAAAATGGTATTTTTACCAGAGGTTTAACTAGAGGTGATGGCATCACAGGAGAAGATATAACTAATAATTTACGAACAATTCACTCAATTCCTTTAAAATTAAATATAGATAATCCTCCCTCTATTTTAGAAGTAAGAGGAGAGGCTTTTTTACCTTTAAAAGAATTTAATCGCATTAATCAAGAAAGAGAAAAAAATAAGGAAAGTTTATTCGCTAATCCTCGTAACGCTACATCTGGAACTTTAAGACAACTAAATCCTAATATTGTTAGTCAAAGAAAGTTACAATTTTTTGCTTATAATCTTTATATATCCCCTGAAAATCAAGATATTAATACTCAAGAAAAAGCCTTATTATTTTTACAAAAAAGTGGATTTTTAATCAATTCTAATTATCAAACTTGTCAAGATTTAAACCAAGTAAAAAAATATTTAGATTATTGGGAAATAGAAAGAAAAAATTTACCTTATATGACTGATGGGGTAGTGGTAAAAATTAATCAATTTACCTTACAAAATACCTTAGATTTTACTCAAAAATTTCCCCGTTGGGCTATAGCAGTAAAATATCCTGCGGAAGAAGTAACTACCATCGTCAAAAACATTACCGTCAATGTCGGGCGTACAGGGGCTGTAACTCCTATGGCTATCATGAAACCTGTACAGTTAGCTGGGACAATTGTTCAAAGAGCTACTTTACATAATAGTGATCATGTGCAAGAATTAGACATTAGAATTGGGGATACTGTGATTATTCGCAAAGCTGGAGAAATTATCCCCGAAGTTGTAGAAGTAATCAAAGATTTACGCCCTTCCGATACTAAACCTTACCAGATGCCCAGTAATTGCCCTGAATGTAATTCAGAGTTAATACGTTTCGACAATGAAGCTGTTACTCGCTGCGTTAATGTTTCATGTCCTGCCATTTTACGAGGTAGTTTGATTCATTGGGCATCTAAAGAAGCTATGGATATTAAAGGCTTAGGAGAAAAAGTTGTCATTTTATTGATGAAATCTAAACTGATTAAATCTATCGGAGATATATATAAATTAAAAGTGTTTGAAATTGCTGATTTAGAAAGAATGGGAGAGAAATCTGCGCAAAAATTAATTACAAATATTGAGCATAGTAAAAAACAACCTTTTCACCGAGTTTTATATGGTTTAGGTATTCGTTATGTTGGTGTAGTTAATGCTCAATTATTAGCAGAAAATTTTACTAATATTGATAACTTAATTAACGCACAAAAAGAAGATTTATTATCAGTTTATGGTATAGGCATTGAAATCGCTTCTTCTGTTGTTGATTGGTTTAAACTACCAGCAAATATAGTATTAATTGAAGAATTAAAAAGTTTAAATATTAACTTAGCTACTAACAATGAAAATAAAAATACTGGTAAATTAACTAATAAAATATTTGTATTAACTGGCACATTACCTACTTTAAAACGTAATGAGGCAAAAAAAATAATTGAGTCTGCTGGAGGAAAAGTAAACGCTAGTATTAGTGCGAAAGTTAATTATTTAGTAGCAGGAGATGATGCTGGTTCAAAGTTAGAAAAAGCACAAAAATTAAACCTAAAAATTATCACGGAATCAGAATTATTATCTTTCATAGAAAATGGTATTAGTCAGTAAGTATTACTTAAATATTCTGTCAAAACATAAAGACTTATTAAACAAACTAGAAAAAATCAATTTTAAATAAATTTGTTACAAATCTTGATAATAAATGCACTCTTCTCATTGTATAAATAGATCTGACTAGGGTTAAATATCCCTACATTTAAAATTAACTTTAAATTAACTCATCAATTACTACTAAATAATCGGTTTAAATCCTTATTTCGTATGTGTTTGAGAAGTTAATAAGTACAAATACTTAAAAGCCAGAAAATCTTTGATTCAACTTTTTTATCCTAGTTAATCATGGTTAATCTTGTTAAGTTTTGTTAAGAAAATTAAAACCAAAAAATAACACATTCATAAAAGGAGACTAACAAATGTCTTTACAACAGGGCGCAAATTTAGGTATTAGCCTATTTGAGGATGCTGACATTCTGGAAAGAAAACCCCATGATTCTGATGAGAGAATTTCACAGATTATCAATGCTGTTTATCGTCAAGTACTTGGTAATTCTTATGTAATGAAAAGCGAAAGACTTGTTAATGCTGAATCTCGTTTCAGAAATGGACAGTTAACTGTACGGGATTTTGTCCGTGCGATCGCCAATTCCGACTTATACCGTCAACGCTTTTTTGAGCCTTCTCCTCGTTATCGGTTTACAGAACTTAATTTTAAACACTTATTAGGTCGTACTCCCGAAAATCAAGATGAAATGAGATACCATAGCGATGTCTTAGATACTCTTGGTTATGAAGCCGATATTAACGTTTATGTTGATAGTGACGAATATACCCAAGCCTATGGAGATAATATTGTACCTTACTATCGTGGTTATAAAACCGATAATAACCGTACTATGGTAGAATTTACTCATATATTTGCCATGCTCAGAGGTGCAGCCAGTAGCGACTCTAATAACTCTCCCGTAATTCATAAAAGCATCTTAACTCAAACTCCTTTAGCCATCATACCTCCTTCAGGTGGATCGGCTGGTAGTGGTTGGGCATTCCAAGATACTCCTTTAATGGCGGCTACTCGTCAAGGAGTTGGTGCTGGTGATGATGGTAAAATTTATAAAGTCGAAGTTACTGGCTATCGTGCAAAAGTATATAATGCTTTTCCAAAATATCGTCGTCCTAATAAAGTTTATATGATTCCTTATAACCAATTATCCGAACTTTATCAAACCATCCACAAACAAGGTGCTAGTATCGCTAGTATAACCCCTGTTAACTAAAGAAAAAACTTAAAATGTAAAAAATAACAGAGGTAGTTAAGTTATTAGCAGAAAGAATGATTAAAAAATCTCAATTTTGATCACTATTATTGATTTTAAAAGTCTTTAAACTAACTCGAAAATACTTACTATCTCTGTTAATTATAATAAAATTTTGATAAAAATCAACATAACAATTTCCCATAATTTAAAGTTCAATAAATTTTTAGAATTTAACCTTTTAATATAAGGCTAATTAATAATTTTAAAAAACCCGTAATTTAGATTCTCAAAAAAAAACTCAACATTGATTTTTATTGTCAATTTACAGTAAAACCAGAGAATTATCATCTTGTATCAACATGAGTAATCGTATCTTAACGGTGAAAATTACCCCTATTTTAGCCACTAAAAAATTACAAATTTGGATTAAAAGTCACCATTTAATTTGTCAAGGGCATTTTTTTATTTTAGAAACCGTAGAATATTCTATGATTGAACGTTTTGAAGAATATATCTCTATCTTAGGAGGTAGTTTAATCTGTGTAGAATCACCTAAAAAAGTTTCTATGGGAAATCATCGTCAAGTTATTCTCTACCAAGCCAAAGCTAGTTTACACACTCCTCATCAACTTAAAGAATATTGGCAAAAATACGGCGCTATTCGTACTAAATTTGATCAAAGAGATTAACTTTTTTCTTTACTATCAATCAGCAGATTCTAATATTTCCCATAATGTTTCTATTCTTTGATAGGCTTGTTGTGGGGATAATTTACCATTATTATGTAAACCTGCAATATAACTCACTTGAGAAGTAAACTGCTGTAACTGGCGATTAGGAATTAAACCTTTAAAATAGTCTTTACCGTGATAAGGATGAATGGGATAAAGAAAATTTTGTTTAACGTCTTGAACAATTACATTGCTCATTGCTTTCTAACCTCCATACTATAGTATATTTAGACCTACTTTTATCTTAACCTAATCTTAACCTAACCTTTAAAACTGTCAAGAATAATTAACAAAAGGAATCAAAGACGACTTTTGCGATACCTTATTGCGAATTAAAAATATTCCTTGAGTCATAGTTAAAATCGTGTTAAACTGTTATAGATCATAAATTTTGACAAAAACATCATTCAAGGGCAAAAAATCTTTTAAAATCCCCTGAATCGGAGAAAAACTTTATATGAGTACAGAAAAC
The DNA here is from genome assembly GCA_009993045.1 of Cyanobacteria bacterium CG_2015-22_32_23. GTDB lineage: Bacteria > Cyanobacteriota > Cyanobacteriia > Cyanobacteriales > Cyanobacteriaceae > Geminocystis. Next base: position 13,171 of record JAACUG010000068.1, read on the forward strand.
CAAACCACGAATTACGGTGTAGATCAAATTCAAGTACTAGAGGGGTTAGAACCTGTTAGAAAGCGCCCTGGTATGTATATTGGTACTACTGGACCAAGAGGATTACATCACTTAGTGTATGAAGTTGTTGATAACTCTATTGATGAGGCTTTAGCTGGTTATTGTAGTCATATAGAAATAGAAATTAATGCAGATGGTTCAGTTTCTGTCACCGATGACGGTAGAGGTATCCCTACAGACATTCACCCTACCACGAAAAAGTCAGCGTTAGAAACGGTTATGACGGTACTTCATGCTGGAGGAAAATTCGGCGGTGGCGGTTATAAGGTTTCTGGAGGTTTACACGGGGTTGGTATTTCTGTGGTTAATGCTCTTTCTGAATGGGTGCAAGTTACCGTCAAGCGACAAAATCAAGTTTTTACTCAACGCTATGAAAAAGGCGTACCTGTTACCGAATTAATCGCAAAACCTGATACTGGAGATTTTACAGGAACTTCTATCACTTTTTTACCTGATGAGGAGATTTTTACCGAAACCACTGAATTTGATTATAATACCCTCTCAGGCAGACTTAGAGAGTTAGCTTATCTTAATGCTGGAGTTAAAATTACTTTTAGCGATCGCCGTGTTACTCCTGAACATATCGAAACCTATTGTTATGAAGGAGGTATCAGAGAATATGTTACCTACATGACAAGGGAAAAAGAAGTTTTACACCAAGATATTATTTATGTGGAAGGGGAGAAAAATGGTGTACAAGTTGAAGTTGCTTTTCAGTGGTGTATTGATTCCTATAGCGACACAATTCTAGGCTTTGCTAACAATATTCGTACTGTTGATGGTGGTACACATTTAGATGGTTTAAAAGCTGTTTTAACTCGTACCTTAAATAATATTGCCCGAAAACGCAATAAAATTAAAGAAAATGAGCCAAATTTAGGGGGTGAAAACGTCAGAGAAGGCTTAACGGCTGTAATCTCTGTGAAAGTACCAGATCCTGAATTTGAAGGGCAAACTAAAACAAAGTTAGGTAACTCTGAAGTAAGAGGCATTGTTGACTCCTTAGTAGGGGAAGTTTTAAACGATTATTTACAATGCAATCCGAATGTAGCTGATAGCGTCATTGACAAAGCCATTCAAGCCTTTAAAGCCGCCGATGCCGCCAGACGTGCCAGAGAATTAGTACGCCGTAAATCCGTGTTAGAATCTTCTCCTTTACCCGGTAAATTAGCAGATTGTAGCTCTCGTGATTCTTCTGAATCAGAGATATTTCTTGTAGAAGGAGATAGTGCAGGAGGTAGTGCCAAACAAGGGCGGGATCGACGTTTTCAAGCTATCTTGCCTTTGCGTGGTAAAATTTTGAACATCGAAAAAACCGATGATGCGAAAATCTATAAAAATAACGAAATTCAATCCTTAATTACTGCCTTGGGATTGGGCATTCGAGGAGATGAATTTGATCCTACTCAACTACGTTATCATCATATTGTAATAATGACTGATGCTGATGTGGATGGCGCACACATTCGTACTCTTTTGTTAACATTCTTTTATCGTTATCAAAGAGCATTAGTAGAAGAAGGCTACATTTATATTGCTTGTCCTCCTCTCTATAAATTGGAAAGAGGTAAAAATCATTTCTATCTTTATAGTGAAAGAGAGTTACAACAAAAAATCGCTGAATTTCCCGCCAATGCTAACTACAATATTCAACGATTTAAGGGTTTAGGGGAGATGATGCCCCAACAATTGTGGGATACCACCATGAATCCTGAAACCCGTATGATGAAACGAGTAGAAATTGAAGATGCAGCCCAAGCTGATCATATTTTCACCGTCTTAATGGGTGATCGAGTTGCACCACGTCGAGAATTCATCGAAACTCATGGACCAGGTTTAAATCTAACACAGTTAGACGTATAATTGTAGGGTGGGCAATGCCCACCTTTTTTGTATTCATTAATCAAAAATAATTTAATAAAGAATTATGGAAATACAAACATTAATTAATAAAGATTTTAAACCTTTTATCAACTACTTAAATTTGATTCCTGCCTGATTAAAATATGCTTGTAAAGTGGCATTACCCACCTTCTTTGTTATGATCATTTTTGAATAACTTTTTCTCTTTGATAAGACAAAACTGCTAAATAATAAAACAAAAAAGTAGCCCATATTAACCAAAGTATATTAAGAAAAATTAGACTGTCATTTCCATTATTGATTATCGATTCTACTAAGGTACGATAATAATAAAAAGGCAATATTACTAATAAATCTTTTATCCAAGAAAATTTATCAGGAATAGGTATCGGTAATAACCAACAAAGAAGTGGAATTAATAATAATGAATATCCTAAAATAGAATCAGCACTTTTTGGTTCGAGGAGAAAACCTAATGTAATTCCTAGTAAACCAAAGGGTATAATTCCAATTATTAATACTACAATAAGAGTAGATAAATTATTAACCACTTCAATATGTGCAATGAAGGTTATTAAAGTAAAATAAGTCACCGTAAAAACTCCACAAATTAAGCTAATTGCTGTTAATTTTGCCCCAATATATAAAGTAGCTGGTAATGGTGTCGCTTTTAATAAATTTAACCATTTTTCTGAACGTTCTACCACAATTCTTTTTGCAAATCTATCAATAACAATTGTGAATAAAAATAAACCACAAACAGTAGTTAATGGTAATATTTGGTTATCTGTCTTTTCTGATAATTTAACTAAAAATGGAAGGACAAAAGGAATCAAAAATATTCCTAATAAGTATCAAGTTATCTCGCACAATCCCCGTCAGTACGTCTCCGTAAGCAATTTCATTCACGGTATCCCCTACCGCAAGTATCTAGGTCATTATTTCTCTCAAAGTTTTACGTCAACTGAGTTTTTCGAGTTGACAACCCTATACTTTAACTATTTCATTTTCTAGGTATTTCTTCTAACTCCTATCCTCACCAAAAAACCATGAAGCAACCTTTAATTATCAATATTTTTTTCACCAGTGCCGATATTATGTCATAATTATAAACATTGTCTATAATTGATTTAACTCCAGTGGTAGCGACGAAAATTCATCAACCCCATACAAATCCTCATCTCAAAACAGGCTGGAAAGGTTTAATTGAAGAATATAAATCTTATTTACCAGTAACACCAGAAACACCTATTATCACATTGAGAGAAGGTAACACTCCGTTAATTCCTGTGCCTACTATCTCAAACATGATCGGTCGTAACGTAAAAGTATTTGTGAAGTATGATGGTTTGAATCCCACAGGATCGTTCAAAGATCGAGGCATGACTATGGCTATCTCAAAAGCCAAAGAGGCTGGAGCAAAAGCTGTAATCTGTGCTAGTACTGGCAATACATCCGCCGCAGCGGCCGCCTATGCCACTAGAGCAGGAATGAAAGCATTTGTAATAATTCCAGATGGTTATGTCGCTTTAGGAAAACTAGCCCAAGCCTTAATTTATGGTGCGGAAGTCCTAGCAATTCAAGGTAATTTTGATCATGCTTTAACTATAGTTCGACAGATAGCCGATAATTATCCTGTCACCCTTGTTAATTCTGTTAATCCTTATCGTTTAGAAGGACAAAAAACGGCGGCTTTTGAAGTAGTTGATACTTTAGGTTATGCACCTGATTGGTTAGCGATTCCTGTGGGTAATGCAGGTAATATTACGGCTTACTGGATGGGTTTTTGTCAATATCACAGTGAAAATCGATGCGATATTCTTCCTCGAATGATGGGATTTCAAGCCTCTGGTTCAGCTCCTTTTGTGGAAGGGCATCAAGTATTAAAACCTGAAACCATCGCCACTGCTATTAGAATTGGAAATCCTGCTAATTGGGAAAAAGCCCTAGGAGTGAGAGAAGCATCTAATGGAGAATTTAATGCTGTCACCGATAGTGAGATTTTAGAAGCCTATCGTATTTTAGGCAGGGATGAAGGAATTTTTTGTGAACCAGCTAGTGCCGCTTCCGTAGCGGGAGTTTTGAAACTAAAAGAGCAGATTCCTGATAATGGTACTGTGGTATGTGTTTTAACGGGTAATGGTTTAAAAGATCCTGATAGTGCCATGAAAACCAGCGAAAGTGGCATCAGATCAGGAATAAAAGCCGATTTACAGGAAGTAGCCCGAATTATGGGCTTTGAATAGGAAATTAATTAACTCCTAATTCTTTAGTATTCCTCGTATTCAGGCATTTTCTGTTTTTGAGGAATATTAACTTTTTGAGGGCGATAATCAGATTCTCCATCGTCATCATCCCACATATCTTCATCCATAGATTCATCATAATCAGAATTTTTGGAATAATTATCATTATCTTTTGAGTGATAACGAGGTGCTGGTTCTCTTTTAACGACACTTTCTCCCCAATTATCTTCTTCTATGGCTTCTTCATATTCATCATAATCAATAGATTCCGCTACGGGACGCATCCCTTGACGTTTAATGGGTTGTTCTTCCCACTCATCATCATTCCAGTTATTTTCGATCACCGCATTAGGTCGATTTGCCATTGGTTTAGCCTCTATAGGGCGTAGAGGTACTCCCGTCGGTAGTTGATTTTCTGGGGCAGTGGTGGGAGCATAATACATCTCCTCGTCATCTTTTTCCCAAGGAGGGCGGCCAATACCTAAACGCTCTAATACCCCTACGGTAAGCTGAGTTATACGTTCCTCCGCGCCTTCAAAAACGATAATGCGATTAGGGCCACTACTCACAATTTCCTCTACTGATAATTCATAAGTACTAATTAATTGCTCAGGAATTTGAGGATAACCAATAACAGCGATGGTGAGAGAATTTACTTGTCCATCTAAAAGATTAAATTGAAAATCCCTTACTTTTCCTAAAGGTTCGCCTGTTTCGGTAACGACTTCAGAATTAATTAAAGTACTATATATATCAATTTCAACATCTTCAATGACATCCTCATCTTCAACTAAAATAACATCTCCTGTTTGAATTACACTGTTGAGATACATATATTTAGGAATACCAGACATAGCTAGACGATTATCTCTTAATCCTAAAGCCACTACTTCTCTTCGATCTACATCTACTAATACTTCTCTTACTACTCCTAGTCTCTTACCCGTACTGCGAGTAATAACTTGAGTATTTAAAAACTCGTTTCGTAAACGATTATCTATATTAGTCATAATAATTTATTTATAGGTGAAATTTAGTTTATTTAATTAATTTATTGTTAGTGTTTTGATAATAACTTAAAATTTGATTTTTAGAAGTCTCATTTTAGTTGATTATTTTCACTAATTAAAGATCGGATTTTACGATGTTTGCCCTATTAACTTGAAGAATTTAGACTTTAACAGAAATAGTTGCCAAAGTTAAAGCAATTTTTTCTACAATGCCTTGTATCCAATATTCGTCTTTTTTTGTATAGCTACGAGGAATATTAGTGGCTACTATTACCGCACCTTGATCATTTAATGGTAAACACATTAATCCTTGAATATTTGACGGTAAATAATCAAATTCAATTTTGGCAGGATAGTGTTTTAAATCTACTAAATATACTGATTTATGAGTCGTTATTACTCTTTTTAAAATCGTCCCTAAATTAACAGTTTTAATATTACTTAAAATTCCCCTTCTGAGTAATATTTCTCCTTGATAATAAACAACAATAGATTTAGTAACAGTATTATTTAAAATTAAGTGACTTGCCCAAGCTAATTCGGTTTTCACATTTTCTGATAAATTAGAAGCAAATTCGATGACTTCTTCTCCTTCTAAAGTAACGCTTTGAGGTGGGATAGATTCTATTTGTCGCAGTAAGATACTAAGCAATAAAAGCATAGCACAGAGAATAACTCCTAAAGCATCAGAACGAGCTTGAGAATCTAAAACCGTTGGAGTAGTCAAACGATTAATCATCAACAGAAACCCTCCCATTATACCCGCAATTAAAGGAAGATTTTTAATTAATTGATTTTGTTCTTTTTGTGCCATATTTTTTTATTCCATCTTTGACAAAATTAAAATCTATTCTAAGGAGAAATTTAAAATTTTTAATCGGTGCTTATTAATTAATATTAGTTCTTTTTTCCCCCGGTTCTAAAATTCTTTGAAATAAATAACCTGTACCTCTAGCGGTTAAAATTAGTTCAGGATTACTAGGATCTTCTTCTAATTTAGCTCTTAAACGAGATACATGAACGTCCACTACTCTAGTATCCACATGACGTTCTGGAGTATATCCCCAAACTTCTTGTAATATTTCTGACCGTGAAAATGGTTCTCCAGATTTACTAACTAATAATTCTAAAAGGCTAAATTCCATCCCCGTTAAACGAATACGTTGATCACCTTTATATACTTGACGTTTATTCGTATCTATTTTGATAGCATTGATCGATATTACACCAGAACTGGGTATTCCCGCTACTCCTGTTTTATCAATTCTTCTTAATACCGAGCGAATACGCGCTTCTAATTCTTTCGGGGAGAAGGGTTTAACTACATAATCATCTGCACCTAATTCTAACCCTGTGATTCTATCTGCCACATCCCCTAAAGCCGTCAGCATAATAATAGGAATATCGGATTCTTTTCTTAACTCTTGACAGACTCCATAGCCGTCTAATTTGGGCATCATTACATCTAATACCACTAAATCAGGTTGGGTAGCGTGAAAAGTAGCAATGGCATCTTCTCCATCGGCGGCTGTCACTACATCATAACCAATCATCGATAAACGGGTTTCTAAAATACGACGAATACTTGCTTCATCATCTACTACTAATATTTTTTCTTTCTGATTCTCCAATTTTTTACTCCTATAACTTTTTTCTTTCTATCTCGATAAAATCTAGTTTATATCAATTTGAAACTATCACATAGCAGTCTGTCGAAAGTTAATCAATTATTGATTGTTATGTATCCATGCAGTAATACCATCTGCAAGAGTTTTGGCTAATTTTTCCTGAGATTCAGAGTTTGTAATCCATTCAAATTCATAGGGATTAATCATAAAACCTAATTCTAATAAAACACTTAAGGAAGTATTTGGGCGAGTTAGGGCGAGATTATTCCAAAATACCCCATAGTTAGGGCGGTTTAAAGTTTTTACAAGATAATTCTGCATAAAAATTGCTAAATCCTGGGCTTGGGGATGATACCAAAATGTACTCACTCCTTTGGTGGTTTCTGGGTTACCTCCATCGGGTAAAGCGTTATAGTGAATGGAAAATGCAAGGGTGGGTTTTAATTCTTGAATCATTTTTTGGCGATCGCTTAAAGATACAAAAATATCACGATCTCTGGTAAGATAAACTTTAGCACCACGACTTTTTAATTGTTGAGCTAATAATTGAGAGACTTTGAGATTTACATCTTTTTCAGGGAAGCCAGTAGCGCCTAACGCGCCTAATTCATCGCCACCATGACCTGGATCTAGTAAAATAGTTACACCATCAAGATTATGAGAATTAGTCAAAGCAGGAGGATGATTAAATGTCAAAATTAAGTTATTCCCTTGATAACGGACATCGTAACCCCATTGCCTTGCAGATTTGAAGTTAAAAATATAGTCAATTTGTGAAGGATTAATTTGATACCAATCTAAACGTTTAATCAAAGGATTATCATCAAAACGAATAGTATCAGTTTGAGCAGTGGTATTATATAAAGATAAAGTAAAAGTTTGATCAGTTTGTTTGATAGCAATAGGTACAGGATTTTGTAAGGGAAAAATAACTTCTGTTTTATTGCCTACTTGACGAGAATTGATACTACGAATAATACTTATTGGTGGTACATTTGGGGGTAAAATTTTTGTTTCTTCTGCTTTTATCCAACCGCCATAATCTAATCGTAACCAATCTCCTTCTTTTCCCGTCACCATTGCTTTTGTGCCTTTAGGTAAAGGAGTTAACCTTGAATAGTCACTACCCGCCCCAGTTCGTGCTATACCTTGTTCTGTGATTACTTCAATCACGGTTAAATTTTGAGGATCTAATATACTAATATTACCCGTACTTTCTTGGGTGATGGTTTTTCCTTCATTATTCATCACAAAAACAGGAGTTATTTTACTGTCGATGTCTTCAAAATTTGTACATCCTTTTACCTTTTGCCATGATTGCGGCGTAATATTTTTTCCTTGGTTTTCACCGATTAAAATAGCAGAGTTTGATGGTAAATCAGTTATGGCTAATTCTGGGGTAAGATTTAAGATTTTTTCCCCTAACTTAACTTTTACTTGAGCATTTTGAGGAGAAATGGCTTCAAAACAAACTAATTCTTTCGGTAATCGACTTAAGTCAACTTGAGGAGATAAAAAACGAGGGGATAAACTCAAAATATCTTTAATATCAGGTTGAGTACTTATTTTAGTAATAATTCTTCTAATTTCTTCCTTGCCATAACGAATTACTAACTCATTATTGCCCATTTGTAAAGGAAAACTAGGAGCGAAATTACCTTGAGGAGATCGTAAAATTTCTTTATTATTAATAATAACATTTCCCTCACCTTTTACCGAACCAATAATAAAGATAGAATCGGCGGTAGTTTCATGATTAGCAGGAGGATAAACAATTTTTAAACCTTCCCCATAAGCAGATTTTGTGATTAAAGTGAAGGAAAAAGTTAATATTACTCTTTGCCAAAAATTACTTTTCACCATGAGTTTTTTTCAAAAATTTACAATTACTGGTTTCCATCTAAGTTTACTGGTGAAGGTAAGTAAAAAGCAAGAGGGAAAGAGCAAGGATAAATGCCTAACTAACTCCCTAACTCCCTAACTCCTATCTCCCTATCTCCCTATCTCCCTATCTCCCTAACTCCCTATCTCCCTAACTCCCTAACTCCCTATCTCCCTAACTCCCTAACTCCTAACTCCTAATAGCTTGATAAGATGAATGCTATTGACACTCATCCCAAGAAAATTTAGTTTAAACCAACTAATTGCTTACTTAAATCCCAGAGAATTTGTGCTTTATCAGTATCACTAGCTTCGTCAGAAACCTCTTGCACAAAAGATTTACGCCCATCTTTTTGACGATTTCCCCAACTCCAATAAACACCAGATACATTATATTCAGGATCAGCTACAACCATAGCAACTCTTTCTCCAGCTAACTCTTCGGAAACATAACCACCTGTAATATTTTTTTGGAAAAGAGGGAATATAGTTTTAAATAAAGAATAATGATTACGGAAAAGAGCCGTAGTTGCTACACATCCAGGATATAACGCCGAGAAAACAATACGACTAGATTGATGATAACGGCGATGTAATTCTTTCATGGTTAGCATATTGCACAATTTACTGTCTTTATAGGCTTTTCCTGATTTGAATTTCTTACCGTCAATCATAGAAATAGGTGCTTTAAAGCCTTGTTTGAAACCATCTAACTCTCCTAAATCTGGAGGTGCAGGAATGGGGATTTTACCGCCTAATTCTTTGGGGTTAGCCGTTACTGTACCTAAAATAACTAATCTTGGCTCAGGATTACCAGATTTTTGTAAATCCTGTAACATTAAATTGCATAGTAAAAAATGTCCTAAATGATTGGTGGCAACGCTGATTTCGTAACCATCTTCATTACGGATAGGTTCTTTTAATAAAGGGTAATAAACCGCAGCGTTACAGACTAAAGCATCTAACTTTCTCCCCGTTGCCCGAAAATCCTCTACAAATTTGCGCACACTACCAAAGGATGCTAAGTCAAGATAAAGTGCTTGATAATTTTGAGGGGAAATACCTACTTCTTTCGCTGCTTTATGGGTTTTTTCGAGGTTACGACAAGCCATAATTACAAACCAGCCTTTTTCTGCTAATGCCCTAGCGGCTTGTAATCCTACTCCCGAAGAAGTGCCTGTTATGATTACTGTTGATTTATTATCTATAGCCATTTTGTTTTATATAATTAAATTTCATCATGTTCTATGATCTCACATAAAGCTAAATTCAATTTCTAAGTTTCTTTAAGCAATATGACAACCTATTCTTGAAACTCCAACGGCGGTCGCTCAACGTTGAATTCTTGGGTTCAGCGAGTCCACTTATCTAAACCGATTGCTCGACTTAAACAGTGGTTGTTCTCTCCCCAAGCGTTGATTTCGCTATGCCCTAGCGTACATAGAATAAAATTAATGATTAATAGTTTAACCATTATTAATTAGAGATAATATTTAGTTTTAGTTAAAAATATTATCCCCAAAATTTTTTATCTCTACTTGTAAAATCTCTAAACCATATCAGCCAAAAGGTTAACAGCTTCTTTTTGCAGTGCTACTCGGTTATCATCGTAACGAGTCAAAAGATTTATTCTGGGACTCTAAACTACTTTTAAAGAGTAACTGTATTTCAAGTTAATCTTAAGGAAAATTGTGTTTTTTAATTGAGAAGGTTAGGGTAAAGGATTTTTGATAAACCAGCCAATAACGCTATGATTATCCCACCGATAACGCTCCGAGCAATAAAGTCTAGGTTATCTAATCGTTTTCCTAATCCGTTAACATCGCTTTTAACAGTAGCTATCTCTACTCTCATATCATTTAGCTTTTCGTTTACTTGGATAAATTGAGAATTTACTTGCTCAAAACGAGAGTCTATTTTTTCATTTACTTGCTCAATTTTGCGATCTACTTGCTCAAATTTAGAGTTAATTAAATCTTTTAACTCTCTTAAATCATTATCTGTTACGGTACTCATGTTAAAATCCTCATTAAGATATGGAAAATATTTGTTAAGAGTGATTACCCGTTACTCCCCATCTATTCTACTTTACACGGCTGGTTTTAATATTCATCTTCTAAGGTAAAGTTGTAAGATTTTTAGGAGTTTGCTTTCCATTACCAATATCTAAAGGCAAGGGGATAAAACCTGACACCTGATACCTGATACCAGCCTAAATCATGATTTTTGTCTTAAAATTCTTAATAAAGTTTCCATTTCTAATGGTAAAGGTGCGATGGCCTCGATAACTTCTTGGGTGATAGGATGAGTTATGGTTAACCTAAAAGCGTGTAAAGCCTGACCCGTTAAGTTGACACCTACAGAATGACCAGCACTATACAATGGATCGCCCAGAATAGGATGTTTGATATAACTAGAATGTACTCTAATTTGATGAGTTCGACCAGTACCTAAAGTAAAATGAATTAAGGAATAGTTGCCTAATCTCTCTTTTACTTGCCAATATGTCAATGCTTCTCTACCTCCTTTTTCTACGGTGACAACAGACATTTTTTTTCCATCTTGAGGATGTCTGCCTATGGGTAAATCAATCATTCCTGACTCTTCTTTCGGCGAACCATACACCACCCCTAAATATTCACGAGTAGCTGTTTTAGCCTTGATTTGATTTTGTAAACTATGTAAAACTGACTCTGTTTTCGCCACCACTATCGCTCCAGTGGTATCTTTGTCTAAACGATGGACTATTCCAGGCCTTTCAACACCGCCAATACCTTGTAAATCAGGACAATGAGCTAAGAGTGCGTTAACTAAAGTTCCTTGACGATGACCGGGTGCAGGATGTACCACAAAATTAGCTGGTTTATTAATAATAATTAAAAACTCATCTTCATAGAGAATATTTAGGGGAATATCTTCAGCTATAAGGATTGAGGTGACAGGAGGAGGAATATTAACGATAATCACATCATCCTGTTTTAAAATGGTCTTTTTTTCTACACAAACACAATTATTAACCAATATTTCGCCATTTTCGATTAATTTTTGAATCCGTGAGCGAGATAAATTTGTGATATTATCTGCTAACCATAAATCAATCCTTTCTCCTCCTTTGATGACAGTCAATTCTTGTGGAGAAGATGAATTATCTAATGATGGCAACTGTTTTGAATTTGACACTGTTTATACTTGATAATGAAATTATAATTTAAAGTTTTATGTTGCCTTATTTCTTGTCTAAAAATTATCGACTATTGACTAAATTAGTCATAACTTTTCCCGTTTTTGGATTTTGTCCTAAATCTTTACGAGAATCCGTAATTAACCAGTCGATAGCTGCCGCTTGTACATCAATGGCTGTACCTGTTTTATCTACACAATAACGTCCAAATACTAATTTATCCACTAAGCGAACCCCTGAACCAAGACGAGAATATTCAAAAATAACACTATTATCTACCGTTGCACCTTCACAAATCCAACAATTAGGTCCTATCATCGTTGGCCCGACTATTTTTGCACCGTCTTCAATATGAGTCATCGCACCAATATATACTGGCCCTTGTATATCCACTTTATCCCAGTTTACGGACACATTTAAACCAGTATAAACCCCTGGTTTGACTTCCTTTCCCGGTATTTGTACGTTTTTGACTTCCCCTCTTAATACTGATCTTACCGCTTCCCAATAATCTGGTACTTTTCCTATATCTATCCATTCAAAATCCATATTAACCGCAAAAAATGGTAGGTTTAATTCCACTAATTTGGGAAATAATTGACTACCAATATCATATTGCTGATTTTCGGGTATATAATCGATAATCTCAGGTTCAAATATGTAAATACCCGTATTTATTTGAGTACTTAACGCTTCATCAATAGATGGTTTTTCTTGAAAGGCTAAAATTTGACCATTTTCATCCGTCACCACTACCCCATAACTGGAAACTTCTTCTTTCGGTACAGATTTTGTCACTACTGTGGCGATCGCACCTTTTTCTTTATGTTTTCTGACAACTTCTGTTAAATCAAGATCAATTAAAGCATCACCACATAACACCACAAAAGTATCATCAAAAAAAGGATTAAACTTTTGAATTTTTTTTAACCCACCAGCAGAACCTAAAGCCTCCCCTAACAATTCACCGTCAACGATCCTACCTTCAAAAGAATAACCGATTTCCACCCCAAAACGTTGACCATCTCGAAAATAATTTTCAATTTCTTCTGCTAAGTGACTAACATTAACCATAATTTGATTAAAGCCATGTTTACGGAGTAATTCTACAAGAAATTCCATAACAGGTTTTTGCAAAATAGGTATTAAAGGCTTTGGAATGCTATGGGTAATAGGACGTACACGAGTTCCCTTCCCTGCTGCGAGAATCATTGCTTTCATAATAATATAGTAATCTATCAATAAAAATAACTAAAGTTTATGATTAAAGATAGCACTAAAAGCCATGAATAGTTAATCAGCAATTACTATTTAACTGCTATACATTCAATTTCCACTAAAACATCTTTCGGTAAACGAGAAACTTCTACACAAGCGCGTGCGGGGGGATTTTCGAGGAAATATTGACCGTAAACCTCATTCATAGGGCTAAAATTAGTTAAATCACTCATAAAAACGCTAGTTTTGACGATATTTGACCAATTAACTTCAGCTTCGGTCAAGATAGCTTCAATATTCATCATAACTTGTTTCGTTTGAATGGTAATATCACCTTCTCCCACAATTTCCCCAGTTTCAGGATTTAACGGAATTTGTCCTGCGATAAAGATAAACTCTCCTTTTGTGGCGATCGCTTGACTATAAGGACCTACTGGAGAGGGAGCATTTTTAGTATAAATAACTTTTTTCGTACTCATAATTAGAAATGAAGAATGATAAATTTTTACTATTGATTATTTTGACAAAAAACTGCTGCCAAAAAAAATGACAACAGTTAATCGTATTATATACAGTTTTATTAATAGGCTAGGCCCATACTGCGAGTAGTTTCTGCACCTAAATAGACACGGATACTGAGGAAGTCGGTAGGACAAGCAGTCTCACAACGCTTACAACCAACACAATCTTCAGTACGAGGGGAAGACGCAATTTGTCCAGCTTTACAACCATCCCAAGGTACCATTTCTAGTACATCAAGAGGACAAGCACGAACACACTGGGTACAGCCAATACAAGTATCGTAAATTTTTACACTATGGGACATAAAATAAAGACTCCTATCAATGATTTCTCAATTTAAGGTTTACTTTACCGCAGTATATAATCTACGTCACCTTTTCTGAAATATAACTTTAAACTCTGTAACAATTATTATTAGTACAAAGTTTTACTATTATGTTAATAAAAGATTAAAATACCCGAAAAATCAAGACTTAAAGAAAAAGTAGGAGTAAAAATAGTCACAATTGTCTGTAAGTACTTTTTTTGTTATAATTACCTTTATTCCTCTTAGGATATATTTTTTTTGATAAGTTATTAAAATAATAGACCTCTTGCAAAATAAAAAGTAAAATCTGTTTTAGGATGGAAAACGTTAATTTCTTAACTCATTACTCCACTTCTGCAAGAAGTCTAATCATGGGTATAAAATCCTGTGGTTTAGGGTTTAAACTATTGCTAATAAATTTTAGAAAATCTGATAAGATAGTTTAAAACTAAAAGTCAATGACTTTTAAAGGTAGGCTTAATAACCCGTAAATCCATAACAAAATGTGACATGAATAATGTATAATCTCTGTTCATCTTAATAAAGATATTTGTTTGACTGAAACCATTAATTCCATTACTCCATGAATATAAATTACACCTTTAGATTTAAACAGTTTTGTCAGTGTAATAAGAATTTAATTTTTATAACTAAGGTAAAAAGTAATAAATAAAAAAACTAATAATAATTAATTACTAAATATTTACTCGAAAAATATCTAATGTTATTGATGCTTTTTGATAAAAATAATTACCAGAAATAATTGTTGAATTAGTGATTTTAAATTATGAGGACAAAACAAGTTAATTAGTGACAAAAAATCTTAGGATATAAAATAACAAAAATTTGATTGATGATTACTTTTCTTGTTTTAGAGAAAATAGTCAAGGAGAAGATGAATAGAGGCTATTAATAATTAAATATTTCCCATTGCCAATAGTAGAGATTTGTGAAAAGATAAAATAAGGTCTGAAAATTTGATTAGCCTTTGTCTTGAAAATGACTCAAATATTTAGATACTCAAACAAATATCCTCTTATTTCATTTAATAAATCTAGTTCCATAGTTCAGCTACAGAAAAATTTATCTTTTAAGTATAAATCTCTTATTTTATAGGCAATAAAACACTGGTAAATGTTGTAAGAAAAAATAATGACTCTATCTATTCTTAATTCTAAAAAATCTAAAGATTAATCACATATTTATAAAATTTTTTGAGGAAATTGAATGCCAAAACAAATAATTATTGCAGAAAAAAATCATATAGCAGCAGTATTTGCTGAAGATCAAATTCAAGAATTAGTAGTAGCAACAGGAAATCAACAAGTAGGAGATATTTATTTAGGAATAATTGAAAACATTATTTCTGGTATTGATGCGGCTTTTGTGAATATTGGTGATGCAGAAAAAAATGGTTTTATTCATGTTACAGATTTAGGCCCTTTACGCCAAAGAAGAACAGCAGGGGCAATTACAGAATTATTATCTCCTCATCAGTCTGTCTTAGTTCAAGTAATGAAAGAACCTACAGGAACAAAAGGCCCTCGTTTGACAGGAAATATCAGTCTTCCGGGGCGTTATCTTGTATTAATGCCTTATGGTAAAGGAGTAAGTTTGTCTCGGCGTATCAAAAATGATAACGAGCGCAATCGTTTACGAGCTTTAGCAATACTTTTAAAACCTTCAGGGATGGGGATTTTAGTGCGTACTGAAGCCGAAAGTACTCCAGAAGAGTCCATTATTGAGGATTTAGAGTTATTACAAAAGCAATGGGAAAAAATACAACTGGATGCTAATACCATCAATGCACCTGCTTTATTGAATCGAGATGACGATTTCATTCAAAGGGTATTAAGAGATATGTATTCTGATGAAGTGAATCGTATTGTAGTTGATACTGATGATAGTGTCAAAAGGGTTAAAAAACAATTAATGAATTGGGGAGGAGGAAAATACCCTGAAGGTGTTGTTATTGATCATCATCAAGAATTTCGCTCCATTTTAGACTATTTCCGAGTTAATGCAGCTATTAAAGAAGCTCTTAAACCCAGAGTTGATTTACCTTCGGGGGGTTATATCATCATTGAACCAACGGAAGCCTTAACGGTTATTGATGTTAACTCTGGTTCATTTACTCATTCTGCCACTTCCAGAGAAACTGTGTTGTGGACAAATTATGAAGCCGCCGCCGAAATTGCTCGTCAGTTAAAATTACGCAATATTGGTGGTGTGATTATCATTGATTTTATTGATATGGATTCTCGCCGTGATAAGTTGAAGTTATTAGAACATTTTAATCGCTCTTTGAAAACCGATAAAGCACGTCCCCAAATTGCTCAATTATCAGAGTTAGGATTGGTGGAATTAACCCGTAAACGTCAGGGTAAAAATATTTATGAATTATTCGGTCAACCTTGCTCTCATTGCGGTGGTTTGGGTCTTGTAGCACATTTACCCGGACACACTGAAGTTGTGGAGACTTTACCTCCTAGTTATTATCAACCGATTATCGTTAATAAAAATGTCGAAAAAACTGCGGTAGAGGAAAAAACTAATTTCTTAGATGATTATAAAAATGCTCAAGATGAACAAGAATTAATTAATCATCCTAGTTATCAAGAACAAACTAATGGTAATACTCGTCGTCGTCGTCGTCGTCAAGATTCAAAAGAAGAAGTTGTTGTAGTTACTCCTAATAATCCTATTAATAACGAAACCGATAGTAAACCTGACAGAAAAGATCGTACTGTTTTACCTCGTCATCCTCGTCGAGATGAAAGTAAAATGGAAAAAGTCGTCATCAATATGACAGATGCAGAACAAGATATTTATGCTTTAATGGGTGTTTCACCTTTACTACACATAAATCAAGAGTTCGCTGATCCTAAATCTGTTTTAATTTACGTTCAATCACCCCAAGTAAATGATGTTACTAATTCTGATACTCAAGTTAATAACTCTAATGATATTAATAGTTCTGAACATGATCTCACCATCGAACACATTAATGATACGGAAAGTGATAACCACAGTGCGATCGCCAATGAGATCCCACCATCAGAAGAAAATATTGTCACAGAATTATTAGAAATAATCGAAGAAAAAGAGGAAAAAGAAGAAAGGAAGGAAAATATTAACATTGAAACAGAAAAAGAAGAACCTTTAATGATAGATTTAAAAATTGAACCTGAAACTATTACAGAAGCCTTGATTAAAGAAGCTGATAATCAAGATGTACCTGTGGTTCGTCGTCGTCGTCGTCGTACTTCTACTTCTTCGGTTTCTTAATTTAATTTAATTTTTGATTACTGAGGTTGATCAGAATTGTCAGCTAAAGCATTTACAATAGTTCTTGTATTAACCTTTAACATTTTCACATAACTATCAGCCTCAGTGCCTTTAACACTAATAGAATCAGAATAAAGTTTGTCTTGGGCGACTTTTACCTTGGATTCTTGTGCAACAGTTTCAATTAAAGTGGGGTTAATAGTAGTTTCCGCAAAAATTGCTTTGACTCCGCTATTTCTAATGATTTCGACTAAATTTTTAATAGTTTGTGCGCTAGGTTGTTCTTCTGTACTAATACCGATTAGTGTACCGGGGATTTCCAATCCATAAGCATTACTATAATATTGAAAAGCATCATGAGAAGTGATTAATTTTCTCTGGTTAGGAGGAATTGTAGCGATTTGAACTTTAATCCAGGAATCTAATTCTTGTAATTCTTCAATTAATTTAGCAGCATTTTCAGTAAATTTACCTTGATTTTCAGGATCAATTTCAATTAATTTATCTCGTATTGCTTTAACCATTATAATGCCATTTTGTGCATTTCCCCAAACATGAGGATCTGGTCTTTTTTGTCCTTTATGCTCAAAGTCAAGGGGTTTTATCTGTTCTCCTACCGCTAATTTTTCTCCTTTAATACCCGTAGAATTAATTAATTTAATAATATTTGGTTCGAGATTATAACCGTTATATAAAATTAAATCTGCTTTTTCTAAAGCTATAGTATCTTGAGGTACAGGTTCATATATATGAGGATCTGCACCCGCTTGTAAAATACTAATATTATCAATTTCTTCCCCTCCTATTTCCTCCGTCAAATTAGCGATAATAGTGCTGGTTGAAACTACTTGAGGTTTATCATTAACCTTATTTGATGTATTTTGGGAATTTTGATTACAACTACCCAAAAAAATAAGTAAGCTACTAAGAAAAATAACTCTTTTGATCTTCATTAGGAAACTAAAATACTTTTCATAATCTTTTCATAAAGTGTAGCATCTTATTCCTAAAATAAATAGGGGTTGCTGAAAAAGTATTCTGACATCTAATACTTCATTAAACTGAGATCTTGCACCAATACATTAATACCTAATAGTTAAAAAGGGAAAAATCAATTCTCTTATGGTTAGTATCAATTCTTATACTCATTACTCGTTACTCATTACTCATTACTCCCCCTCACCAGTGATTTTTAAACGAGGTGCAAGATCTGAGTTAAATATTAATACCACTAGGCTCATTATAAGTTGCAATAATTCGATGACAACCAGATTCAGGTTTTGCCCATTGATAAATGTATTCTTGAGGATTTCCCCAACACAAACCTAAATAGATTTCTTCTTTTCCTGCATCTAATTCTGCCCATTCTCCTTCTTTATATAATTGTTGTAATGACTCTTTATTGACTAAGGAATTATGATCATTACTTAAATAAAACTTCATATCTTGAGTAACATCAAGCCAAAAATCTATCACCGAAGACTTAGCCTGAATTAAGATTTCTTTATCACCTTCTACGGGAATTAACTGATTATAAATTTCGGGAAAACGAAAATATTTATCTTTAAAAATAATATTGCGCCAAACAATGCCAGAGACTTGATGTTTTTGCTGATATTCATGAATTTGTTGCCGAAAATCACGAAAAACAAACACCCGACTGGTTTTTTTCATATCAATAGCTTTAGCTACAGCAGGATTATCTAACTTTTCCTCTGCATTAAATATTAATCTCATTCCTCCCCAAGTTGCCCTTAATTCTAACTCTAAAAACGTAATTAATTCGTCTGTGGTGTAAGTCATTTCCGAAAAAATAGCTAGTAAATATTATTTAACTTTAGAATACATCATGACCGATAAAATTAGCTAAAGATAAAGTATTAATTTGAGGTTGACTTTCTGCCTTAGCTTTTGTTACATCATCGTTATAACCCCATAATGCCAAAAACAAGTTAACTTCTTCTAAATCTTGCTGTTGATTCACTAATTCTAAAGCCTCTAATCTATCCTCCATAAAACATATATCCCTAGGGTACACTTTTTCTTGATTAATAATTAATCGTAAACTTTCATATTTAGGGCGTTTAACTTCCTTACCCATAATCGCATTATCATTTAAAAAAATTCCTTCCTTTTCTAATAATTGTTTAGTAAATTTACCTTCTTTTGTTGTAATAATATACAGCTTAATATTTTGTTTTATTAAATATTTAAGTTTATCAATAACCCCATCATAAAAACAGTGTAAATCTAACCAATTTTCTAAATTATTTTTAATTTGTAACTCTCTAACTTTATCTAAAGTTTTTGATATTTTTTCGATAGTAATTCCTTGTGAATCAAGAATTTTAATCGCTTTTTCTTTGATATTATGCCAATTAGATAAAATATTATTAGGAGTTTCACCCCAAGTTAAAACTTTTAATAATAAAGGCATTTCCCAACCTGTTTCCACCACAGGACGCAATAAGTTAAAATCAGTTTGTAAACTATCAAGATTAACTTTTGAATCGTGCCAAATTTCTTGATAAACTAATTTACTACTGTAAAAATATTCCCTTAAACCATTACAAATAACACCATCAAAATCGCTGACTAATATCTTCATCACTAAGCTATATTTATCAAATAAAAAACGCCACAAAATCAGTTTAATCTGAACAATTGTAGCGTATTTTAGTTTTAGAATTAATCTTATTTAAAATTTTAATTCCTAAAATTGAGGCTTAATTACAGGAGTACGTCTTCTAATAGGAGGGCGAGAAAAATCTTCCCCAGTTGATGCTGGTTTCGGATTTAAAGGTTGACGCAAAGGGGGTCTTTGTTGTCTTACTTTTGTTCGCTCTTGATCTTCATATATCTCCAAATAAAGAACATCCCCAGCCACTTGAGCCGCAGTTTGTAATACGGTTCTCACGGCTTGAATATTTCTTCCTCCCCTACCATAAACTTTTCCTTTTTCGTTATCTTCAAAAGCTAGACGAATCCAGACTTTACGACTACTAGCTATATGCTCACAATCAAAGCTCAACAATTCAGGAGATTCGAGTAAAGGTTCAATTAAAAAACGTACTAAACCATCATAATCAGGTTTAGAGTTATGATCAATATTGATATTTTGTTCACTATTAAGCATTTACTTGTTCAAATACTTTTGCTTTTGCTAAAATGCTACGCACAGTTTCCGTCGGTTGAGCGCCTTGTTTTAATCTGGTAACAATAGCAGGTACATTCAACTTAGTTTCATCAGTTCTGGGATTATAAAAGCCTAATTCTTCTAAAGCTCTTCCATCTCGACGATCACGACTATTCATCGCTACAATGCGGTAACTTACTTCTCTTTTTTTACCTAATCGTTTTAAACGTAATTTAACCATATTAATTTAATTTATTTGCAATTCGACTTCATGAGTTAAGATTTAATTAACCTATACTATGATACTCAACTTTGACCGCAATTGCTAAATAAGTTACTTAATAATTGACATTTTACCGTTAATACCTGAAAATTATAATAATTTTTACCGTGAAATTAACAGAAATAACCTATCGTTGATTAGATTTTTTTGATCGTAGAAACATAAGTCCCCAGAAATAAAGAAAAAGTTTAAATAACTACTTCAATAATTAATTTTGTTTTTCATTATACAAAGAATCAACGTCATTATGGTAAATGAGATTCTGTCATCACGATAATAAATTCACTTTTTAAACTCTCGATGTCTGTGGTTATCATTACCGAGAATAAATTTATGAATAATCCTTTTAATTTACATTCCGCAGTCATCTATAACAATATTGACCTTGTTAAAAACATATTAGAAGAAAAAAACCTTATTCAAGTTATTAGTAACAAAGAAAAAAATCAATCTTTAATTTATGCTGTACAAAAAGGATATATCGACATTATTGAATTATTAATTAATCATGGTGCGGATGTTAACTTTCAAAATTTCCCCCATAAAATGACACCATTAATGTTTGCTTGTGCGATAAATAATCCTTCTATATGTGAATTATTAATTAATTATGGTGCTAATGTTAATCTTACTAATGATGACGAAACTTCTTGTTTAATGATTGCTAGTTATAAAGGATTCACCGCCATTGTGGAAATATTACTCCAACATAATGCACAAGTTAATCTTCAAGATTTAGACGGTGATAACGCTCTTTATTTAGCCATTAAATCGAATCATAAAACCGTTGTTTGTCTTTTAATGGACTATGGTGCAGATGTTTTTATGGATGATGGTGCATTAAGTATTGCTATTGATACCAATAATCTCAAAATGGTTAATCTTTTGCTGGAAAAAAAAGTAAATGTTAATCAAGGAAATCGAGACGGAGTTACTCCTTTAATGACGGCTTGTGCCCAAGGAAATTTAGCCATAGTAGAGAGATTATTACAAGCAGGAGCAAATATTAATCATCAAGATTTAACTGGGGATTCCCCTTTACACTTAGCAGTATTAGAAGATCATTTAAAAATTGTCATCTTATTATTACAAAATGGAGCAAAAGTAAATATTATTAATCAAGAAAGAGATTCACCTTTATTAATTGCTACTTTACAAGGCTATACAGAAATAGTAGCCCAATTATTAGCTTATGGCGCTAATCCCAATTTTCAGAATCAACAAGATACACCTCTAGGTTTAGCTATCGTTAATGGTTGGCAAAAAATCGCTATGGATTTAATCCAAGCTGGTGCAAATCCCAATACTAGACTCCTTGATGGTAAAACAATTTTAATGAAAGTTTGTGATCAAAATAATAAAGAATTAATTTCAAAGTTGTTGAAAGCTGGAGCTGATGTTAATTTAGAAGATAAAGGAGGAGGTACAGCTTTAATGTGGGCATCTCATCGAGGATATTTAGAAGCTGTAAAATTATTACTTGAAGTCAAAAATATTAACATTCATCATCACAATCACGGAAATTATACCGCCGCTAGTTTAGCTGAGTATAATCATCATCCTGAAGTAGCAAAGTTTTTAAAAGATTGGGAAGTCAAATAACTCTATCTATCACCAATGTTGATTCATAGATTTTTAACTGTTTAAAAAAAGGGCGAACGATGGGGCTCGAACCCACGAATGGCGGTACCACAAACCACTGCCTTAACCACTTGGCTACGCTCGCCGTTACATTTAACCATGATAACTTATTTTCTGTAAAATGTCTAGTAATTATTAAATTTTTCCTCTATGAATCCATTAACCCCAAATCACAGAAGTCCTCTATCTATTAGTCTTACTATAGGAGGAGGTTTACTTTTTATTCTTAGTTTATTATTATTTTTTACCAATCCTTCACAAAAAAAATATGAAATATTCGCTTCTGAACAGTTAATACAATATGCAAAAGAAAATGTATGTACTATTAAGTCTAATAATATTGAAGAGGCTATTAAAAGTCAGGTTTGTAACTTAATGTTAGATACGGGAAAAAATCAAATACCAAAATTAATCGAGAAAACTACTCGACAACGAAACTATTTACTTTTTAGTGTTTATGAGACTAATTTATATATTTATAACTTTGAAACTATCGGAATTTTTAATCAGTTTTTTGTCATCGGTTTTAATTCTTCTATGGCTAGATAATTATTTCTTAACACTTCCTTGAAAGGGGAAGCTATGAAAAAATTATTTCTGAACCAGGGGCATTGACTTTTACTTGTAATACTTGGCGATCGCTGAAAACTGATTGTAAACGAGAATGAGTTTCAGGGGGTGCAAAAAAGAGAATAAACCCCCCAGCACCAGCACCTAATAACTTACCACCCCAAGCACCAGCGTCCATACCTTGCTGATAAAGTTGATCAATTTCAGGGTTAGAAATTACCTGAGATAAACTACGTTTAGCCATCCATGCCTGATGTAACAAATCACCGAAAACGGAAAAACATTGATTGCTAGTCAGGATATTCCAACCATCATCAACCATTTTTCGCATATCTTTTAAAGTATCTGTATTATCGATCACTTTTTCTAATTGATGGGCTACCACTTGGGCGGCACGTCTTTTAATACCCGTAAACACCACAAAAAGATGTTGCTCAAACTCCGTTAATCTTTGAGCCGAAATGGGTAAACGATGGACAATAATATCAGTTTCCGTGCGAAATTCTACTAAATTAAAACCTCCCACCGCTGCCATTAATTGATCTTGACAACCAACTTTATCTTGTAATAAATTTCTTTCTACATAAATAGCTTCATAGGCTAAATCTAAAGGGCGGATAAATTCTCCTTTAAAACTATGTAATGCTTGAAGTAATGCCACAGTAAAAGTAGAAGAAGATCCTAACCCAGTAAAAGCGGGTAAATCAGCGACATTATGTAGTTCAATATCTCGCTCTAAACCACAAAATTGTAAACATTCACGATAAACGTTATGTTGAATATCCGCCAAATTTTTGACTAATTCTACCTGACGATAAGATAAACGCATGGTATAGTCGAATAAATGACTAGGAAATGGACTAGCGGTTAAATAACAAAATTTATCGATGGCTGTGGCTAAAACCGCACCTCCATGACGTAAAAAATGTTCAGGGTAATCCGTACCTCCGCCAAAAAAACTAATTCTAACAGGTGCGCGGGAAATGAGCATATTTTCAATGATTGATGATTGATAATGAATAATTACTCATTAATAAATTTAAACTCTATATTAGAGAGCAAAATTTAATCATAAAAGAAAATTAAACACTATCAATTTTAAAATTAATTAACTTTTTCCGAAGTAGATATATTTTTATCCGTTTCATTACTTGGTTCAAGTTTGGCATTCATGGTAACGGTTTCTTCGATGTTTTGAGCTTCTTTTTTAAACTCCTCTTGAAATTCTTTAGAAGCCTCTTGAAAACCTTTAATTGTTTTGCCTAAACTTCTGCCAATTTCGGGTAACTTTTTTGGACCAAAAATTAATAACGCTACCACGAAAATGAGGATCATTTCTGGAAGTCCGATACCAAAGACATTCATTATTTATAATTAAATTCTAATGTTTAGTGTTTAATGGACAACAACTTTTACTTGCTAGATTTGATTCAAAAATTAACTATCAACAATCAACTTTTTGAGGATTTATTGACCAAGACTGCTCCAGTCAACGGTTACACCTTCAAGTAAGAGTGAAGAATTGTAAATTTGTAGAATGATCAATAAAAAGACCAAAAACAAGACCATAAATACTCCCATTAAAGGGGTTGTACTCCATCCGGGAGCAACTTTACCATATTCTGAGTTAAGAGGCTTTAGAATATCGCCTAAACGAGTACGTTGTGACATATTTAACCTTTGATATTACAATTATTTTTTTATCTGTCGTAATATTATAGAGTAATAAGACCTTTATTTTACAAAGAAATAGCATTTATGGAAACTGCAACAATTGTCGGATTTACTATCGCTGCGGTGTTAGTCGCTTTTACGGGATACGCTATTTATACTGCTTTTGGTCCTCCTTCTACGGAATTAGGCGATCCTTTTGAGGATCACGAAGACTAAAATACTAATTAATTAGCAATTAACAATTAATTTTGGTTCATGGCTAAATATTTACTGATTGTAAGTCTTCCCATGTAATTTGTTGTTTATCTCCTGCAAATTCGTTATCAGGAGTAATAAATAACATACAATGACATTCTTTTCTCTCTCTCATGGGTACACAAGGGCAATTCCAAAAGGTATTTTTGACTTCGGCTTCTTTATCTTCGTAGTGACGACAAGGACAAAGAGGAGAGCCTAATTCTTCTTTATGACGTGCTAATCCTTGAATCACAACGGCGGTGACAGAAGGTTCTGAACAAAAGTAAGTGTCTGTACGTTTAGCGTATTGCTCTGCAAAATTTTTCATTGCTTCTAGGGTTTTATCGTTGCTAACTTCACTCATAGTGATTTATTTTGATATTCTGCTACGGTTTCTCTTAACATTTTACCTGATTGAGAGTCTTCAAAAATTTTCTGATGATTCTATTCTTATGGATTATTTTCTGTAAATTATTAATCCATAAAAAATTGGAAGCCATTAACTAAATTGTAAACGGTCAATTATTGATGTATGATTAAGTCATAGATATATTTTACTTTTAACACACTGAGAACATACTATATTCTCAAAACCTTCATGAGACATCGGCAAATTAGCCCAGAAAGCGCACTTGGTTTAGTTTCTACCTACAGTTTTCCCGCCATTGTTGGCACTGCTGACATGATGCTTAAGTCGGCGGAAGTTTTGTTGGTAGGTTATGAAAAAATTGGTGCTGGTCATTGTACTGCTATTGTAAGGGGGAACATTGCTGATGTGCGGTTAGCGGTAGAAGAAGGTGCTAGAATGGCTGAGCAAATAGGGCAATTACACACTAAATTAGTAATAGCACGACCGATGCGTAATTTAGAAGCAATATTCCCTATCGGTAGCCGTTTAGTGGAAATAGCACACCATCAAAAAGGTTATAGTAAATTAAGTAATCGCTCTATTGGCTTAATTGAAACTAGAGGTTTTCCTGCTATGGTAGGAGCGGCTGATGCTATGTTAAAATCAGCAAATGTACAGTTAGCATCTTATGAAACTATCGGTGCTGGTTTATGTACTGCTATTATAAGAGGATCAGTTGCAAATGTTGCCGTAGCTATGGAAGCGGGAATGGCAGCCGCAGAAAGAATTGGGGAGTTAAATTCAGTGATGATTATTCCTCGTTTATTAGAAGATTTAGAGCATACTTTACCTGTAGCTGCTTACTGGTTAGATGAGCAAGAAAAAGAACAACCCTTACCAGTGTTAGCTTCTAAGCAACGAACTCAACAACGTCGTAAATTAGTAGCATTACCTGAATTAGAAAAAGTGCCTTTAACTTTTGAAACTAGAGAGAAAGTGCAACAAAAAGCTGAATTAGAATCTAATTTGGAAGATAAGGAATAAGGAGTAATAACTACAAATAAAGCTATCAATCTTAGTAAGTAAGTAAGTAAGTAAAATTACTTGTATGTTTACTTTTTAATGTTATTTTAAATAAAATTTATATCTTTCTTCTAATTGTGTAAAAGTTAGATTTTTTGTCCAAAATTCTACTAAACTATGACCTAAAGCATAAGCATCATCTTCAGGATTACCATTATTTTCTATTAATAAAGGCCATAAAAATAGTAAATCAAATTGCATTTTATCTTCATTATTTGTACTTAATAAAGAGAATAAATCATAGGCTAATTGCAGTTTTCCTATAACTACTGGTAATTGCTCAATGGGGATTTTTTCTGCTAATAAATAAGCTAGACGGGGTGATCCTGTCGTGATAGTTGAAATAAATTGTAGGACAGGACTTTTTAATAAAGTTGTTAATCCCTGAGAAGTTGCCATTTGAAAGGAATATTTATCGATAATCTTGGCGGCGGCAATACTTTTAGCTTCCACATTACGGAAAAAACGAGCTAATCTTACTTGTTTGGCAGGAGCGATCGCCTCTAAAATATTGATAGCTAAAATGTCATCATGCCATGATTGTCGGGAAGTGAGATAGTCGGCGGTAACCATAGGTAAAATTCCTGTGCAAAATTCTCCTAAATTTTCTTGACGATATTTAACGGCTTCTCGGATAGAGATTTCTTTGGGGAAATTTCCCGTTAACCAATTATAAGGAGGTTGCCATTCACGAAGAGGACGAAGGCGATCAACTTGAGTAATAATAGTAAAAATGGGAATTTCTTGTAGATTTACTCGTAATTTGAGCAAAAAATCTTTATCCATTTGTAAGGCTGGATCAAGAGCTGGATTTAAAAGTAAAATAATATCAGCATTATAGGCATAATCTAACACTTTTTGTTGATATTCAGGGCGATTAATTTGCTCATAGCCGGGGGTATCAAGTAAATTTAAAGTTTCTCCTGTGTTGGCTTCCCATTGATAGCTTTTTATCTCCGTTGTGCTTGGTAAAACGTCAACTTCTGCTTTTTGGGCATCAAAAAGGGTATTAATTAAACTGCTTTTTCCTGCACCTGTTCTACCAACTAATAAAATATTAATGGGTTTTTGCTCAATTTTTTCAAAGTTTTGAGCTTCCTTGAAAATTTCTTGTAAAGTCTGAGTTTTTGCCGTGGATAAAATTTGATTATCAGGGGTAAATTTGTCAAAAGGTAAAGTATCACCGCCATATAATAAAGCAGTTTGACGGGCAAGATTACGCAAAGCGACTTCTCTTAATACTTGACTGAGATTAATTAATAATTCTTGATTGGCTTGTTTATTACTGCCTTGACTAGCTAATTTTGCGGCTGCCACCGTGGGATTTATAATCCATTGCGCCCAATTCCATACTTGTAATAATTTACGCGCGGATGGTTCAAGTTTGCGGTATAGTTGATAACCTTGATAACCTTGGGCAATACTAACTTGATTTAAAGCTGGAGAAAGTTGCTTCATCCATTTATCCATGTCATCCACCGTACCTCTAATTAATCCATAGGCTTGAGGAATGTAGATATTTAATAATGGATATTGTACTTCAGGATGATAAATTTTGGCGATCGCACTTACTAAATCTTGGCAACGTTGGAAAAATAACTGTAAATCTTCCCAAATAGGGGCGTCTTCTCTCGTTTTCGTGATAATACTTTGTAAGGCTTCTTCTAACTTAAGGATGGTTTCAGGATTGGAAAAGTCTCTTTTTTGGGTTAAATTTTGGGATGTGATGGTGTTTTTTTGCCCATCTTTGGAGGTTGAAGGGCTAAAAGTACTGTTTTTCAAGTCTTCTTGCACCTCTAACATGATGTTTTCCACATCAGGAAATAATGGTTTTGTCCATTTTACCAATAACCATCGCCAACCGACAAAAATTGCGACAAAAATAGCCCATATCCAGTTAATACCCCAAGCGTGAATTTGTATCCCTGTAGCGATGACAAAAAAAGTAATTAAAGCGATAACAGGAGTTGATAAAATAAACCATTGCCAAGATTTTAAGCGAATCATAAGGCGATAAAATTAGATGATTATTAATAAAATTAAATGGCTCTTCTACAGTAGTTATGATATTTTAGTAGTAAATAATCGTTAAAAGTGTTGATATATAATAGGTTTAGAATTTTAAAAATGCAGATGTTATAAATTTACAGTTTTAATTTAACCTAACACCCTTTCCGATAACCTGACACCTTTTTTTAGACATAATTTATCACAACGAGAAGTAAGAGAGCCAATTAAATGTTACCAGAAAATATCCTTAAACAAGGGAAAAATTTAACAGAATCAACTTCTATTGACATCTTTCAAAAGATTAAATTTACTTCTATTACCACAGAAGAATCTATTTTAACTAGCTATGTTTTAGAAGGAGAAAAAGAAACACCGATAATATTATTACATGGTTTTGATAGCTCTTTATTAGAGTTTCGTCGTTTATTACCATTATTAAGTAAAAATCATCAAGTTTGGGCATTAGATTTACTAGGTTTTGGTTTTACTGAGCGTAAATTATCCATCAATTATTCTCCTGAAAATATTAAAAATCATTTCAAAGAATTTTGGGCAAAAATGATTCAAAAACCTGTAATTTTAATTGGTGCATCCATGGGAGGTGCAACGGCTATTGACTTGACTTTAAGCTATCCTGAAATAATAGAAAAACTGATTTTATTAGATAGTGGAGGTTTAATAAAACAACCTATTATTAGTAAATTTATTATCCCTCCTTTAGACTATTTTGCCACGGAATTTTTAAAGAATTTAAAAGTTAGACAAAGTATTAGTAAAACGGCTTATTTTAATCCTAATTTTGCTACAGAAGATGCTTTACAATGTTCAGCATTGCACTTATTATGTAATAACTGGAATAAAGCATTAATTTCTTTTACTAAAAGTGGAGGTTATGGCTCATTTTCTCATCAGTTGAAGAACATAAAAAAACCTACTTTAATTATTTGGGGTGAAAATGATAAAATTTTGGGCATTAAATCTGCTAATAAATTTCAAGAGATGATACCCCATAGTAAATTAATTTGGGTTAAAAATTGCGGTCATGTGCCACACTTAGAACAATCTGAAATTACTGCTAATCATATTCTCGATTTTACCAACAACTGATAAACTAAAGAAAAATTAAGCATTTTGTTACAATCAAATTTTTAGTCAACTTTCTATAATTATTAGTCACTATGAGCAATAAACCCATCGTAATTTCCCCTTCAATTTTATCGGCTGATTTTAGTCGTCTTGGTGAAGATATTAAAGCAGTAGATGCGGCTGGTGCAGATTGGATTCACGTTGACGTGATGGATGGACGTTTTGTGCCTAATATTACCATTGGCCCTTTAATTGTGCAAGCAATTCGTCCTTATACTAAAAAACCTTTAGATGTTCATTTAATGATAGTCGAACCTGAAAAATATGTGGCTGATTTTGCGAAAGCTGGGGCGGATATTATTTCTGTCCATGCTGAACATAATGCGTCACCCCACTTACATCGTACATTGTGTCAAATTCGTGAGTTAGGAAAACAAGCAGGAGTAGTACTAAATCCTTCAACTCCTTTAGAATTAATTGAGTATGTTATTGAGATTTGTGATTTAGTTTTAATCATGAGTGTTAACCCCGGATTTGGTGGGCAAAGTTTTATACCCTCCGTTGTGCCTAAAATCAAAGCCTTACGTCAGATGTGTGACGAACGTGGTTTAGATCCTTGGATTGAAGTAGATGGCGGTTTAAAACCTGATAATACATGGCAAGTTTTAGAGGCTGGTGCTAACGCTATTGTAGCTGGTTCTGCGGTATTTAATGCTGCTGATTACGCTCAAGCTATCGAAGCTATCCGTCATAGTAAACGCCCTGAAAAAGAGTTAATTACTGCATAAATAATCCATAAATTAACAATTAACAATTACCAATTTTTTTTGCCAACAATTTTTTGGCAAATTAATAAATTTTCAGTTATTTTGTCTTCTAATTCATATAAATTTTCTAGTTTTTCGTAATATTTAATCGCTTCTAAATATAGACATTGTTTTTGATAAATCTTCGCTACTTGTAATAATGCCCAATAATCATCATGTTTAATATTTAAGGCTTGTTGATAGCTTTTTTTGGCGTTTTCCCACTGTTTTAATTTTTGTTGACATTCTCCTTGCCAATAGTAACTCCAATAATCCTCTCGACGAATTGTTAAGGTTTGTTGAAATAAATCTAATGCTTTTAGATATTTTTGTTTGTGATAGTAAGATTTACCGAGGCGATACATAGCCCAGTAATCTTTAGATTTATTCTGTAGTGCTTTTTCTAAACATCTAATGGCTTGTGAATGATTATTGAATTTGTCTTGCCAAATATAACCTTGATCATACCATGACCAATAATTATTTGGTTCTATTTTACACGCCACCGAAAAACTATAAATTGCTTCTAAATATTTCTCTAATTCTTCTAAAACTTTTCCTTTATAATACCAAGCAAAATAGTCATTAGGATGATATTCAATGGCTTTTTCATAGCTATATAAAGCATCTTGACATAGATTACGATGGCGCAGTTGATTAGCTTGATAATACCATCCTTGGTAACTATCAGGACGACATTCTAAAACACGATAAACCTCATTGACTTTACTCGCAACCATGATATTTTCACTTTCAATATAAATTTAATTTTATGTTGTGCTAATTCAATTTTATCAACTATATCTATGTCACAACCGTCAAAGGGTTATGAAAATTTAACATTAGCAAAAATCCGAAAACTTACTATATTTTTTTCAACTGTGTTTACCTGTTGCTAATTATAATTGATGCTATGTTTAAATTTAAAATAAAGGTTAAAAGAGTTAATGAATATTAATAATAATTCAATTAGACACATATTATCATTAGAATCAGGTCCATGGAAAAAAACTTTTTTTCTCGACAAAAATATTTATTCCATTGGGAGAAATTCTAGTAATTCCTTAGCTATTCATCACCGAGTTATTTCTCGAAATCATGCTAGTTTAATTAAAGTAACTTATGGTAATTTTAACCATGAATTTCAATGTCAAAGTATTTTTTGGATTATTGACGGAGATTTAAAAGGAAATAAAAGTACTAATGGTATTTATGTTAACGGAAAACAATGTAATTTTCATCAGTTGCAACCCGGGGATTTAATTTTTTTAGGCGGCATAGAAGTTAAGGCTAAATATGATATTGTTGATTTGCAAACTAGAACTTTTTTTAGTCTTTCTTCTGAGTCTAAAAATTCTCTTATTAACTTTGAAAATCTTGATAATAAACAGTCTTTAGCCATAATCAAAGATGAAGATGTTAAACTTTTTGAATTAATGGGTGAAGGGGTTTTAATTATTGATATAAAAACTAGACAAATTTTAAATGCTAATTCTAAGTATTGTCAATTAGTTAATTATTCTTTTGAGGAGATAACTACTTTAAGTATTGATGATTTATTTGTTGTAGAAAAAAGTATTTTTGATCATGATTTAGATATATTAGAAAATTATAATATTTCTACCATGAGAGAATCAATAAATAAAAGAAAAGATAAGAGTTTCGTTAATGTTTTACTTAATTATACCCCGATAAACTTTCAAAATAGAAAATGTATTTTAGTCACGATACAAGATATTAATGAATTAAAAAAAGTAGAAGAAGTTATCCGTTATCAAACTACCCATGATTCTCTTACTAACTTACCCAATAAAAAATTATTTAGAGAACAATTATTATTATCTTTAGGTCATAATTTAATTAAACAAGAAAACTTAGCTATCATTAAATTACGATTTAACAACTGGGAAAATATTAGTTATAAATTTAATATTGAGAAAGAAAATAAACTCATTCAAATGCTTATTGAAGTGATTAGAAAAACTCTTTTTGCAGGAGATTCTCTAGGCAAATGGTCAGATAATGAGTATATTATTATGGTAGAAGAAACTAAAAATAATAATAGGGTAAATGATGTTATTCAAAATATATTATTAAATATCAATAAACCGTTAATTATGGATGATCAATGTATCCTTATTACTGCTAATTTTGGTATTAGTGTCCATCCTCAAGATGGCGATAATATTAGAGGTTTATTAAATAAAGCTACGATGGCTTTAACCAAAAGTTATGATAAATCCTTTAATACTTATCAATATTATAGTAGGGAAATATCTTCTCAACTTATGGATAAAAAATATGATTTTCAAACTTTAATTTTTAAAGCTATTACTGAAGAAAAATTTATAGTAAAATATAATCCTATTATTAATGTTAAAACTAATCAAATATCTGGTTTTAATAGTAAATTATTTTCCGAAGAAATAGACTTAACTGAAAATGAGATTATAACCCTAGCTTCAGAAATAGGTTATACCGATAATTTAATCCGATTATGGTTAGAAAAAATTTCCCAAGATATTAGTTTTTTTCAAGAAAATAGTTTGCCTGTCAATAAAGTTAGTCTAAAAATATTACTATCTTCTCTAAGTAATATTGATACGGTAAATTTACTCATCGAAATAATAACAAATCCTGAAAAAAATCTAGTTAATATTGAGTTAGAAATTATTATAGATAATTATTTATTTGATATAAAAATAGTTGAAGAAAATTTGAATAAACTTATCAATATTTCTGTAGCTTTAAGTTTATCTAATCTTGATATTAATAATTTAATAACTTTAAGTCATCAAAAAGTAAAATTTACTACTATCAAAATATCAGCATTTATGATTAATGAGTTAGAAAATAATTCTAAAAATTTATCTTTAATAGCTAGTATTATTAACTTGGCAAAATCTTGTAAATTAAACTTAATCGCCGAAGGAATAACTACAGAAAAACAAAAAGATATTCTCCTAGATTTAGATTGCCAAGAAATGGAAGGAATTTTCTTTACTCCTCCACTATTACCTGAAAATATTAAAGATTTTTTAGAAAGTAATTCTCTATCTTTTATGTCAGTTATTTGATGAATACTCTATTAATATATTGCCTATTTTGAAGTAAAAATTAAATTTAAAGTAAATTTATACTCTAAACTCTCTTTTCTCTCAAAGTCGAATCAAAGTAATTTTTTTTGCGTATTCACTAACTCAAAGTTTTTATGTCATTAACTGTGCCAACTTTCTCATATTGTTTTAAAATAAGATTAACTTTTGTTACAAATATTAAAATATATCTCAGAATTTAACTTCCTAATGCGTTTTTTTAAACCTCATCAACCAATTTTACAAACAAAGCAATTATCCCTCAATCCACAACAATTAACCTTAATGAAATGTTTAATAATCAAGCCTTTAAAAACAATACATTTATGTGGAATTTATACTTGTATTGATCAAGCAATGATTATTTGGGGTGTCGTTGCCGCTATAATTTTTATGACTGCTCAATTTTCTCCTTTTAATTGGGTACATCAAGCTACTTTTTGGTCTATTATTACTTTAATCGGTGTTATCCTCATGACTGTTTTAACTTATTCTTGGACTGTACTTGAAAAAATTTCTTGGTTACTATATACTTGGATAATTTTAATGGTTGTAGGTATTATTATTACTGATTGTGCGATCGCCTATAATTGGAGTTTTATTGTTTCTCATTTATGCGCTTTGTGGTTAATATTAAGTGGCATCGGCTATGGTTTTACTGGTTGGGGAATGAGATCAAGAGCGTTTTTTATTTCTAGTATAATTCATTTAAGTGCAATATTCATTTTACCCTATTTTATTTCTTGGCAATTTTTCATAACAGGAATAGTGATGATGAGTAATTTATTTATCTTTTCTGAGGTACAATGGGATATGTTATTACCCAGAGAATTAAGAGAATACTCTGAGAAAAATTTTCATAAAAAAAATCAATCTTCTTCCTATTTTATCGAAAAAAATCCTCTAATTATTCACTTTTAATATAGGTAAATAACAAGTTATAAAAAGATAAATAGAAGTTAATAAATTTTTAGGTAACTCATTTTATTCAGTAAAATAATAATAAATATCCTAGAGGATCTTATCTTATTTTAACACATTATCATGAAATATATATCTCTTAATAAATTACCTATTAAATCTGTTTCTCATAATGTAAATATCAAAAAAAAAACTATTTTAAAGAAAGGAAATATTCCCCACTTAACTAATTTTTCTCAAGCAGTTTTTACTTCTGGACAAATTGCAAATATTCACAGTCATAATGATATGTGGGAAGTATTTTTTGTACAGTCTGGAAGTGGTATTATCAAAGTTAATGGCAGTGAATATTTATTAGTAAAAGATGTTTGTGTCATGGTTGAACCAAAAGAGAGTCATGAAATTATCAACAATGGCAAAGATGATTTAATAATTAACTATTTCGGCATTATTTAACTAGAAAATTATATATATATAAAGGAGTTATTATAAATGTTATTAGAACAAAATAAAAGTGATTATTTATTAGATTTAGAATATAAATACCCCATAGTGGAGATGTTTCACTCTATCCAAGGAGAAGGTTTTTGGAGTGGTGAAAATGCTTTTTTTATTCGTTTAGCAGGATGTGATGTTTTTTGTCCTTGGTGTGATCAAAAAGAAACTTGGACGATGAAAAAATATCCGTTATTAACTTTAGCAAATATTAAAAATAATTTAATAAATATTGATACTAAACATATAATTATTACTGGAGGAGAACCTTTATTACATGATTTATTTCCTCTTACTAAAATGCTAAAAAATTTAGGTTATAAAACTCATATAGAAACATCAGGATCTCATCCCTTTTCAGGAGAATTTGATTGGGTAACTTTTTCCCCTAAACCTTATAAATTACCCAAGGAAAATATTTATAATTACGTCAGTGAATTAAAAGTAGTGATTAATGATGAAAAAGACTTCATTTTCGCTGAATCTGAAGCAGAAAAACTTTCCCATAATATCCCTAAATATTTACAACCTCAATGGGAAAATTCTGCTAGTCAACAATTAATTTTTAACTATATTCTTCATCATCCTCAATGGCGTTTAAGTTTGCAAACTCATAAATTTATACAAGTCAGATAATTAGTGATTAGGGGTTCAAATTATTACTTAAATCAATCCATTGTGATAAACTTAAATTTTCTGCTCGTGCTTGATCATTTATATTTAACTTAGTTAATATATCAGTTAATTTATCTTGATCAATTATTGATTTTAAGTTATTTTTTAACATTTTTCTCCGACTACTAAAACCAACTTTAATTAAAGCATCTAAAAATTTTGGATTATCTGCTTTTTCTTTTAGTATTTTAGGAGTTATTTTAACAACTACAGAATCAACTTTTGGACGAGGATAAAAGTCTCTAGCAGGTACATCACAAACAAGTTCACAATCTGCTAAATACTGTACTTTAACCGATAATGCCCCATATACTTTATTATTGGGGTTAGCCACAAGACGATAACCAACTTCTTTTTGTACTAATAAAACAATGGATTCTAAAGGCTTTTCTACAGGATTACTAATAGTACCTAATAATTTTTCAATAATAGGACCTGTGATATTATAAGGTATATTTGCTATAACTTTATTATGGTTTTGAAAAGCGGGAAAATTTGTTAATATATCAGTTAAATTTAGTTGTAAAAAATCTCCTTCAATTAAAAGAAAATTGTCTATTTTACCATACTTAAATACCAGTTTTTTACATAAATCTCTATCTATTTCCACCGCTAATAACTTATCAACATAGGGATAAATTCTTTCTGTTAAAACCCCTAATCCCGGTCCTATTTCTAAGATACGATCTGTTTTTTTTAGTTCTCCTGCTATAATAATTTGATTAAGTGCATTTTCACTTTTTAACCAATGTTGTCCGAATTGTTTACGAGGTCTAATTGCCATATTTATTTGAATAGTTTATCATCAAAATTAGTGTAAATCTAGTCTTTAAATTCTGACAGATATTCAATAATATTGATAGTTAGTAAAAATAATAATACTCTTCTTTTTCTTAAGATTAATATAATTTTGACAACTATTTTTTGTTTTTAAATATTCAGAAAAATAGATTTTTTGTGTCCTAATGCTGATATAATGATTTAAAACCAAATTTTAGTCAATATCCGCCCATGTCTATTAATCCTTCCATTCCCTTAAGTCAATCAATTCCTGTGGAAAAAATTAATTATAATGAGCAAGGATTAGTACCAGCAATTACTCAAGACTATCTTGATGGTACAGTTTTGATGATGGCATGGATGAATAAAGAATCATTACAAAAAACTTTAGATACTGGGGAAGCATGGTATTGGAGTCGCTCTCGTCAAGAATTATGGCACAAAGGCGCAACTTCTGGACATCTTCAAAAAGTAAAAACTATTCGCTATGATTGTGATAGTGATGCACTTTTATTGACTATTGAACAAATCGGCGATATAGCTTGTCATACTGGAGAAAGAAGTTGCTTTCATCAAATAGATCATTCTAAGTCATCCCCCCCCGCCGATACTTTGTCAGAATTATTTAAGTTAATTTGCGATCGCAAAAAGCATCCCGTAGAAAATTCTTATACTTGTAAACTATACGAAGGCGGAGACAATAAAATTCTCAAAAAAATTGGGGAAGAAGCCGCAGAAGTGGTAATGGCTTGTAAAGACAATAAACCCGAAGACATTGCAGGAGAAGTTGCAGATTTATTTTATCATTCCTTAGTGGCTTTAGCCTATCACGATGTTAATTTAAGAGATGTTTATAAAAAGTTAGAGGAAAGAAGACGCTAATAAGGTTCTATATTAAAGATTCATTCTTGCTCACAATTTGGTCATTTTATGCTTAAATTTCTCTAAATATATACAATTAATTTTACCTGAGTAATTATTCCTTGGTGGGCATTGCCCACCCTATTGACGTACTTTACTTATCCACTATTAGTTAATATCTAATTTGTTGCGCAGTTTCAAAAAATACTCTCACACTTTCTTCTGATGTCCCGACTAATACTCCATGACCAAGATTCATAATGTGTCCACTTTTACCCGCTTTTTTAACAGTATCATGAACTCTTTGTTTAATAAATTCTGGTGAGCCAAATAATACACCCGGATCGATATTACCTTGAACTTTCGTTTGTTGTCCAAGTCTTTGTCTAGCTTCTGCCATATCCACAGTCCAATCAACGCTAATAATATCAACCCCTGATTGTCCCATTCTTTCCAAAATTCCTGCACTACCGCTAATGTAAAGAATTAAAGGCGTATCTGGATGAGTTGCTTTAACTTGTTCTACTACTCTTTTTTGATAGGGTAATGCAAAAGTTTCATAGTCTTGAGGACTTAATTCCCCTGCCCAAGAATCAAATAATTGTACTACTTGAGCCCCACAATCAATTTGGTGACGTACATAAACGGCAATGGCATCGGCAATTTTACTTAATAATTTATGAAGAATATCAGGGCGAGAAAAAGCCATACTTTTAATCACAGCATAATTTTTAGAACTTTTCCCTTCAATGGCATAAGCGGCTAAAGTCCAAGGCGCACCCACAAAACCTAAAACAGTAGATTTATTTCCGACTTCCTGCCGTAAAGTACCCAAAATAGTTTTAATAAAAGGTAAAGATTCTTCAGGGTTTAAAGGATGTAATTTTTCAACTTGTTCTAAAGTACGAATAGGAGGATCAATAATAGGACCTTTACTTTCAATAATGTCAAAAGGAATACCGATCCCAGGTAATGGAGTTAAAATATCAGAAAACATAATTACCCCGTCTGGTTGAAATGCACGCCAAGGCTGTAAAGAAATTTCAATGGCTAAATCAGCATTTTCAGATCTTTCTCTAAATCCAGGGTATTTATCTCTTAAATCACGATAAACTTTTAAATATCTACCCGCTTGACGCATCATCCATACAGGAGGACGATCTAATATTTCACCTCGGGCAACCCTTAATAAACAAGGTAATTCGCTCATTATAATTTTTTATTTTAAATTTAAGTGCATTTCATAGCTTATCACCACACTTATGCACTAACCAAAAAATGTAACGATGTGTGAACAAATTAGTTGGATTGGCAATAATTTTAAGTACTATTTCGTGATTACTACCTGAGCTTGAGAAAATTAAACCCCCTACTTGATACTTGAAAGTAGATAACATACGCTAAAAATTCATCATAAAATTAGTTTTGAGAGTTTCTCTTTACGATAAAATATAAATACATTAAATCATCGGAGTATATAAAAAATGTTGACATTAAAAATTGTTGTAAATGTTGTTGTAGCGTCTTTTATCTTAGTATTTATTTTCGGTTTCTTATCTGGAGATCCTGCTCGTAACCCCGGAAGTAAAGACTTAGAATAATTTTTAGGAATTTTACTGATCATTTACCATTAACTTTAGTTATACTACTCTAGTTAATCTTTTTCTTAAGATTTTTCAAAATTCATCAATTGTGGGCAATGCCCACCCTACTTTTTGATAATTAATTGAAATATTAGATCTTTTTTTACTTAATTAATTCTACTGCGTCTCTACCGTCAAAAGATTCTATATAAACCTTAACTTGCTCTTCTTTAGCTGTGGGTAATAATTTTCCTGTAAAATCAGGATGGATCGGTAATTGTCGATGACCTCGATCTACTAATACTACTAATTTGATAATTTCTGGCCTTCCATATTCCGTAACCGCATTTAAAGCAGCTCTAATGGTTCTACCTTTATAGATTACATCATCTACTAAAACAACAGTTTTACCCGTTAAATCAAAAGGTATTTCTGTCCGTTCTGGTGTTCTAGTTTTAATTTTATCTAAATCATCTCGATAAAAGGTAATATCAATGGCCCCTACAGGCACTTTAACTTGTTCAATCACTTCAATTTGAGTAGCAATCATATTCGCTAAAGGCACACCTCTAGTATAAATTCCTAGTAAAACCACTTGAGATAAATCCGAGGCTTCTTCGACAATTTGAGATGCTAAACGAGTTAAAGTACGGCGAATTTCCTCAGCCGAAAGTATTTCAATAATTTGACTAGCCATGATTTTTAACCTCAAAAAATAGTTAGAAAGGAATTTAGAATTTATGATAGTTGACTTTTATTCTTCATTCCTGATTCTTTGATTATTTCACCGCCACTATAACAACGGTAATGTTGTCAGATCCCCCTCCATCTTTAGCATTTTGTACCAATAAACTGGCTGCTTCTTCTAAGTTTTCTGTTTCCCCTAAAGATTTACTAATCAGATCTGGTGCTACTTCTTCGGTTAAACCATCACTACACAATAAAAAGCGATCGCCGGGTAAAATTTCTGGTATTTGTTGAATATCAATACCTTCGTATAAATCTCTTCTGCCTAAACATTGAGATAAAACGTGTCGCCAAGGGTGATGTTTAGCATCTTCAACGGTAATTTCTCCCGCACGAATTGCTTGAGAGATCCATGTATGATCTAAGGTTATTTGTTCTAATTTTTCTCCGTGCAGATGATAAAGTCGAGAATCTCCCACATGAGCTCGCCAAGTTTCCCCATTTCTAAACATGATCATGACTAATGTTGTACCCATATCCGCCCTAGCAGGATGGTTACTTTGATCTTCTAAAATACCTTCATTAGCTTGATAAACAGCTTTCTCTAGTAAATCATAAGAGTCCACGGGAGCATCCCAATTAGCTTCTAAATACTCTTTAATTACATCTGTGGCAATTTTACTGGCTTCTTCTCCTCCAGCGTGTCCACCCATACCATCGGCTAAAATAAAAAATCTACCTTCAGGATCAATGTAATGATTATCTTGATTATAAGGTCTAACTAATCCGGGATCGGTTAAACCAGCAAATGCACATTTCATAAAGTTAATCTGATTATTATTGTAATAAATTACAGTTTACGGTCGAATTTACCTAATTGTTTAAGTAAACGAAACAACGAAAAAGCTGGAATGACACTGATAATAGCAACAACTATTGCTAATTGCCAAAGTCCGTTAACAACCAGTATAGTACTAGATAGAATTAAAGCACTCATAAATAAACTATAGTTAGTTGCCATTTGCATTCCAGCGATACGGCGTAATAATCGTTCCGACTCTAATGATCTTACCCTTAAACGGAGATCTCCCCGTTCTAATTTTTCTATTGTATCCTCTAATCGTCTTGGCAAACTCAAAGCGCTATTACTAACTTGTATTGCTTGACGGCTAAATTCATCAAAAATTGATTTACCGACTCCATTATTATTAAAATCACTCATGATTTGTAAAGCAAAAGGTTGTGCTACCTCCATAAAATTAAAATCTGGATCTAATCCTTTTCCAACACCCTCA
Organism: Cyanobacteria bacterium CG_2015-22_32_23; assembly: GCA_009993045.1. Taxonomy (GTDB): domain Bacteria; phylum Cyanobacteriota; class Cyanobacteriia; order Cyanobacteriales; family Cyanobacteriaceae; genus Geminocystis. Next base: position 53,642 of record JAACUG010000068.1, read on the forward strand.
AGGGTAGAAAAAGCGCGCATCACAAAGGTGAAAGTAGCAGGAAAACGGAAGGGTTGATCATAAGCTATTTCGTACAAATCTTCACTAATTTTACTGATAGATTGCTCCTCAAAGGGTTTATCCATAAAATTATCTAGCATAAATTGTACCGATCTTCTAATAGGACCTGGATCATCCATTACCGCTAAAGCCTCTAAATCTATTAAAGCATTAACCACACGATCTGCATTTTTTTCTGTGACACCAAATAACATCTCGATTAGTTTTTCTTTGACATTACTTTTGAGTTGTCCCATCATACCAAAATCGTAGAAAATTAATGCTCCATCACTTGCTACAGCCAAGTTACCCGGATGAGGATCAGCATGGAAAAAACCATCATTTAATAGCTGTTGTAAATAGGCTTTTGCTCCTAATTTGGCTAATACTTTTCGATCTAATCCTGCGGCTTCTAAAGCTTCATAGTGATTAATTTTAATTCCAGGCAGATATTCTAAAGTTAATACCCGAAAAGAAGTATAACGCCAATAAATTCTTGGTACTTTTACCCAATTAGCCGAGCGAAAATTACGTCTAAAAGTATCGGCACTACGTCCTTCTTTTAAGTAGTCAGTTTCCTCCCATAAAATACGAGAGCATTCTTCATAAATGGCTAACCAATCCTTTCCTTTTCCCCAACGAGGATGATTTTGAAAATAACGAGTAATTTGTTTCAGAATAGCTAAATCAATGGTAAATAATTGCGGTAATCCGGGGCGTTGAATTTTGACAACTACTTCTTCCCCTGAGTTTAACTGTGCTTTATGAACTTGTCCTAAACTTGCGGCTGCTAAGGGTGTAGGATCAAAACTACGGAATAATTTATTTAAAGGTTTTCCTAAATCTTTTTCAATAATAGCTGTAACTTGTTCAAAACTAAAAGCTGGAACTCGATCTTGTAACTTGGATAGTTCTCTAACATATTCTGCGGGAAAAATGTCCTCACGAGTAGAAAATAATTGACCTACTTTAATAAAGGTTGGCCCTAATTCTAATAAATTTTCTCGAATCCATGCTGCTTGAATTTGCCGACGTTGCGATCGCTTTTCATCAGTATAACCATTAGCATAAGTCCATTTTTTGCTATTACGCCAAAGTTTGAAAATCAGAATTAAAACAAAAGTCCAAATATCAATACGACGACGAGCAGGAGAGTAATTATCTCGATTCCAACGATAACTTTTTTTTCCAGCTTCAGGCTTATTCGATATTACTAAAGGGCTACTTGAAGGTAAATATTCTTTTGGATTAGGGTAAGTTGCTGACACTGGTATTTTTATAAATTTGGTTTACTAAATGATTAGGAGATAAAAGAAAACGGGGAGATAAAAGGAAACGGGGAGTTAGGAGTTAGGAATTTACCTTTGCCCTTTACCCTTTGCTTTCTTACTATTTTTGGCGATAATTATTCAATTCTGCTTTTAAACGAGCAATTTCCGCCCTAAGTTCATCTAATAATTCTTGTAAATCAACGCACTTATTAGCCGTTACCGTTATAGTGGTAGGGTTATCGACTCTTTGTTTTTCAGCTTCTGCCCTAGCTTTTACTTCTCTAGCAAATTCCTCTAGTCTGTGTTTAGTTTCTGCATCGAATTTACCAATATCACTCAGAATATTAGTTAAGCTATCTTCTAGTTTTTCGGTGACAACTTCGGCAAAGGCTTTACCAAAAATAAATACTTCTGTTAGTGGATTACTCATTTGCAATATTTCTTAACGCTTTTGTTACAAATTATATCTTTTATTTTCATAACATCGCTACGAATACTTTATAGATAGCTTAAATTTTTATAAGTAGGGTTTGCTGAATAAATCAGAAAGCTATTAAAATCAAGACTTGGGGCATCGTTAAGTTAATAAAAAAGTGCGTAGTTTTAGGCATTTTTGCTCAAAAAACAGGGTAGTATTATACAGTTACAAACTCTAATTTCAAAAATCAAAACCATTAAAACCTTTGCCCTTTGCCCATTGCCCTTTGCCCTACCCCTTCCTCAGACTTTTTCAGCAACCCCTAAGTATTAAACCATTTAGAGATTGCATATTTTAAATTAAAAATAATAACTAACAATCTTCGTTGTCTCTTACCTGAGACTTGAAACCTGATACTTAAAACCTATTAAAACTTAATATGTGAATGAGTGGGTAATGTCAGTTAATAATCAAAATGAGGTAAAATTGAATGTTATAAAGAATCAGAAGTATATCATCGTTCCCCTAAAACTAAATCAATGTTTAAGCCATTATCAGATCTAGTAAAATCTTTTGGGAAAGACTCAGGCAATTTGTTGAAAAATCGTTACCAATTACTTAATCAAGTCGGTAGAGGATCTATGGGACAAGTGTATAAAGCCATAGATAAATCATCAAATAATACAACTATTGCCATTAAATTTTTATCCCAAGCACTCTTAGATGAAAGAATGCGCCGAAGATTTGAAACCGAAGCAAAAATAAGTGCTTTATTAGGAGAACAAAGTAATCATATTGTCAAGGTAAAAGATTATGGTTTAGACAACAATCAAGTTCCTTTTTATGTGATGGAATATTTAGAAGGAGATGATTTAGATCAATTAATCAAAAATAAGGCTATTTCTTTAAGTCGATTTTTATTTTTAATACGTCAGATTTGTTTAGGATTAGAATGCGCCCACAATGGTATTTTAGTTAACGGCGAATTAGCTCCTATTATTCATCGAGATATTAAACCTAGTAATATATTTTTAGCAAAAGATTCTGACAGTGAAGGAATTATTAAAATTTTAGATTTCGGTATTGCTCAAATTCATAATTCTGATCAAGGTACATTACAAAAAAGTTTTATGGGTACTCCCGAATATTGCTCTCCCGAACAAATGGCTGAAGACGAGTTACACCCAACTTCCGATATTTATAGTTTAGGTGTTTTGATGTACCGAATGTTAACCCAAAAAAATCCTATTGAAGCTGAGAATCGTACTTTTCAAGCGTGGTATCGAGCACATCATGAAAATAACCCTAAACCTTTACCTAATTATTTACAGTTACCTAAAGATTTAGATACTTTAATTATGAGATGTTTGTCTAAATCTCCTAGCGATCGCCCTCAAAATATGGGTGAAATAATGAGAGTTATTTATCCTTTAGAAAGAGAATATAAAAGTCGTAAAACTTCGGAAACTATTTCTTTTAATGAGAGTAGAAAAAGTCACGAAACTTTGCCATTACAACAAATATATCTTCAAAGTAGTTGGCCTAGTGATAAACCCCAGAAAAAAATTGTTTTTCCCTGTTTAACAGATGCTCAAGAAGGTACTTTTTCTAGTTTATGGACAATGTTAGAATCTCAAGATATAAATGTTTTTGTACCTAAATCTACTCTTTGCTTTAATCATTTCATCTTTCAAGAATCTCCCCATCCAATGATTTTATGGGTTAATTTACTTTATTGTCGTGAATATGAACCTAAATGGTTACCTTGTTATTTAGATTTAAAAACAGAAATAGGTTATCAAATTACAATTAATTTATGTGCTAATAGTTTATATTATATTATATTATTTGAACTAGATAAATCTAATCAATATCAGCAAATATTAACAGTTAAAATTAATGAAGAAAAAACTAAACAATTACAAAGTTTTTTAGTAAAAAGTGCTTCTTTTAAAGGAAAAAATCAGGCTGAAGTAAGTAAAATTGCACTGAAAAAACAATTTGAATCTATTAAAAATAATATCCTAAATTCTATTGATCGTTCTCATAAATAAGACATTAACTAACTAGGCAAAATTAATTGTATCTTTATTTTATTAAAGGACAAAATTTACTATTTAGGGTTTGCTGAATAAATCAGAAAGCTATTAAAATCAAGGCTTGGGGCATCGTTAAGTTAATAAAAAAGTGCGTAGTTTTAGGCATTTTTG
>JAACUG010000023.1 GCA_009993045.1 Cyanobacteria bacterium CG_2015-22_32_23
CAGCAACCGAAAGTCTTAGCAAGTAAGACCTTTTGCTCATCAGTAGGATAGATTCTATAGCGATATGCTTTCAACATTTTAACTAACGTTTTTACCTTGCATTCTTATTTTAGAATATATTATTAGGAATGGTAAGGAATTGCTGACGCAATGCTTTTTTGCTGCACTCGCTTACATCTCCCGTTTATTTCTATTGGTCTCTTTTTTTGGGAGAAATTAAACGGGAGTCTTACACTCATATTTCAAGATAATTTTATAAATTAATAATGGAAACAAACAATTTCATTTTACGACAAAATATTACTGGTTCAAGACGTTTTAGCAATTTATGGTGGGCAATAGTAGTTTCCATCGGTGGCATTGGTTTTTTATTAGCAGGTTTATCTAGTTATTTACATACTAATTTACTAATTGTGAGTGATACCTCAACACTTCAATTTGTCCCTCAAGGTATCGCTTTAACTTTTTATGGTGTGGCTGGGGTTTTACTTGCCTTATATTTATGGTTAATGGTTTTCCTCAATGTTGGTGGTGGTTATAACGAGTTTGATAAAGAAAAAGGTAACGTAACTATTTTTCGTTTCGGATTTCTCGGTAAAAATCGCCGCATTGAATTAGTTTATAATTTAGACGATATTCAAGCTATTAGAGCAGAAATTAAAGAAGGTTTAAATCCCAGAAGAACTTTATACTTAAGAGTTAAACCTAAAAGAGATATTCCGTTAACCCCTGTGGGTGAACCCATTTCCCTTGCTAAATTAGAAAACCAAGGGGCGGAATTAGCTCGTTTTCTGACTGTACCTTTAGAAGGACTTTAAACTATTAACAATTAACAATGCTAGAAAAGATCAGTAAAAATTTATGAAAATTTCTAATCACCTCAATGTTTTTTTGATTTTGTTTCTTTTGACAACTATTAGTTTGGCTGGATGTGAAAAATTAGATTCTAATTCTAGTTCAACTACAACTACAACAACTCAAGAAACCGTCAACCCAGAAAAACCTACTGAAATTAAAAATATTAATAACACAATGAATTTACCCACACTAAAAGGCAAAGCTACGGTTGTAATGAAAGTTAATGGTCAATCTATTACTATTGAGGTTGACGGCGATAATGCCCCTATTACGGCGGGTAATTTTGTGGATTTGGTACAAAAAGGAATTTATAATGGCTTAGTATTTCACCGAGTTGTTAAAGATCCCACCCCTTTTGTAGTACAAGGTGGAGATCCTCAAGGTAAAAATCCTAATTTTCCTGTAACGAATTTAGGTACTGGCGGTTATAGTGATCCTGTAACAAAGGCTCAACGTTATATTCCTTTGGAAATTCGCCCAGAATATGACGAAACCAAAAAAGATCCTCAGATACCTGATATTGTTTATGGTACAACTATTACCACTGCACCACAACTAAAACATGAATACGGTGTAATCGCCATGGCAAGATCTAATGCCCCTGATTCTGCTTCTTCTCAGTTTTATTTTACTTTAGCTGATCTTCCTTTCCTTGATGGTAGTTATGCTGTTTTTGGTAAAGTTACTGAAGGGATGGATGTCGTTAATCAAATTAAACAAGGCGATCGCATTGAAAGTGCCGAAGTTGTAGCTGGTGCTGAAAATTTGAAACAAAATAAATAATAGTAAGGGCAAATAATATTTATCTTTGTACTTAAAAAAGAAAGAAAAATAGTAGTTAATTATTTTTGATGGTTAAAGTAGTTGTGACAGGTATTAGTCTAATTTCCTGTTTAGGAGATATAAATTTGACTTGGAAAGAAATTATTAAAGGGATGTCTGGCATCAAATTTAGTCAACCCTTTAACTATTTTCCTCCTTTACCATTAGGATTAATTAATGATCAACCTTCTTCCATGGAAAATATTACACTTAAATTAATTGAAAATCTGTGTTTAGATGGTAATATTTTCCCCCCATTAAATGATACTGCTGTGGTGATTGGTTCGAGTCGTGGTTGTCAAAGTCAATGGGAAGTTTTTTTATCCACTAAAACATGGCAAAAATCAAAAGAAATTCAACATTTTTTTCCTTCTTGGTTAGAAACCTTACCTTGTCAACCAAGTATTATTACAGCAAAATATCTTCAAACTTTATCCTCAGTTTTCTCCCCAGCCAATGCTTGTGCGACAGGGTTAGTAGCCATTGCACAAGGCTATGAATTAATTAAACAAAAAAGATCTAAAAGAGTAATAGTTGGTGCGGTAGAAACTCCCATAACTCCTTTAACGATAGCAGGATTTACCCAAATGAAAGCATTAAGCCTAAATGGGTGTTATCCTTTTGCTATCCATCGAGATGGATTTGTTTTAGGGGAAGGAGGTGCAATGTTAATGTTAGAAACTGAAGAATTAGCAAAAAGTCGTGGAAGTAAAATATACGGTGAAATTCTGGGATGGGGAATGAGTTGTGATGCGGAAGGAATGACATCCCCTAGTGTTGATGGTAAAACCGCTATTAAAACCATTCAACAGTGTTTAAAGCGCTCTAATTTACAAACTAAAGATATAGATTATATTAATGCTCATGGTACAGGTACAATTCTAAATGATCAAAGAGAAGCAAAAATTATTCATGAATTATTTAGTCATGCTCCCAAAGTAAGTTCTACCAAGGGAGCGACTGGTCATACATTAGGTGCTTCAGGTGTTATGGCGGTGGCGTTAAGTTTAATGAGTTTAAAAAAACAAGTATTATTACCAAATTTAAACTTATTACCATTAGATTTTGGACTCAATTTTTGCCAACAATCAAGGCAATATCAATTAAGTAAAATGCTTTGTTTTAGCTTTGGATTTGGAGGGCAAAATGCCGTTATCTCCATAGGAAAATATTAGGATGCTTTTTTCACAATTGTCATATCCTGTTGACGAGGTGCAAGATTAACTTTTTGGGTATGTACTTGTTGACGACCGTTACTAACAACCCTTAACATATCACTAAGATCTTTTTCTAATTTAGATAATACTGAGTCAGCGTAAAGATCTGCTTCATTTTGAATATCCTCAGCTTCCATAATAGCTTGTTGTCTGGTTTTGACTACTTCTTGTTGAATTTTTTGTCTAATTTGTTCAACATCGGCGATGGTTTTTCGTTGTAAAGTTTCACAATCTTGTTGTACTTGTCGTCTAATTTGATTCGCTTGTCCTTCTGCTTGTTGCACTATTCTTGACTCATCTAGTAACTGTGCTGCTCTTCTTTGAGCATTTTCCACAATTTTTTGAGCGTAATTTTGGGCTTCTCCTAAAATTTGTTCTCTTTGTTGTAAGATTTGATTAGCCTGTTGTAAACAATCAGGAAGATTAATTCTCATAGAGTCCAATTGAGAAATTAAAGTATCTTCATCTATTAAAGTTTTACCCACAAAAGGAAGATGAGTGCTACTAAGAATCAAGTCTTCTAGTCTATCTATTTCTCCTTGCATATCAACACCCATTTCTTGAATTTTAGGTGGTTTTTCTGGTAATGGTGAAATGGTGGTAAATTCTTGCTGGGAAGGTAAATTGTTCGCCATGATAAAATTAAAATCTCCTCTATTATTGCTAATATGATAAATCAAAAATTATGAAAATAATCAAACTAACTATTGTCAATTGTCTATAGTGTATTGTCAATTATCAATTATGTAAAAAATTTATTGATTTAATTTATGTTGTCCATCTGCGATGGCACGACTACAACACCAATCACTAGGAAGAGTAGAAGGCCAACCCATTTCAATGGCTTCCTGACAAATAGTAGTTACCGTTAACTGACAATCAATTAATTGAAAATCCTCTTTTTGACATTGTTTAAGACTATGTTTAAGAATAGAATCATCTTGAAATTCAAGGGTTTTATTACACTGAACACAAACAATATGATGATGATGATGAGGATAAGGATGATTCAACTCATAATGTTTATGACCTTCAGCTAATTCTAACTCCCGAAGGACTCTCATTTTTGTCATTAATTTTACACTACGATAAATAGTGGATAAACTAATATTTTCTCCTCCTTCTTCCAATAATTTATATAATTCTTCCGCGCTTAAATGATTTCCTTGAGGAAGATTATCAAATACCTCAAGTATTTTTTCTCGTTGGGGAGTCATGCGCCAACCTCTGGAATTTAGCTTTTTTTTAATGGCGGCAGTATTATCTAAAGACATAAGCAACTTAATAAAGAAGAAATTATTTCTCTAACTATGATACTTTTCTTCTAGGTTTATTTGCAAACATATTTTAAAATTGAGAATAACTGTTAAACTGTTTTAATTATTAAAAATTAGGATTTATTCACCATGGAATTTGAAGGTTTTTGGGAAAATGTCTTGCGCTATCCTCGTTATATGGTAAGTTTAATTTTCGGTATTTTCTTTTTTTTATGGCAACAAATTCAACCATTATTTAAAAATCCTGTCACCGCCACAGTAATATTAACCTTAATTATTGGTAGTTTTTCTTTCCTTTATTTTACCCTCAAAGCTATGTTAGGCATAAATCCTGTATAATAGACATCTTATTTTAGATATTAAATATTATTTTTAGTTTTATTGTAAAAAAAATGGCAAATAGTCGTCGTGTAGAGAAAGTATCGTCTTTAATTAAAAAAGAAATCAGTCAAATGCTAATCAACGGGATTAAAGATGATAGAGTAGGATCTGGTTTAGTTAGTATTACTGAAGTAGAAATATCGGGAGATTTACAACACGCTAAAGTTTTTGTAAGTATTTATGGTACTCAAGCAGCCAAAAACGAAACTATGGAAGGATTAAAAGCCTGTACTCCCTTTGTAAGAAAAAGTCTAGGACAAAGAATTAGTTTACGTCATACCCCAGAAATTCGTTTTGTAGAAGATACATCCTTAGAAAAAGGCGATAATCTCATCAATTTAATTAACCGTATTACTCCGATGGATAATTCTGAAGAAGAGTAAATAATCAATAAAAAGGTTAACTTTAGTTGAGGAATACTTTAACGAAAAATTACGTTTTTTTATAATCAAAATCATAAGCGGGTGGGGGGAATCGAACCCCCATCATTAGCTTGGAAGGCTAAGGTTTTACCACTAAACTACACCCGCAAGTTTTATTTAAAACACATTTAACATTATAACTAATATTTTAAATATTGGCAACTATTTATTAACTAAAAATTTTGGCTATTCTACAGTAATTATGATAAATTCAGATAAAATAAATGTTATAAAGTTTGCAGTATAAGGATTATGAGAATTAACAATTAAATTTTTTATAGATTCACTGTTTGCATTTCACCTGACACCAGACACCTGACATCTTTTTCAAGAAATAACTTATCATAATCAAAGTAACAGAGTCAAAGTTTTTTCTGAAATAATTTTTAAAAAGTGTTAATTAATGTTTAAACCATTCCAATTATCAGGCATCGGGCTTCATTCAGGAGAAAAAACCACCGTTAAAATTTCTCCAGCACAAAAAGGAAAAGGGCGTTATTTTGTAAGGGTAGATTTACCTAATAACCCCATTATTCCTGCGAATATTGACTATATTGCCACTACTACTTTATCGACAGAATTAAGTAACGAAGGTGTTAAAATTAGAACTGTTGAGCATTTATTAGCGTCTTTACTCGCTTGTGGTATTGATGATGCACAAATTGAGATTGATGGGGTTGAAATACCTTTGTTAGATGGATCTGCACAAGAGTGGGTAAATAACCTTGATTATATTTGTGATAAACCTTTTGACTCACCAACAGATACTATTAATGAAGCTATTTGGGTAAGAAAAGATGATGCTTTTTGTGTCGCCTTTCCTTCTGGTGAAATAAAATTTAGTTACGGTGTTGATTATCCTTATTCTGTGTTAGAAAATCAGTGGTTTAGTTGGTATCCTCAACGAGAAAGTTTTGTAACTGCCATCGCACCTGCTCGTACTTTTGGTTTTGCAGATCAAATTGAACAATTACAAAAAGCTGGTTTAATAAAAGGGGGAAGTTTAGAAAATGCCTTAGTTTGCGATAAAAGTGGTTGGTTAAATCCGCCTTTGAGATTTGACAATGAAGCTGTCAGACATAAATTATTAGATTTAATCGGTGACTTAAGTTTATTAGGTAAAATTCCTACTGCCCATTATTTGGCTTATAAAGCCAGTCATCAACTTCATACAGAATTAGCAAAAAAAATTAAACAATCTTTAATAATTAGGAGTTAGGAGTTAGGAGATAGGAGATAGGAATTATCAATAATCTATTATTCTGGTATAATGGAAATTTGTGGCTAAATATGCTCATTATAAAAAAATTTCTATTGAATAGAGGACAAAATGGCAAAAAGATTACAACTATTGTTAAATAAAGATGTCAACAAATTAGGCAAAAGAGGTGACTTAGTTGATGTTGCACCGGGTTACGCGCGTAACTATCTCGTGCCTCAAGGTTTCGGAGTATTAGTAACTGAAGGTATTTTACGTCAAGTTGACCAAAGAAGAGAAAAAGAAAGATTACGTTTATTAGCTATTTTAGAAGAAGCTAAATCTCGTAAAATTGCGTTACAAACTATCAATAATTTTGTGATTCGTAAGCAAGTTGGGGAACAAGATGCTATCTTTGGTACTGTAACGACTCAAGAAGTGGTTGATATTATCAAGCAAAATGCTGGTTTAGAAATTGAGCGTCAAGCTATTACTTTACCTGAAATCAAAAAAACTGGCAAATATCCTACAGATATTAAACTTCATGCTGAAGTAACTGCTCAAATTACCATTGAAGTTGCATCACTTTAAGTAATTCCTAATTAACTTCTGGCAATTATCGCATTTGCCACAACGGAAATTTGTCGAAGGAGTAAAGCCAAAGGCTGATAATAGAAAACTCCAACGACAGGTTTTAGTTATTAAATATTCATGGGTTTGTTGAGTTAATTTTTTCTGTCTATTTATTAGCAATTCTATGGATTCATGAGTTTTTGAAGGTGTTAAGCGATAATTATAAGGATCAATCCATCGCAATTGTTGGCTACTATTTAAAATGGATAAATATAGTTGATAGTTAGGGTTATTAAATTTTTTCCCTAATTCTTCTATATTTCCCTCCTTCGGCATTTCCTTTAAAAATCTTTCTGCTTGTTGATAGAGTTTTATTTGTTGGTTTAAAAAATACTCTCTTTTTTGCTTATCTTCAGGATTTAACCAACCACTAGCTTCACTCATTAAGGTTATAACTTCGGTAAGTTTACCATCTCTGCCACCTCTACCGATTTCTTGGATATATTCTGATAGTAATAATGGTATTTGGTAATGAAAAATCCATCGTAGGTTACTTTTATTTATACCCATACCAAAAGCGCAAGTACAAACAACAAATTTTATTCTCTCTTTTAGCCAATCAGATTCAACTTTTCGCCGAATATCACTACTCAATCCGCCGTGATAGGCTTGATTTGGATAACCTTCATTTTTAAGGAAATTTGCTAATTCTTCACTATCTTTTCTCGTGCGCACATAAATTAAGCCACTTTTATCTTTATTTCTCTCAATATATTTAATTAACTCTTGTTTTCTTCCTCTTGGTGTCCAAATAGTTTTTACTTGTATCTTTAAATTATCACGGTAAGGGCTAATTAAAAATTTTTCAGGATTAGATAATTGTAAAGATTGAATGATAGTTTTTTGAGTATTAATATCAGCCGTAGCAGTAAAACAGGCTATTGCTATTTTGGTATCTGATGGTTTATTCTTAAGCAATAGTGGGCGAATACTGCCTAAACGTCGATAAGTTGGGCGAAAAGACTCTCCCCATTGCGCTAAACAGTGAGCTTCATCTAAGATTAAACCATTAATTTTGATTTCTGGGCGGCTAATTATTTCCCATATTGGTGGTGAAAGTAAAGTTTCTGGTGATAAATAAAGTAACTTTAATTGTTGTGATTTTAATGCGGAAAGAGTATTTTTACGATTAATTTTACTAATTTCACTGTGTAAAATTCCAGCAGATAAATTTTTTTCTCGTAATTCTTGTACTTGATTTTCCATTAAGGCGACTAAAGGAGAAATTACTAAAGTTAAACCATCTTGTAATAAAGCGGGTAATTGAAAACAAAGAGATTTTCCTCCTCCTGTTGCCATAACAATTAAACAATCTTTTCCTGTCAAAAGTGTTTCCATAATTTCTGCCTGTGGTTTCCGAAAATCATCATAACCCCAATATTGTTTAAGAATATTTTTTAACCCTTCTATATCATTATTCATCTGAGTAATAATTAATTAAAGATAGTAACAAAATATGAGAAAAATTTTCTCTTTCATCAAATTAGATAAATACTCAACTATTATATAATATAAATAATTTAGGCTCTTCTACAGTAATTGTGATAATTTAGTAGTAAATAATCGTTAAAAGTGTGGAGATATAATAGGTTTAGGATTTTAAAAATGCCTAAGTTATAAATTTACAGTTTTAATTTAACCTGACACCCTTTCCGATAACCTGACACCTTTTTTTAGACATAATTTATCACAATCAAAGTAACAAAGCCATAATTTATTGATCAATTTAACTAGAATGAAACAATTGCTTAAAGATAAAATAGATAACTTTTTATTAAGGGTAAAAATTCCTTATCTTTCTTTTTTAGTATTTCGTAATAAAGAGTTGGAAAAACTTTCCGCAGATTTAGAAAATATCCGTCAAAAACAACAAGATATTCTTGATAAATTAGGCACTAAATTTCGCTCAGAAATCGACGATAAAGATTCAAGATATTTTATATCAAAAAAGGATAAATTGCAAGTAGAAATTAAACCATTTAATACTTATCCTCATACTTTTATTAAAGTAACAAATAACGAATATATTTTTGAAGAAAAACTATTATATAGTCATTTAGGATTAGCAAAATTAATTATAGACTATGAATTTAATCATGTTTTAGATATTGGTTCTCGTAATGGTACAAGTGCAAGACTTTTTTCTTTTTTAGGTAAAAATGTCACAACTATCGAAATGTCAGAAGATTTTGAAGCGGATTATGTTGGTGATTATTTAGAGGTTTCTTTTCCACAACAATTTGATGCTATTTGGTGCAGTCATGTATTAGAACATCAAAGAAATATTGGCACTTTTTTAGATAAAATATATCAAGATTTAAAAGAAGGTGGTATATTAGCAATTACAGTGCCTTCTTCTTTGTGTCCTTTAATGATAGGACATCCTAATATTTTTACTCCTTTACATTTAGTTTATCATTTAGTTTTAGCAGGTTTTGATTGTCAAAATGTGAGAATTAAATATTATGATTGGCAATTTACAATTTTATTAGAAAAAAAGAGTAATAATATCAAATCAATTAGTTTGGCTTCTACTCATTATCTTGATTCAACTCTTATTGCTTTAGTGGAAAATTTATTGAATTATTTTCCTTTAGATATTCCTGAAAATGGTCATATTTGGGGTGAAGTTGAGTCCTTAAATTGGGAATAAAAATGATTAAATTGCTAAGATTATATTAATAAAATTATAAATTTATTTCTTAAGAAATGTCTCGAATATAAAAAGGTTTTTCTTGCCAATCTACTAACCAATTTTGTTCATTTAAGTACTTTAATAAAGGCATAACTAATTCTAAATTGCGACAAAACCAGTATTGTTTTTCTTGATTATCTCCTATAAATATAACCTGATATTGATAAGCATGACCTAAAGTTTTTAATAATCCTGGATATTTTTTTAACTCTTTTTTTATTTGTGATTGAGAATAAGTAATAATACTATTTTTTTGAAAATGATAAGGAATTTTTACTTGAGGTAAAGTTATTTTTTTTTCAGGTAATTTATTATCAATCTTCTGAGGAGGAATAATTTTCGGTTTCGGTTTTTTATGATAAAAAGAAAACATTTTTATAATTAATAGTTAACGACTAAATCCCCAAATATGGGGACTTTTAATTTAATTATTTATTCTGCTAGGGGAGTTGTGAAAAGTTTTTAGTATCAGCTATCAGACAGATTTATTTTTAATCTTTAAGTATTCACCAATGATTTAAAGATTGTTAAATAAACAGAAATTATGCTGCAAAAGATTTTCCACAACCACAGGTTTGATTTGCATTAGGATTAGTGAATTGAAATCCTCCGCCAATCATTGCGTTACTATAGTCTAAAACTAAACCGTACAAAAATAATAAACTTTTGCGATCGCAAATTATTTTAAAACCATCATAATCAAAAATATCATCATGTTCGGTGATGTTACTTGTATTTTCAAAGTCCATTAAATAAGACATTCCAGAACAACCACCCTGCCTAACACCTACCCGTAAACAGAGATCTTCATTACCCTGTTGTTGTCTTAACATTAAAACGTGTTTGAGGGCATTTTCTGTTAATTGAATACCTTTAGAAACTGCTATTGCTTGTGTCATAAATTTCAATTATTAACTTTGGTTTTCTTACTATTCTACACTTATATCCGTTAACCGAGAGAGGAAAAGTAAACTTTAGATTTAACAGGATCTGGATTCATAGTTTTATCTCCTTCTTGCCATCCTACAGGACAAACTTCATTTTCATGGGATTGTACATACTGAATCGCTTTTAATACTCGTAAAGTTTCGTCAACGCTACGTCCAAAAGAAAGATTATTGACTGTTATATGTTGTATAAAACCTTGAGAATCAATAATGAATAAACCTCTTAAAGCTACACCAGCATTAGGTTCTAAGACATTATAAGCGGTACTGATTTCTTTTTTTAAGTCAGAGATTAAAGGATATTCAATGTCACCAATACCCCCTTGTTTTCTGTCAGTTTGAATCCATGCTAAATGAGCAAATTCGCTGTCAACGGATACTCCTAACACCTCTGTATTTAAACTTTTAAATTCATGATGGCGATCGCTAAAAGCAATAATTTCCGTAGGACAAACGAAGGTAAAATCGAGAGGATAAAAAAATAAAACGAGATATTTACCTAAATAATCAGATAATTTAATTACCTTAAACTCTTGTTCAATAACGGCAGTAGCCGTAAAATCTGGTGCAAGTTGTCCTACTCGAATGGTCATAATTTTAATAAGATATTAGATAATGATTGAATTTATCATAAAAATTAAATAAATAGGCAAAATTAATTATATGTTTATTTTATAAAAAAGAACAGGCAAAAAAGATTATTAGTTATTTTTATGAATTTTAGAATATACAAATTTTTTAAAATTAATACTTAAGGGATAATTATTTACTTTTATTTAATCCTAATTTATGATCAGTGAATTATAAAATTATTAGTGAATATAGAAAATAAGAACATAAAATATAATAAAAACTTAATCTATTAAGCCCATAAAATTTATTTTAAAAATATGTTTAAATATATATCTTTAATTAGCATAATTTCTCTATTAATATTATTCACAAATAGCTTAATTTTACCAGTATTTTCTATTTCTGATCAAATTAGTAAAACTTCTCCTCCCATAAAACCAGAAAAGGGTTGGAGTGTTTGGCAACGTTGGGTATATTTTCCTTTTGATAAAATTGACGTGGGACTTTCTAATCTGGATTTAGGAGGAATGTTAGAATTTGAATATAGTTGTTTTGGTTCAGTAACCGACGATAATAATGACATTAAACAAGAAACTTATTGGTATCGCATTGCCAATAAAATCGAAAAAATTGGTCAAAATAAATATATCCAAATAGAAGTGGGTTGTTGGTTAAATGATGATTTTAAATCCACCACAACTTTAACAGGAATTAAAAATTAAATATTCTTTTTACCTCTAACAAATATATTTGAAATTTATCTAGCTCAAATTTAGAGGTTAAGAAAGTTTACGAGATCTCTATAATAAAAAAAATGTTGACTAAGATTAACTGATAAAGATTAATTATCTCTACCTTGAAATTATGACTCACCCTCTTTACGTTGCGTTTATCTGGCATCAACATCAGCCACTATATAAATCTAGCCTTTCTACTAATGATTTTGGTGGTCAATATCGTTTACCTTGGGTTAGGTTACATGGTATCAAGGATTATTTAGACTTAGTTTTAATTCTTGAAAAATATCCTTTATTACATCAAACTGTCAACCTCGTTCCTTCTTTAATCTTACAGTTAGAAGAATACGCTAATGGTACAGCCATTGATCCTTATTTAGCTTTAACTTTAACTCCTGTCAGTGAATTGACTACAGAACAAAAACAATATATTATTGCACATTTTTTCGACGCTAATCATTATCGTCTTATTTGTCCTCATGCCCGTTATGAGCAACTTTATCAACAACGTCATTTAAAAGGTGAACAATGGTGTTATGAATATTGGCAAGATCAAGATTATAGTGATTTATTGGCATGGCATAATTTAGCATGGTTTGATCCTCTTTTCTGGGATGATCCTGAAATTGCTAGTTGGTTACAAAAAGGTGATAATTTTACTTTAAGCGATCGCCAAAATATTTGTGCGAAACAACAAGAAATTATTGCCCGTATCATTCCGCAACATAAAAAAATGCAGGAAACAGGACAATTAGAAGTTACTACCACCCCTTACACCCATCCCATTTTGCCCTTATTATCGGATACCAACGCAGGAAGAGTGGCTATTCCTAATTTACCTTTACCAGACATTCGTTTTCAGTGGGAAGAAGATATACCTCGTCATCTCAATAAAGCATGGAATATTTATGAAGATAGATTTGGGCGATCGCCAAGGGGATTATGGCCTAGTGAACAATCTGTCAGCCCATCAATATTGCCTTATATAGCGAAAAAAGGTTTTAATTGGTTATGTTCTGATGAAGCAGTTTTAGGGTGGAGTAGTAATCACTTTTTCCATCGAGATGAAATGGGTAATTTATACGAGCCTGAATTTTTATATCGCCCTTATCGACTCGAAACTCTCGAAGGAGACTTAAGCATCGTTTTTCGAGATCATCGTTTGTCAGACTTAATCGGTTTTACCTACGGTGCAATGAATCCAGCACAAGCAGCCGGAGACTTAATCGGGCATTTAGAAGCTATTTCACGGCGTTTAAAAGAAAGACAATGGGGAGATAAAAGCACTTTAGAAAATCCTTGGTTAGTGACAATTGCTCTTGACGGAGAAAATTGCTGGGAATTTTATGAAAAAGATGGTAAACTCTTTTTAGAATCCCTTTATAGTCGCTTATCCCAACAACCACAAATCAAGTTAGTTACAGTGTCAGAATTTATCGATCAATTTCCCCCCACAGAAACCCTCAATAGTAAGAGTTTACATAGTGGATCATGGGTTGATGGTAACTTTAACACATGGATAGGCGATCCTGCCAAAAACCGTGCATGGGATTATTTAAACGCTGCTAGACAAACTTTAGCAAAACATACCGAAGCCACAGAAGAAAGTAACCCCGAAGCATGGGAAGCATTATACGCCGCCGAAGGCTCAGATTGGTTTTGGTGGTTTGGTGATCCTCATCATTCCAACCATGATGCAATGTTTGATCAACTATTTAGAGAACACTTGATCGTTTTATACCAATCCTTAGATGAAACTCCTCCTGAATATTTATATAAACCTGTGGCTGCCGTCGAAACAAAATTAGCTAATGACTATTTACCAGCTAGTTTTATTCACCCCGTGATAGATGGACGTGGCATTGAAGAAGATTGGGAAAAGGCTGGAAAAATCAAAATTGGTGGAGCAAGGGGTACTATGCACAAAGCAAGTATCATTCCTGAGATATTTTATGGTTGGGATCACCTTAACTTTTACTTCCGTTTTGACTTAAAACCGGGGGTAAAGGCAGGGCAAGATTTACCCTCAGAATTAAATTTAGTCTGGTTTTATCCTGGTAGATTAACCCATAATAATCAAATTTTGATCGGTAATTTACCTGATGAAGCACCATTAAACTATTATTATCGTCATCAAGTGTCTATAAATTTATTAACTAAAACTATTTGGTTACAGGAAGCAGGAGAAAATGGTAACTGGCATTCTCGTCATTGTGAAGGAAAAGTTGCCTTAGATTCTTGTATAGAAATTTCTATACCTTGGAAAGATTTACATATTGATCCTGATGCTGAAATTAGTTTACTAGCTATTTTGTCAGAAAATGGTCAATATAAAGAACATTTACCTGAAAATAACTTTATTCGTTTACAAGCACCATAGTAATTAGTAATTAACAATTAACAATGTACAATTAATTATGCTTCTGTTACTGTGATTATGATTAATTTTTCCTTGAAAAAGAGTTAGGTGTCAGGTGAATCTATAACAAATTTAATTATTAATTATTATAATCTTTAATAGTGGCAATTTGATAACCTTTATTTTATCTGAATTTATCATAACTACTCTATAAGAGCCAAACTTATTAATGATAAAAACAAATAGAGAAATAAAAAATAATTGAGAATTACTATAATTTTTTGCTAATTTTTAATAAAATAAAAACTTATGAATACAGCTAATTTATCTCGAAAACAAGTTACGGCAAATACTCAAAAAATCAAATTTTTAGTCTTTCCTATAGACAATCTTAATGTAGCTTTACACATTGACTCCATAAAAAAAATAATTAATTATTCAACAATTTTTAGCAGTGGTTTAAATCATTATGGATTAGTTAGTATTGGAGAGGAAGAAATTACCGTTATTGATTTACATAAACGTTTATTTAATACTGTACAAGTGTTAGGAATAGAAGATAAAAAATATTTACTTTTAGCATTAAATAGTAATAATGAAACTTTTGGGATTTTAATTAAAAATGCTCCAGAATTATATGATATTCCTTTAAATCAAATTCGTGTTTTACCACCATCTTATCGTCGTGCCGACACTTTAAAGATTGCTTCTCATGTAACAGTTATTATGGGAGAAAATGACGAAGAAAAAACTATCTTTATTTTAGATCCTGATGAGTTAATTGCACCAGTTTAAAAAAAAGTGAGGTTATCCTGCCTTTGATCTCTTGTTTATTATTGTAAAATAAAGCAAAGGTTTCTTTGGGAGTAATAGTAACATGAAAAAAATTGTCATTCTTGGTGGAGGATTTGGTGGATTATATACTGCTTTAAAATTAATAGAATTAAACTGGAGTAAAACTTTACCAGAAATTACTATTATTGATAAAAATGATCGCTTCGTGTTTTTACCTCTACTTTATGAGTTAATCACCGAAGAAATGCAAAGTTGGGAAATTGCGCCTTATTACAGCGATTTATTAGCTAATACGCCGATAAAATTTGTGCAAGATACCGTAAAAAATGTTAATTTTGAGGAAAAAACTGTTGATTTAGCTAATCATTCTAGTTTAATTTATGATCGTCTTGTCATTGCTTTAGGAGGTAAAACTCCGACTAATTCCGTTGATGGTGCGTCTGAATATGCCATTGGTTTTCGTAGTTTAGAAAACGCTTATCGTCTCAAAGAAAAATTACGAGTATTAGAAAATTCTGATAGAGAAAGTATTAGAGTGGCAGTAGTTGGCGGTGGTTATAGCGGTGTGGAATTAGCTTTAAAAATTGCTGATCGTTTAAAAGAACGTGGTAAACTAAGAATTATTGATCGAGGTTCGGAAATTCTCTCTAAATCCCCAGAATTTAATCAAAAAACCGCTCAAAAAGCTCTTAGCGATCGCCAAATTTGGTTAGATTTAGAAACAGAAATAGAAAAAATAGAAGCAGATCAAATCACGTTATCCTATAAAAATAAAAAGGATATAATTCCAGTGGATTTAGTATTATGGACAGTAGGGACAAAACCAGTCAAAATAATTAATGAATTGTCTTTACCTAAAAATGACCAAGGAAAAATTAAGATTAATTCACAACTACAAGTGGAAAATTATCCAGAAATTTTTGCCATCGGCGATTTAGTAGAATGTGATGATGAGCAAGGAAAAGTATTACCAGCTACAGCTCAAGTTGCCTTTCAACAATCAGATTACTGCGCATGGAATATTTGGGCGACAATGGAAGAAAAACCCTTATTACCTTTTGTGTATCAACCCCTAGGAGAAATGTTAGCTTTAGGTGTAGATAATGCAACTTTAAGTGGTTTAGGAATATCTTTAAATGGTAATTTAGCTTATTTAGCTAGACGTTTAGTGTATCTTTATCGTTTACCGACTTTTGAGCATCAATTAGCCGTAGCGTTAAATTGGATAACGTCACCTATCGCAACCTTACTTAAATAAGTTAACCTCATTTTGACACTGATTTAGGTAGGTTTAACTGAGATCTTGCACCAGAACAAAAATACTTAATACTCTAAAGTGAGGTAATCAATTTTATAGCGGTTAGTATCAATTCTCAAACTCATTACTTCTTACTCATTACTCATTACTTCTTACTCATTACTCATTACTCATTACTCATTACTCATTACTCATTACTCATTACTCATTACTCATTACTCATTACTCATTACTCATTACTCATTACTCATTACTCATTACTCATTACTCATTACTCATTACTCATTACTTCTTACTCCCCGTTTCCTTTTTATTTCCTAACTCCTAATTATTAATAGATTGTCCATCACCGACTACAATTTGCTTAAGAGTAGTAAAAGTTTCAAGGCTGATTAACCCTCGACGATGACCTTTTTGATTAGAAATACCTAAAAATACAGAATTGCTACCCTGTAAATAACGGTAAAAACGAGGAGATGAGTTGATATAAACCAAAGCGCTATCAGTTTCCATCGCAAAAATTCTCCCTTCTTGATAAGAGTCTGTAACAAGGCAATCTGCATGACCACTACTATGTTCGTTAATCCATGCAATGGCTTCAGCTAAATTATCGACAAAACGAAAAGCAATAGTTTTATTGAGAAAAGATTGATTCCACCCCGAAGGTTTAATGACAGTTAAATATTCTGGAAAATCTGCCACCAAAGATTCATCCCCCACAAGGGTAAAATTGTTCTCTTTTAAGTGGTTAAATAATCGGGTGATAGAATTAGATTTTTGTTGTTTATTAATTAATACTTTTTCGATGGCGTTAACAGGATCAGGAATAGTATTATAGCTATCTACAATAACATGACGCACTAAATCTAAATCATGACATAATGACCAGTATAAGTGACAATTGCCCATAGCTGATTTAAGTACTGGGGCTGTAGCGGTTTGAGTAACTTTTTGTATTAAACTAGGACGGCCATAGGGAATAATTAGATTAAGATATTGCTCTTGAGTGACTAAATCCTCAATAGAATAACCTTCTTCTGGAGGTAAAAACTGAATACAATAAGGAGGAAAATCAACTTCTTCTAAGGCAATTTGTAAGGCTTGAGTGATAATGGAATTAGTATTACTTGCTTCACTACTACCTCTTAAAATTAAGCTATTTCCTGTTTTAATAGTTAATCCTGCGGTGATAATTGCTAACTCTGGTAATGCTTCATAGATTAAGGCAATAACTCCTAAAGGCATTAACTGAGAATAATTTTGACAGTAAGTTACTTGATAAGGTGAGTTGATTACTTTTTGAAAAGGATCTGGTAACTCGGCTAACGCTTTTAATATTTCAATGGTGAATTTTAATCTTTGGGGAGTTAATTTAAGCCATTCAAGAATTAAATCTGGCAATGCCATTTCTCGACTAATTTCTAAGTCTAAAGTATTAGCTTGTAAAATATCATCAAAGGATTTTTCGAGCTTTTTAGCCATATGCAATACAGCTTCTGAGCGTTTAATGCCTTTTATATTACTCATTTTAACAAAGCCTTGGTGAGCTTGATTGACAATGAGAGAAATTGGTTTTAAAGGAAGATGATTCATACGGTTAATTTTAACGACGATAGGCTAACCATAGAGAAAAACATAGCAACATCAAGATTAGTCCTAAAATAATACCAGAAATTATGGTTATTCCTGAACTTAAGGTTATTAATAAAGGCACAGAGATGATTATGGAAATGAAAAAACACAGTATTGTCACCACAAAATAGCTTTCTTGCCAAGGTTTTCCCGCTATAATCCATTTTTTGCCATTCCAATACCATCTTCTTTTATGAGGATAACTAGGGTTCAATTGTTCTATGTGATCCTGTTTTTCTGTTAATACAAAAATTTGTTGACAGCGATCGCAACCCATCGCTTCAGTTAATATGATAGGTAAAAGTTTTCCTTTTCGACGACAAGGGCAAGGATATTCAAGGTTTAAATCGATAGGATGATGTTTTTTTCGCAAACCCACAATGATTTTCACGGATAAAAGTAAATAATTACATTATAAACATTTGACACTTGATAGTTTAAAGTTGACAATTATCAATTACGAATTATCAATTAATTGTTTATGGAAAATATTTTAAGAGGATTAAATGTTTACTTAATCGGTATGATGGGATCTGGTAAAACCACTGTCGGAAAGTTACTAGCCGAAAAGTTGCAATATCGATTTTTAGATACTGACTCTATCATCGAAACGGTGAGTCAAAAAACCATTAACGAAATTTTTGCCTTAGAAGGAGAAGAGGGTTTTCGCCGTTTAGAAAGTAATGTTTTACAGCAAGTTTCTCCTTATATTAGGACAGTAATTGCCACAGGAGGAGGTATTATTCTTCGTCAAGAAAATTGGGGTTACTTGCGAGAGGGTATGGTAATTTGGTTAGATACCCCCGTGGAAGTCTTAGTAAAAAGGTTAACGGATGATCATACTCGACCTTTATTACAAAATCAAGACTTAATGGTTAAATTAACAAACTTAAAACAACAACGAGAATTTTTGTATCGACAAGCAGATATAACTATTTCTTTCACAGAAAATGATACCCCTTCAGATATTGTTGAAAAGTTACTAACAGAAATTCCTTTTCATCTCAAAGCTGAATTTAATCCAGACTTGAATTAGCTAAAAGTTTAAGTTAATCTCTTTATCCCTTACCCTTTGCCCTTTGCCCATTGCCCTTTGCCCATTGCCCATTGCCCTTTGCCCTTTGCCCTTTGCCCTTTGCCCATTGCCCATTGCCCTTTAACCCTTTAACCCTTTAACCCTTTGCCCTTTGCCCTTTGCCCTTTGCCCT
>JAACUG010000024.1 GCA_009993045.1 Cyanobacteria bacterium CG_2015-22_32_23
CTGGGCATAAAATGGGCATAAATGCTGTTACTTTAAGTAATGATAACGCCTTAATAGCAAGTGGTGGAAGTGATAAATTAATTAAGTTATGGAGTATAGAAAAAGAGATTGAAGAAAAAAGTATTAAAACAGATTTTAAATCAGCTATTACAGGTTTATTGTTCCATCCTAATAATGAATCAATTTTGTGTATTAGTCAACTAGATCAGAAAATTAGTTTGATAAATTTGGATACGGAAGTAGAATTATTTAGTTTTTGTATTCCTTCTCAATTTTTTGGTTTAACCGTGATTAGTTTAGATGGAAGTTGTTTTATTAGTATCAAAGAAGATAAAAATATGGTGATATGGAAAATTTAAAGATTTTTTACTATTTTAAAGGAAATCAACATCTTTATTGTTCGGTTATAACGCTTTTATAAGATTAATAAACAGGTTATGATAATTCTTCATGAGGGGAATATTTTTAATGATTAAATTATGATTTTGTCTGAGGTTTTAAAAATTAAATTAAGTGATATTTTAGCAGAAGATAATTGGGATGATGAGTTAGATAATTTTGCCGATGATAACCATAACACAATTATTAGATCGCAACATGAATGGAATGCTGGAGTAGCTTCTTTAGAAAAATTGTTGAGTCTCATGATTGAGAAAAACGAAAATAAATTAATACAAGGCATCGTTATTTCTTCACCAACTCCCATGATAAAGGATGTAAAATTAGTTTCTCAGTTAGAAACAGTGGTTTTTTCTTCTTTTCATGAGGAAAAAATGGCATTAATGCCTTGTGATTTTAAAAATAAAATTCAGCCTATTTCTCGACTATCTTTTATCGATGTATCTTTAGATATTAATGATATTTTAAATAAAGAGCAATTTTGTTTAGTTTTGACAAGTAAATTTACTTGTTTAATCCTCAAAAGTATTAATAAAAATCATAACTCAAAATTTCAATTTTCTTTTACTCCAGAAATTATCAAAAAAGTATGGTTACTATTAAAAGAAAGAATGATTATCAGTCAAAATTATCATACGGAATATTTAGATAAATTAGTTAATAAATTTATTTCTATTAATCCTAATTATAAAATAATTACTGAATTTACTCGTTATTTATTGAAAGAATTAGAAAAAATAAAATTAGTCGAAATTAATCAAATTCCTCGTCAAAGTCAAAGTATTTCTCTCAAAAAAACTCCTTTACCACCTTATCCAGAGTTTGAATTATTACAAGCATTAACTCACGAAATTAGAACTCCTTTAACTACTATTAAAACTACTACAAAATTATTATTAAAAAGAGCTAAATTAACCCCTGATATAGTTAAATCTTTAGAATTAATTGAGCAAGAATGTATCGAACAAATTAACCGTATGGAGTTGATTTTTAGGGCAGCAGAATTAGAGTCAAAACCGATAAAACAAGAACAAGTAAAGTTAATTTCTACTTCCTTAGAAGAAATTTTAAATCAAACAATTCCTACTTGGAAAAAACAAGCTCAAAGACGTAATATTATTCTCGATATTATTATACCTCACAAGTTACCACAAATTGTTAGTGATCCTGCAATCTTAACTCAAATTTTAGGTGGTTTGATGGAAAAATTTATCCGAAATTTACCCAGTGGTGGCAATTTTCAAGTATTAATTTTACCTGCTGGAAATCAATTAAAATTACAGTTTTTATCTGAATCTAATTTTAATAATGATCATGTTAAATGTTTAGGTAAACTATTATTATTTCAACCAGAAACAGGTAGTTTGTCTTTAAGTTATGACGTAACTAAAAATATTTTTCATGCTTTAGGAGGTAAATTAACCATGAAACAAACACAAGATAAAGGAGAAATTTTGACCATATTTTTACCTTTAGGTAATAGCAAAAACTGCATCAATCAAGCAATATAAATTTCAGTTTTTATTAATTACTAAAAGAGAAAAATTATGAAAATAAAACTTATAGAAATTAAACTGTTTGATTAACTATCAATAAAGAATGAAAAATAATCTTTTAGCCAAATAGTATCATTTTTTCGATTAGTTTTTATTTCCCAAAGATTTATACCTTTTTCTGGTAAATTAGTTAATAAATTTTGTAATTGTTGCCAATTATTTATCAGTTTATAATCAACATTATAAGTTTTGGTTAAGTTAGTAAAATCTATTAATTGAGGAGTTGCAAAATATTTTTCAAATAAAGGTTGACAATCAGCAATAGGTAACATTTCAAAAATTCCACCGCCGTTATTATTAATTAAAATAATCGTTAAACTTCCTTCTAAATATTGATTAATTAAAAAACCATTGGTATCATGTAAAAGGGCTAAATCTCCTGTTAATAAAACAGTGGGTTTATTTTGGTAAGCGATACCTAAAGCCGTAGATAAAGTGCCTTCAATTCCATTTGTACCTCTACTAAAATAAGTTTGTATTTGACGATTATTTTTTTGCCAGAAAAATTCAGCATATCTCACTGACATACTATTAGCGATAAAAATAGGGGTTTTTTCAGGAAGATATTGAGATAACATCCAAGCAACTTTTGCTTCAAATATTTCTTCTTTTTCATTCATCATTTCATTAACATTGATGGTTATTTTGTCATCAATTTTTAACCATTGATAAAGATAATTTGAAGTAGCTTTTTTATCAAAATTTATCAAATATTTACTAAAATTTTCTGGATTAATTCTCAGGTGAATTGAGTTAGTATGTAAAGCGTCTAAATTATCCTCAGAGGTGGTAATAATATATGTTTTAATTTTATGATCATTTAACCAATTTCTTAATTGTTTACTGGTAGGATATTCGCCGAATAAAATAACGATTTCTGGTATTAAATTATTTGCATTTTCAAGGTTTCTTAAAATTACATCATAGTTAATAATTAAATTCTCATTTATAATACTAAAATTTCTCACGGGGGATAAAGCCTCTCCCAACACAGGAAAATTTAATAATTGAGATAAAAAGGCCATGGCTTCTGAGTATAATTGAGGGTTATCGGGAGAATCTATCCCAGCGATAATAATACCTTTAGAGTGACTTTGCCACAATTTTAAATATTCCTTTAAATCCAGATTATTTTTTTTTAAACTATGATTAATAGGTGTAAAATTAGCAAATAATTGTTGATAAATAAAAATTTTTTTTTCTTCACTAATTTCTAACTCAGAAACAGGAGCAAGAGGTTCTCTAAATGGTATATTAATATGAACAATTCCCCTAGAAGGAAAACAAGATTTTTCCCAACTATAAATAATATTTTGACGTAGATAAAATAATCTTTCTAAATCAGTAGATGGTAATGATAATTCTGTGTGCCAATTAGGATAATTACCATATAAATTAACTTGATTAATAGTTTGCCCACCATGGCAATTTCTTAACTCAGGAGGACGATCTGCTGTTAAAATAATTAAAGGAATATTACTATATTTAGCTTCAATAATAGCAGGATAAAAATTAGCTCCTGCTGTGCCAGAAGTACAAATTAAAACGGTAGGAATTTTATTTTTTTTAGCTAATCCTAAAGCAAAAAAAGAAGCAGATCTTTCGTCTAAAATAGGTATAGAATTAATCAGATTATTTTGAGCAAAAGCAAGGGTTAAAGGAGTTGATCTCGAACCAGGGCTTATGATGGCATTTTTTAACCCTAATTTAGCTAAAGTTTCAACAATTATGGAACTCCAAAGAGTGTTAATATTACGAAAATCTAAGGTCATTTTTAAAATTAAATTAAGTTAATATAGTAATTTTTTATGTTATATTTTTAGGGGTATTAGTTATTAGCTTTTAGCTATAATAAAATTTAAAAATTAAGAAAATTTTGAATAATTTATATTTAATTTACGTTTGTTATACATAAATAGCATTATAAAATAACTAATAAGTCAAATTATAAAAACAGGAAACATCATAACTTATTCTTGGTTTTTACTCAAGTTTACTATTTATCATTATTACGATGATCATTTTAAGGTTAAAGTAATGGATAAAAAAAATAAACAAATCTTCTTCTCTTTTTCTATGGCTTTGCATTTTTAAGAGAGAAGAATAAAAATTAAGAAAATATTTTTAAACATCAGAAAAAACATGAAAGCATTTATAGAAAATGACATTCTTTACATTGATAAAGAGGATTTACCCCAATATCAAAAAGGAAAATCTATTGTGCGGAATAATTATTTTTGGGCATTAAAATCTATCAGTGATTATACGCCGATGAATGGAAATTGGGAATTTGCTTCCGAAGTTTGGGTGGCATTGAGTCGAATGTTGTTATTTTTTACTAACTCTGGCTATTTAGGTTATCGAGAAACTATGTTAGAATTTAGCGATGATACTTTAATTCCTGATGTTTTGCGATCAATTTCTACTAAATTATAGATATTTTGTAAAATGGCAACATTTTTGCGTCCTTTAAGTTATAAATATCAATGGCTATATGATACCATTGCAACATTGGCGACGATACCCGTTGGGGGTGAAAAAAGGTTTCGACAATTGGCGTTAAAAAATCTTAATATTCTCCCTGATAGTAAAATACTAGATTTATGTTGTGGTGCTGGGCAAACTACGAAATTTTTAATCAACTATTCTCAACAAGTCACTGGTTTAGATATATCCACAGTTTCTTTAGAAAAAGCGAAAAAAAATGTACCCCAAGGGGAGTTTATCGAAGGATTTGCTCAAAAAATGCCATTTAACGATAACTCCTTTGACTTTATTCACACTAGCGTCGCTTTACATGAAATGACGACAACAGAATTAGAAGAAATTTTCCAAGAAGTATATAGAGTCTTAAAACCGAAGGGAATTTTTACTTTTATCGACTTACATCAACCACAAAATTGGTTATTCATTCCACCTCTAGCAGTTTTCATGTGGTTATTTGAAACAGAAACCGCATGGCAGTTATTAAAAACGGATTTAGCCAATAAACTCACAAACGCTGGTTTTAGTATTCTTGATACTCAACTCTATGGTGGTGGTAGTTTACAAGTCATTCAAGCACAAAAATCCATCAAAGATTAATCATAAAGCTAATCAGGTATTAGGTATCAGGTATTATGTAAAAACCATTTATTTTATTTAATCTTCTTCTAATTCCTTTACGCAAACCCTAAGTCAAATATAACCTTGAATCCCCCAATAATGAGCAAAGTTTTTATTGTCTCAAAAATGGGGAGAAAATGGAGTTTAATTCTGACAATTAAGACTTTTGATTGATAACCTCCGTTAAAGTTTCTATCGCTTTAGTTAAATTTTCTTGGGCAATGATTGCTTTGTCAACTTTTTCTGCTTCACTAGCAGCATTTTCAGCGTCTTGCAATTCCTGTTGACGAATTAACTTTTGTTTAATGGCTTCAAAACTACGAATGACTAAGAATAAACAAAAAGCAATTACTAGAAAATTGATAACCGATGACAAAAACAAACCATATTTAATACCAGAAATACTTAAATCTGCTAATTTATCTACTCCTGCGGCTTTAATGGCTGGGGATAAAATAGCTGGGGTAATAATATCTCCTACCAAAGAATTAACAATACCATTAAATGCACCGCCAATCACCACCGCAACGGCTAAATCAATGACGTTACCGCGCAGGATAAAATCTCGAAAATCAGCTAAAAAAGTTCTTCCTCTATTTGCTATCATTAATTTTACTTTCTCTAAATTTAAACAACATTATTTACCTACTTTATTTATTTTAGATTTTATCGGTAATTTTTGTTATTTTACTTAATAAATAATCATTTTCTGCTACAGTACCAATAGATATTCTTAAACCATTGCCTGTGTGTCTAATAATAATATTATTATCTTTTAATTGCTCCATAAAATAATTATGATTTTCAGAAGTAGGATTATTAGTTAATCGCAAATAAATAAAATTAGCATCGCTTTTCCATACTTTAAAAAGAGGATTTTTAATTAATGCTTGATAAACCCTTTCTTTTTCTTTCATTACCTCTTTAACAGAAGGTAAAATTATGTCTCGATTTTCTAAGACTAATTCCGTAGCAAGTTGAGAAAATGTCGGTAAATTATAAGGTAAACGGATTTTTTCTAATATTTTAATTATATCACTAGAGGCTATAGCGTAACCAACACGATGAGCAGCTAAACGAAAAGCCTTAGAAAAAGTGCGTAAAATTAACCAATTAAAATGATTAGGTAATTCTGACACTAAAGTTTGTTGACTAAACTCATAATAAGCCTCATCAATAACTACTAAAATATCTGAAGGTAAATTTTTTAACCACTTAATTTCATCAGCATTTAAAACGTTAGCTGTTGGGGAATTTGGATGCACCATAAAAATAACTTTTACAGGAGGATTATTTTGGTTATTAATTACTTCATTAGCTAAGTCTAAATTCCAAGAAAAATCAATGTCATTTCTTGCAATAGTATGGGTAATAATTCCTAAACTTTGAGCTAAAATTCCATACATCGAAAAAGTAGGATTAGCGACTAAAACACTGCCTTTATTATTAAGACAAGTAGCAATTAAAATTGAGCGAATTAACTCATCTGAACCATTGCCCATGGAAATGTTATGATTATCAATAAGTTGGGGTAAATTTACCGTTTCATTAACATAATTAGCGATGAGATTTTTTAACTTAAGATGACTACCATCAGGATAACGATTCGTTTCTATTTTTTCTTCATAAAAAGAAGCTAATTTTATTTTTAATTCTAATGGTAAATTATAAGGACTTTCGTTAGCATCTAAACGAGTTAATTGTTGATAATTTTCACTGATAGGAGTAGGAATATAAGCTGATAAATTTAATAAATCTTCTCTTATAAAAGGTAACTTTAATTTGGTCATTTTTATTACTAATCAAATAATAATGTATGATTTATCTATAAGGTAAGGTGAATGATGGTTATAAAACTGCTTAATTATTAACTAAAATTTTCGCTGAATTATCTTTGATTAAAGGAAAGTTTAAAGATTCTCTTTGACTTAGATATTGGTGGGCAACTTGACGAGCTAAATTACGAATTCTACCAATATATCTTGTTCTTTCTGTTACCGCAATAACTCCTCTAGCATCGAGTAAATTAAAACAATGAGAACATTTTAAAACATAATCTAAACTAGGTAAAACCAGATTTTTTTCAATTAATTGTTTAGCTTCTTCTTCATATAAACTAAATAATTTAAACAACAAATCAGGATTTGAAGCCTCAAAATTATAAGTACATTGCTCAATTTCTGCTTGAAGAAAAATATCGCCGTATTTTATGTGATTATTCCACCGAATTTCATAAATACTATCGACATCTTGAAGATACATAGCTAATCTTTCTAAACCGTAGGTAATTTCAATGGAAACTGGATGACAGTCAATACCCCCACACTGTTGAAAATAAGTAAATTGAGTAATTTCCATACCATCTAACCATACTTCCCAACCTACACCCCAAGCGCCAAGAGTGGGAGATTCCCAGTTATCTTCTACAAATCTTATATCATGATCTTCAGGACGGATTCCTAACGCTTTTAATGAATCTAAATATATCTCTTGAATATTCTCAGGAGAAGGTTTGATTAATACTTGATATTGATAATAATGTTGTACTCGATTCGGATTCTCTCCGTAACGCCCGTCAGTTGGTCTTCTACAAGGCTCTATATATGCTACAGACCAAGGTTCAGGTCCAATAGCGCGTAAAAAGGTATTATGATTCATTGTACCAGCACCCTTTTCTGTGTCGTAAGGTTGGGTTATTAGACAGTTTCTCTCACTCCAAAAATTATTTAAAGTGGCAACAATAGTTTGAAAATTAATACTCATGAACGATAAAACTAAGATGTTTAAATATACCTTTAATATATAGCAAAAATAGTTAAAATAAAATCACTGCTATGACAGTAACGAAGCATAAATCATAAAATTAGTAAATTTTATATTATGATCTAAACAAAGATTACCACCTTACTTCTAATTTATCATTGATGGATACGCCTAATAAAGAAAACTATAGTGTGCCAATCAAGGGGTTTGTGGCATCAAAACAAACTTATCTTTTTAATACCCTCAAAAAACATCAATTTACGGGGGAAGTCAAATTGGTTTATCCGGGTAGGACAGAATGGCGTTTTTATCTTTATATGGGACGTTTGATCTATGGTACAGGAGGAGAACATTCCGTTAGACGATGGCGCCGTAATTTAGTTGCTTATCTTCCTAGCATCGCTACAGATTCTTTGTATTTAGAGCAACAAATTCAATCTATTTCCCATGATAATATCAAATTTTGTTGGGAATATGAGTTATTACGCAATTGGCTTTTAAATGGTAAAGCTGATCGAGAATCCGTTATTAAAATGGTTAATAATATTCTTGGTGAAATTTTCTTTGATCTTAATCAAACTGTGGAAATTACTTTTCATCTTGATAATGCCGTAAATGTGCCTATTGCTGAACAAATGTTTCTTCTCGATGCTAATCAAGTTATTGTACCTGCATGGCAACAATGGCAAGGCTGGATTGGTATTCGACTTGGCGATCGCTCCCCTAATAAAGCCCCTGTAATCCGCTCTGGAGAAAAGTTACAAGAAAGTATTTCACCGAAAACCTATGCAGCTTTTAGTAAATTATTTAACGGTAGAAACACCCTGCGAGATTTATCGATACAACTAAAAAGAGATTTAAGTCAGTTTAGTAGTTCATTATTACCCTATATTCAACAAGGTTATATTGATTTAGTTTCCGTTGCGGATTTACCCGCACCTATTTCTCCCCCCACAGTAATTCAACCCGATGAAAAAAGTCCCTTAATTGCTTGTATTGATGATAGCCCGATGATATGCGAAACTATGGCAACCATTGTTAAAAAAGCAGGATTTCAATTTGTTGGTATTACTGAACCACTCAAAGCCATTGCTAAAATTTTAGCCGTTAAACCCGATTTAATCTTTTTAGATTTGATTATGCCTAATACCAATGGTTATGAAATTTGTGGCAGTTTAAGAAAATTATCTATGTTTCGCCAAACACCAATTATTATTGTAACTTCTAATGACGGTATGATTGAAAGAATGCGCACAAAAATGGTAGGTGCATCAGATTTTATCGCCAAACCGATTAAACCTGAAGATGTAACTAATATTCTTAATAAATATTTGAGTAATTGACAAATACTCTCCATTTCTCCAAAAAAATCTAACAAGTATGAAAGTAGCTGAACCAATATATACTTATCAAGTGGAAAAAATATCATCTCCTCAATGGGTAGAAATTTTAGTAGATTGCGTTTATGCAGAAGGATTATATACTTATAAAATTAAACCAGATACAATTATCAAAGCAGGAGATATTGTTAGTATTCCTTTCGGAAATGCCATCGTTGGCGGTATTGTCATTAAATTATTGTTTCAACCTCCCGAAAATGTAGAAATCGAGAAAATTAAAGAAATAGACGAAGTTATCACTACAGGGTTTTTTCCTGAA
Source organism: Cyanobacteria bacterium CG_2015-22_32_23 (assembly GCA_009993045.1). Classification (GTDB taxonomy): domain Bacteria; phylum Cyanobacteriota; class Cyanobacteriia; order Cyanobacteriales; family Cyanobacteriaceae; genus Geminocystis. Next base: position 9,483 of record JAACUG010000024.1, read on the forward strand.
TCTTATTGGCAATTACTCGAACTCACGGCACAATATTATTTAACAGATTTAATTAATGTCGTTAGGGTTGCTTTACCGCCGAAATTATTAGGCAAATCTCAACGACGAGTAAGATTATTAACCCAAAATATTCCTGATGATATTGATAATGATTGTACTATTAGTCAGATAGAAGTAATTAAACTACTAAAACAAAGCAAAACAGGAGATTATACCTATAGCTTTATCAATCAAAAAATCAAAAACGCTAGAAATGCCATTAAGGGATTAGTCAAAAAACAATGGCTAGAAATTTTTTTGCAATCTCCTTCAAAAGCAACTCCCAAATTAACTAAAATTGTCACCTTTCTTGGGGAAAATGAAGATAGTCAACTTACCCAAAAACAACGAGATGTCTTAACTATTGTCAAAAATCATGACGGTGAATTACCTTTACCACAATTACTCAAAATTTGTGAATTAAATAGTAACTCGGTGGTTAATACCCTTGCTAAAAAAGGTTGTGTAGTGATTCAAGAAAGAGAGACTTTGCGTTTATTACAGGATTCTTCTCCTCAAAAAGATCTACCTAAAACCTTGACAAAAGATCAAGCTCGTGCATTAGAAATTATTAATAGTTTAGATTGTTATTCTACAGTATTATTACACGGAGTGACAGGCTCAGGGAAAACCGAAGTATATTTACAGGCCATCGCACCACTTCTAAAAATAGGAAAATCAGCCTTAGTATTAGTACCAGAAATCGGCTTAACACCGCAACTAACCGACAGATTTAGGGCAAGATTCGGGGATAAAGTATGTGTATATCACAGTGCCTTAAGCGACGGAGAAAGATATGACACTTGGCGACAAATGTTAACAGGAGAATCTCAAGTTATTATCGGCACAAGAAGTGCAGTTTTTGCACCCTTACCGAATATTGCCATGATAATCTTAGACGAAGAACATGATACCAGTTTCAAACAACATCAACCCATACCCACCTATCACGCCGTCAAAATAGCCCAATATCGAGCAGAATTAGTCAATTGTCCTCTTATTTTAGGCTCTGCCACCCCATCCCTCGAATCTTGGCGTTTAGCTACGGAAAATAACTCTCTAAATTCCCAAAATTGGAAACTTTCTTCTCCCCCAGAATTGGGGGAAGGGGGGCAAAATTCGCCCCTAAATCCCCAAAATTGGAAACTTTCTTCACCCCCAGAATTGGGGGCAAGGGGGCCAAATCCGCCCCTAAATTCCCAAAATTGGAAACTTTCTTCACCCCCAGAATTGGGGGCAGGGGAGCGAAATACCCCAGAATTGCAAATAAAAGGGCAAAATTATTACTTATCCTTACCTAATCGCATCCAAAATCGCCCATTACCACCAGTAGAAATCGTGGATATGCGACAAGAATTAAGAAAAGGCAATCGCAGTATTTTTAGTCATAGCCTTCGAGATGCCCTTAATAACCTTAAACCTCAAGGAAAACAAGCGATTTTATTTATATCTCGGCGAGGACACAGTACTTTTGTTTCTTGTCGTAGTTGCGGTTATGTTATGGAATGTCCCCATTGTGATGTTTCCTTATCTTATCATTACACCCACGAAGGAGCAACAGAATTATTACGATGTCATTACTGTAACCATACAGAATTGCATCCCAAAAAATGTCCTCAGTGTTTTTCCCCTTACCTAAAATTTTTCGGCACAGGTACTCAAAAAGTACTATTAGAATTAGAAAAAGAATTTCCTGATTTAAAAATCTTGCGTTTCGATAGTGACACCACCAGTACTAAAAATGCCCATAGACGTATTTTAGAAGAATTTGGAGCAGGTAAAGCAGATGTATTAATAGGTACTCAAATGTTAACTAAAGGCATCGATTTAGCCCAAGTAACCCTCGTAGGAGTCGTTTCTGCTGACGGTTTACTATTTCATTCTGATTATAGAGCTAGTGAACGAGCTTTTCAAACTTTAACCCAAGTAGCAGGGCGCGCAGGTAGAGGTGATGATGCAGGAAAAGTTATTATTCAAACCTATTCCCCCGAACATCCTGTAATTCAAGCGGTAAAAAATCACGATTATTTAAGTTTTTGTCAACGAGAATTACCAGAAAGACAGAGTTTAAATTATCCTCCCTATGGCAATTTAATTTTACTGCGGTTTAGTGGTATTGACGGCGATAAAGTTCGAGACTCTGCTGATACTATCGCTGATATTTGCGCTAATTTATTACCAGATTATATCGAAATATTAGGGGCAGCCCCAGCTAACGTTATGAGAGTAGCAAGGCGTTATCGTTGGCAAATATTACTTAAATCCTCAAATATTGTCACTGAAGAAATCAAAGAAAAATTACTCACTTTAAAACAATATTGTCATGGCACTGTCTCTTTAATTATTGACGTTGATCCTCTTAGGATAGAATAAAAAAAAGTGAATCAAACTCCGAAAAGTTGATCCACTATTTAACTTTGATTTAAAGAATAATTTTTATCCCTTAACCAATCAAATTAGAATTTGAATACACTGCGTATGACACCAACCACTGCAGTATCATTACTACTATTTTGGTTAGGATTAAATACAGCATAAACACCCGGAGTAATAGAAATATTATCAGTGACAGGATAGTTATAATTACCTTCCACAATCCAAGATGTTGTACCACCTAATGTGGCATTACCTACATCATTAATATAAGGTAACATTCCACCACCTACAGTTAAGACAGCACCTTCTTTCAATAAATCAAGCATAGATAAATTTAAAGCAAATGTCCATAAGTCGGCATTAGCACCACCACGACTAGGATCATTTAAGTCACTGTAACCACCCCAACCAGATACATTAAACTTCGGAGAAATACGCCAGTTACCTTGTATCCCTACGTTATTACTTTCTACAAATACCCCACGAAGCTGGTTATTTAAAGCACCAAGAGGAGTTAAACCACCGCCAACGTTATTGGCATTATCATAAGCAAACATATAACCAATACCAAAGTCAAGGTTTTTACTAGGATGAATGCCAAATTGAACCCCAGCACTGTAAACACCGTTAAATAAACCATTTCCTTGGTTAGGATTAGCTGCACTATTATTATTACCTGCTAAATAAGATGCGGTAACATCAAAGGTTTTGTTAAATTTATATTTAACACCGATACCCGCTTCCCCTGAGTTACGATAAAGAACAGGGTTAAAACGTAAAGCACGAGATAAAGAACCTGTACCACTACTTTCGGTATAAGGTGAGAAGGTTTCATAAATGTCCTCAGAAGGCATAGCAGTACCAACCCAAAACTTAAATTTATCACCAATAGGAGTAGTGTAGTAAACACGATCAAGAATTACGTCATTACCAGTACCCCCAGTAAACTGTTCAAAGTTAAGTCTTGCTTGAGTACTAGCTGCCTGATTACCAGTTTGAGTTCTAATACGGGGTACATTTCCTGCGGCTAAACGAGTTCTTAATCTATCTTTTCCAGTGAAAGAAGTATCTAAAGTTAAACGAACACGATCACTTAAAGTGAATTGATCATTTCCTTGACTATTAGAACCAAAACCAGTAAATGCCATAATAACTTCCCCTTTCAACTTGGTAGTTGTGGAGAACTGATGATCTTCTAAGAAAGCAACTCTACCTTCTAAGTTATCAACTCTTGCACCTAAAGCCGCTAATTCTGTTTCAAATTCTGCCATCAAACGTTTTAATTTTTCGATGTCTTCTCTGGTGACAGCTTCACTAGCCGCAATTAAGCGTTCCATTTGTTGCATACAAGCGTTTAAACCTGCTGCAAATTCATAACGACTTAAAGCACGATTTCCTCTAAATGTACGATCAGGATAACCCACGATACAGCCATAACGCTCAACTAAACTACGGAGAGCTTCAAAAGCCCAATCTGTAGGGGAAACGTCTCTTAATTGAGAAACTGATGTAACTTGCCCCATGGGTTGAGTTTGGTTATACTCAGAAATCTGCTCTAAACTAGAATTAGTATTAGCGATTTCGTTAGCGTTAGCGGAATTAGTACTTACACCGTTAGCCACCATTGCTAAGGCGATAATAGCAGGAGTAGCGATACTGTAGCTTTTGACTGATTTGAACATATTTTTAAAAAATTTCTCACACCTTTTATATTAAAAAGATAGTATCATAAATCTTTACGTTTTAACAACTTTCTTAGTATTGTTAATCACAATAATCGAATAAATTTTATGTGTATATCGAATACTATCCCAAAATTTTAATTATATATACTGACTCTTCTACTTCTAATGCTGATAAGTTGTGTCTTAAAAAAGGTTTCAGGTTTCAGGTTTCAGGTTTCAGGTTTCAGGTTTTAAAAAATGAGTTGATAGATTATTATTCAACATTCTTCCTAACTCCTCTTTTCCTTTCTAGCTTTTATCTCATTATTCATTATTCATTACTCATTATTCATTACTCCTAATTCCTATCTCCTATCTCCTATCTCCTTTTGATAATTAATTACGATGCCCTGTTACAATATAAGAAACTCTTTGGGCTATATTAGTAGCATGATCAGCCATTCTTTCTAAATGACGAATTGCAAGAGTTAGTAATACTATAGGCTCAACCACCCCTTTTATATCCGTTTGATAAGCTAAAGTATTATAAAGACGTTCATAAGCATAATCAACCGTATCATCTAAGAGTTGGATTTTTTGCCCTGCTTCACTATCTAACTCACTTAAAGCTACCATGGTTTTTGCTAACATCATTTGTGCTTGTTTTGACATAACTGCTAACTCTGGCATACAAGGATGACGAGGATAAATAGTTAGTTTAAGAGCAATTTTACCTAAATCCTCCGCATAATCTCCTATTCTTTCTAAATCTCGCACCAATTGCATAAAAGCGCTTAATATTCTTAAATCTTGAGCTACAGGAGATTGTAATGTTAAAATACTGGCACAGTGTAGTTCAATTTCTCGGTAATATCTATCAATTTCTTTATCTTGAATGGTAATAATTTCCACTGCTTCCAATTCCCCTTCAAATAATGCTTGATGACTATAACGAAAGGAATCTTCTACTAATGCACCCATTCTTAATACATCTTGAGCTACCTTACTTGTTTGTTTTTGTAGTTGACTACCATCCCCCATGAGTTGATGTGATAATGCCACTATTTACTATGCCCCTATTTACAGCAAAACAGACGATAATTTTTAGGATATATAAATTAAAAAGTCGTATCCTATGTCTTAGATTCTCATTTTATCTTGAAATAAAAATTTTTGTAATAAATTAATTAATTATGATTCATGGTTTTATTCCCCCCGAAAGATTTTTTGCTTATTTAACATGGCAAGACATTGAAATGATGACAGAAAAAGAAAATACTGTTATTATCCAACCCATTGGTGCTATTGAACAACATGGTTATCATTTACCTTTAATTGTGGATGCCGCTATCAGTCAGGGTGTATTAGGCAAGGCTTTAAGTTTATTAAATCCTACAATTCCAGCCTATAGCTTACCCACTCTTTATTATGGTAAATCTAATGAGCATGATGGTTTTGCTGGTACAATTAGTTTATCTGCTCATACACTATACTCTTTAATTGAAGAAACCGTCATCAGTATTTATCAAGCTGGTTTTCGTAAACTAATACTAATGAACTCTCATGGAGGACAACCACAGATAATGGAGATTATTGCCCGTGATTTACACCAGAAATTTCCAGATTTATCTATTTTTCCTCTTTTTACTTGGAAAGTACCTAATATTACCAATGAATTGTTAACCCCAGAAGAAAAAGAATTAGGAATCCATGCAGGAGATGCCGAAACCAGTTTGATGTTAGCTTTATTACCCCATCAGGTAAAAATGGATTTAGCCGTCAAAGAATATCCTCGAAATTTATCCTCTAATTTATTATCTATGGAAGGAAATTTACCCTTTGCATGGTTAACCAGAGAAGTTAGTGAAACTGGCGTTATGGGTGATGCCACCGTCGCTACTCAAGAAAAAGGCTATCAAATCTTAGCATCTTTAGCACAAGGTTGGGTAAAAGTTATTGAAGAAGTGTATCAATTTTAACCTCAGATAACCTAAGTGAATTATAAAATTAGCAGTCTTAATTGTTAATTGTCAATTCACATTTATGATTTAAAAATTTGTTGTGCCTTGAGAAGAGATTGAATTACTTGTTCGGTGTCTATTAATCTTTTTAGCATTACTTGACCTATCGTTGAAGATAATTTGGCATTTTCATCTATGGGAATAACCTCTACCATGATAATCGTGTCTTCTACTTCATGTAACCATAAAACTTGATTATTTTCAATCATCCCTAAAGGCAAACATTGAATATGAGGTTTTCTGCGCCAAGCATTTTCATTCCAAATTCCTCCTCTTTCCCAAATACGATTATAAGTCCATCCATCCGCCAAAAAAAAATATTTCATATTAGGTAAATAAAGTTAATTGTATATTTGATCTCAATTAACAGATCATCAATTTTCCTTCTCAATATTTATTTAGGGGTTGCTGAAAAAGTCTGAGGAAGGGGTAGGGCAAAGGGTAATGGGCAATGGGCAAAGGTTTTAATGGTTTTGATTTTTGAAATTAGAGTTTGTAACTGTATAATACTACCCTGTTTTTTG
>JAACUG010000069.1 GCA_009993045.1 Cyanobacteria bacterium CG_2015-22_32_23
CACTGCGTAGCAGCCCACCCGTTAATTTCAGTGGGACTTTTTTGTTGAGAAATTTAACGGGAGTCCTCTTTTGACATTTATGATAGAATATTTGAGAATGAAAATTTATTGATGACGAGATTCTTTAACGCCAATAATATCTAATTGAATAGATTTTTTGTCTAGCCATTCATTTTCTTTTAATTTATAAGCTATATCAACCACAGACGGTAAAGGATAATAAGGATTCCAATGCCAAGCAATGGCTTTTAAGGTGATGCCATTATGTAGTAATTTTAGCTGTAAATGTTCTCCTGTTTTTGTTAATTTTTGCTCAATAATTTCCACATTAGAAGTGGAAAAAGTTGGGGTTTTATTTTCTATTCCCCAAGGATATAAACTATCAATTTCTTGAGATAAATTAAAAGTTATTTCGTTGAAGGTTATTTCTGCATCTATTTTTACTAAAGGTTGCAAATATTCAGGTATTAAACTTTGATGGGCAAAATCTCTTAATCTACTATGAATTAATGGTAAATTTTCACGATTAAAACTAAATCCTCCTGCCGCTTTATGTCCACCATATTTCTCTAATAAATCATCACAATATTGTAAAGCTAAAAATACATTAAATTCTTCAATTCCTCTAGCCGAACCTCTTATTATATTAGGTTTTTCTTCTTCATAAGTACCGATAAAAACAGGAACTCCATATCTTTCTAATAAACGAGATGCAACGATTCCGATTACGCCATGATGCCAATTTTCATGAATAATTAATAATACTCTATCTTCTTGCCAATTTAAAGGAGTTTCTTCAATTATTTTAATAGCTTCTTGTTGAATTTCTTTACATAAATTTTGACGAGTTTCATTAGTTTGCTCACATTCCATTGCCCTTGTCATAGCAATTTCTTCATCTTCTGTGGTGAGTAATTCAATAACAATTTGAGGATTTCCAATTCGCCCAATGGCGTTAATTCTAGGGCCAATTTTAAAGCCTATATCATCTGAATTTAAGAGTTTTTTTTCTCCTCCAATTCCAGCAAATGTGCTTAAGGCTTTAATGCCTAAAATATCAGAATGGGGTAATAATTTTAAACCTCTTTTTAACCAACGGCGGTTAACTCCTGTCAAGGGTGCAAGGTCTGCTATGGTCCCAACGGTATATAATTCTAAAAGAGATTTTGTTAAACCTTGTAATTGGTTTAAATTTTGGGCTAGAGTGACGGCTAAAACGTAAGCAACACCAACTCCTGCTAAACCAGCATAAGGAGAATCTTTTGGTAATAATTTCGGGTTTAAAATAGCATCGGCAGGAGGTAATTGTAGCGGTAAATCGTGATGATCTGTAATAATTACTTGTAAGTTTAACTCTTTAGCCCTTGCGATGGCATCATAAGCAGAAATACCATTATCAACGGTTAAAATCAAGCTAACTCCTTCTAGCTTAAATTCTTCCACGATACGACGATTAATACCATAACCATCAGTCATGCGACTAGGAATAGCATAATCTACCTGAGCGCCTAAATGTCTTAAACCTCTCAATAATAGAGCGGTGCTAGTCATCCCATCAGCGTCATAATCACCACAAATAGCTATTTTTTGATGAGAAGCAATGGCATTTTTCAGGATTTCAATACTTTTAGGTAAATCAGGAAATTCCGTTAAAGGAGAGGGTAAATCGATAATTTCAGGATTAACATAGCCTTGTGCTTCTTCTAAATTAACCATGCCACGATTTAAAATAACTTGAGCCATTATGGGAGATAATCCTAAACGATGCACTAAATCTTTAACTAAAGAAGGATTTTGAGGGTAAAATTTCCAACGTTGACGAGGTAAATTAAATTTTGATTCCATTATATTTTTTTACTAAAATTTTAACCAAGAGAAAATCTCTCCATTAGTTAATTTTAAGGCTTTAACAAAATCAGGTACTGGTAATACATCAGTATCGTCGTCAAAAAACTTTACTTGTTGAGGATAGTAAGCGAAAATAATTTTTTCTTTAGGATCAATTATCCATGCTAACTTACAACCATATTCAAGAGCAAGGACTATTTTTTTTATAATTTTACTCTGACTTTGTTCGGGTGAAAGAATTTCAATCATCCAATCTGGGGCAATAGAAACTACATTAGCAATATCTCCATTATCATCACGAGGAATGCGATCATAAGTTAATACCACTATATCAGGCACAATAGATTTACCGCCGAAAGTACATCTCAATTCAGGAAAAGCTAAACCAATTTTTTCAGGTTTAATAATTGAGTTGATAACAGTGACAAATTCACCTTGAATAAGACTATGTTTTCCTTGAGGCATGGGTTTTTGACTAATTTGATTATCAATATATTCTTGTGCGGGTTTAGTTTCAGGCAGTTGTAAAAAATCCTCTAAAGTTATCTGTTTTTGAGAGATTAACGTCACCATAGTGTTTTTTTCTTATTTGGAGGAACATTCTTTAATTTTATCAATATATAATGAAAAGAAATTTGGTAAAAAAAATGAGTAAACAAATTGAAGCCGAGAAAATTATTAGATCTCATGTACTTTGGGCTGTTGGTGGAGGATTGATACCAATACCATTAGTTGATTTTGCCGCCGTTACCGCTATTCAACTAGAAATGTTGCAACAATTAGCTAACCTTTATGAAGTTGATTACTCTCAAAATGTTGGTAAAAGTTTTGTATCAGCACTTACAGGCACAACTATTGCTAGTATTGGGGCAAGTATGCTTAAAGCTATTCCGGGTATAGGCAGTATTGTCGGAGGAGTTTCGATGTCTGCCATGTCTGGAGCATCAACATACGCCGTAGGACAAGTTGCAGTTAATATCTTTTCTGATTCGGGCTCATTAATCGATTTTAATATAGAAAGTGCAAAACAAGCCTATGAGTCTGCCTATGAAAAAGGAAAATCTTATGTGTCTGACTTAGAAGACAATAAAGCCAAAGCCGCTAATATTTATGAATCTTTGGAAAAATTAGGCAAATTGAAACAACAAGGAATTTTATCCCAAGAGGAATTTGAAGCTAAGAAAAAAGAATTATTAGCTCGAATATAATAGGAGTTAGGAATAGTAAAATAAAAACTTGAGAGTTGTCTCTTCATTGATAAACAAGAAGTTTAAACAGGTTTTTACTTACTAATTCCTCATTACTTGGGTGAATGCCATTCACCCCTACTTCCTCATTAACCTATCCATTCGGTGTGGAAAAATTCACCTCGTGGTTTATCTGTACGCTCATAAGTGTGGGCACCAAAATAATCTCTTTGCGCTTGGGTGAGATTCTGAGGCAAACGTTCTTGTCTATAACTATCAAAGTAATTAAGAGAAGCACTAAAAGCAGGAACTGGAATCCCCATTTTATTGGCTAAAACTAAGACATCTCGCCACGCTTGTTGACGATCAAGAATACTTTGTTTAAACTCAGAAGCTAGAAGTAAATTGGGCAAGTTAGGATTATCAGTAAAAGCTGTTTGAATTTTACCTAGAAAAGCCGCTTTGATGATACAACCACCTTTCCAAATTCGGGCAATTTCAGGTAAATTAACGTTATAGTTATACTCCGATGAAGCCTTAGCAATTAAAGCCATACCTTGAGCATAAGAACACATTTTTGAGCAATATAAAGCATCCCTAATTTTAGAAATATAGGTATCAACATCGCCATCAAATTTTGAGGTGATTCCTGTTAACTCCTTCGCTGCTAAAACTCGTTCTTCTTTGTAACTAGAAATAACTCTTGCATATACTGCCGCATAAATAGTAGGAATTGGCACTCCTAGTTGTAAAGAACTTACTACAGTCCAGCTTCCCGTACCTTTTTGCCCAGCAGCATCTACAATTAAATCAATTAAGTGTTTACCTGTTTCAGGATCTTTTTTCGGGAAAATATTGGCAGTAATATCGATTAAGAAAGAATTTAACTCATCGGTAGTATTCCAATCCGTAAATACTTCTCCTAGCTTTTCATTACTCAATCCTAAGCCATTTTTCAATAAATCATAAGCCTCTGCAATTAACTGCATATCGCCGTATTCAATGCCATTATGCACCATTTTGACGTAGTGACCTGCACCACGAGGACCAATATAAGTAACACAAGCACCATCATCTACTTGAGCGGCAATTTTGGTTAAAATCGGCTCTAATTCATGATAAGCGGCTTGAGTACCTCCGGGCATTAATGAAGGGCCATTTAAAGCACCTTCTTCGCCACCACTTACTCCCATACCCATAAACCCTAAACCAGTGGCTTCAAGCTCATTAGTACGTCTTTCTGTGTCTTCATAGAGGGAGTTACCACCATCGATAATCATATCTCCTTCATCAAGTAACGGTTTAAGTTGTTGAATCACTGCATCTACGGGCGCACCAGCTTTTACCATTACTAATATTTTACGAGGGCGTTCGAGAGTTTGCACAAATTCTTCTAAAGAGTAAGCAGCTTTTACATCTTTACCTTGCGCTCGTGTTGCCATAAACTCTTCTGTTTTATTTGGGCTACGGTTATATACGGCGATGGGAAATCCTCTACTTTCGACGTTGAGGGCGAGATTTTCACCCATAACTGCTAATCCGATTACTCCAAAGGTTCTTTTTGTCATAAATAATTCCGATCAAAATTGATTTATCTTTAGGTTAACTCGATCTTCTAATAATGGTTCACTAAAAAATTCTTAAGATTTATAAAATCAATACTTATTAATCAAGCAAGTTGCAAGTTTCTTTCTATGATGAACTTTCGTGAACTATAAAAAACCTCAACAAATAAGGCTTTAAAAATAGTTACCTTCCAAATCTATCTCCCCCTTTCCTTTCTAATTTCTAATTCCTAATTCCCCCTTTCCTTTCTAATTCCTAATTTCTAATTCCCCCTTTCCTTTCTAATTTCCTCAGGGAAAATTTTATAGTTTACTGGGCTGATAACAGTATAATCAAAGGTTGTGCTTTTATCTAAAATTTATATTATGCGTTTATCTCAAATGTTATTGGTAACTTTGCGTGATGATCCTGCTGAGGCGGAAATTAAAAGTCATAAATTATTATTACGAGCAGGTTATATTCGTCGTATTGGTAGCGGTGTTTATGCTTATCTTCCTTTGATGTGGCGTGTTTTGCAAAAAATATCCCAAATTGTTCGAGAAGAAATGAATGCAACGGGAGCTCAAGAATGTTTATTACCTCAAATTCAACCAGCCGAATTATGGCAAGAATCAGGGCGATGGGAGACTTATACTAAAGCTGAAGGTATTATGTTTTCTTTGGTAGATAGGCAACAACGAGAATTAGGTTTAGGTCCTACCCATGAAGAAGTTATCACGGCGATCGCCAAAGATATGGTAAAATCTTATCGTCAGTTACCGACACATTTATATCAAATTCAAACTAAATTCAGAGATGAAATTCGCCCTCGTTTCGGGTTGATGCGCGGTAGAGAATTTATCATGAAAGATGGTTATTCTTTCCATAGTAGCGTGGAGAGTTTAAAAGAAACTTATCAAGATATGGATAAAGCCTATCGTAATATTTTTAGTCGTTGTGGTTTAAGTTTTCGGGCAGTGGAAGCAGACTCTGGAGCGATTGGTGGCTCTGGATCTCAGGAGTTTATGGTGTTAGCGGAAGCAGGAGAAGATGATATTGTTTATACTGCTGATGGTAAATATGCAGCCAACGTTGAAAAAGCCGTTTCTTTACCTGCAGAGGTGGTTAAATCTCCTTTTAATAGTTACGAAAAAAAAGCAACTCCGAATAGTGAAACTATTATTAAGGTAACAGAATTTTTAGGATGTTCAGCCACTAATATTGTTAAAAATGTTTTATATCAAGCCGTCTATGATTCAGGAAAAACAGTCTTAATTTTAGTAAATATTAGAGGAGATCAAGATGTCAATGAAGTTAAATTAAATAATGAATTAGTCAAATTAGCTCCTAATTATCAAGCCAAAACTATCCTTAGTTTAACAGTTCCAGATCAAAATGCACAACAAAAATGGGCAACAAATCCTTTACCTTTAGGTTATATTTCTCCTAATTTAAGTGATGATTATATTGCGAAATCTGACCAAATAGAAAGTACTTTTTTAAGAATGGCGGATAAAACCGTTGTAGATTTAGAAAATTTTGTCACGGGTGCTGATGAATCTGGTTATCATGTTATGGGTGCAAATTGGGGTAAAGAGTTTACCTTACCTTCTTTAATTGTTGATATTCGTAAAGCTAAAGTTGGCGATCGCGGGGTTCATGATTCTAGTCAAAGATTAGAAACCGCCAGAGGCATAGAAGTGGGGCATATTTTCCAATTAGGTACAAAATACTCTGAAGCCATGAATGCAACTTATACCGACGAAGATGGTACAGAGAAGCCTTTTGTCATGGGTTGTTATGGTATTGGAGTTTCTCGTTTAGCACAATCAGCCGTAGAACAATGTCATGATCAAGATGGTATAATCTGGCCTATTGCCATCGCACCTTACCATGTTACAATCGTTGTGCCAAATATTACCGATGAAGGACAGATGAAAGTCGCTGAAAAACTATATCAAGAATTGAATCAAGCAGGAATTGAAGCCTTATTCGATGACAGAGACGAACGTGCTGGAGTAAAATTTAAAGACGCAGATTTAATTGGTATTCCTTATCGTATCGTGACAGGAAGATCTTTAAAAGAAGGAAAAGTAGAATTAGTAACAAGAAAGACAAAAGAATCTCAAAATATAGCTATCGAAGAAGTAGTGAAAATTTTGTTAGATAAACTCAAAAATAACTCATAATTAAAAATAAATAAACTATAGATAATGAACAGTTACTTATAATAGCTCATAGTTCATTATTTCATTATTTGTTGTCAAGATAAAAATATGACATTAGAAAAAAAACCTTATAGAAATGTAATGGAAATTTTCGTAGATGAAGAAATCCAATATCAATTAGCCAATAATAAAACTTTAACTCAGTCTGGAATGACTTTAAATTTAGTGGAAGTGGCAACTTTTGCGCTTAATCGTCTCCCTAGTTTATATGCTTCCTCAAAAGAAGGAATTGAAAAACAAAAAGCGAAAGGAATAGTTCAATTAAAACCAAAAATAAGACAAGCTGTAGCTCAAGGATTTGCAGCAGTAGTAAGAGATCCTTTAAGAAGATCAACTCCCCTCCCAAAAGAAAAAGGTGATACAATTCTTGATGCTAAAAAAACTCTATCTAATTTGAATGATTCTTTTCCGAAAGAAGAGTTAGCCGCTATCGTCAATTTTATGGAGTCATTTTTGAAAAAAGTTAAAAATGAACAAATGACCGAACAAGAAGCAATAAAATTATACTACTTGCTAGATTTTTACTGGGAAGAAGACGGGGAAGGCTTACTCTCAGCAAATAATAATGTTGTTTGGGTTGATTAAGAATCATAATTTTTCTGTATGGTTAAAATTAAAATATTTTGTGTCATGATTGATAATCGATCAGTGATCAATGATAATTGGTTAATGAAAACTAACTATTGAGACAGGGGAATTAAAATCAGTGACTTTAGCAGAATTAATTGAGAAAGGTGGTGTGTCAATCTGGCCTCTTTTATTCTTATCAATCCTAGCTTTGGGTACTATTATTGAACGTATTTTCTTTTGGTCAAAAGTACTAATAAAAGAAGATCAAATCTTGAATAATATTCTCGATGCGGCTAGTACAAACTGGGAAAAAGCAGGGGAAATTTCTTCTCGATACCGTAATCATCCTTTAGGTAAATTTCTTAATACTCCCTTACAATTAGAAAATGCAGATCCTGAAATCTTCCATTTAGCTTTAGAAACCAGTGCTGATGATGAATTAATTTTAATGCGAAAAGGTGACAAAATTTTAGAAGGTGTTATTGCACTATCTCCATTATTAGGTTTATTGGGTACTGTTTTAGGGCTAATTCGTTCTTTAGGTTCAATTTCTTTGAGTGATTTAGGTACAGGAGCGACTTCAGGGGTAACTCAAGGTATTGGTGAATCTCTAATTTCTACCGCAGCAGGGTTGATTGTAGCGATTATTAGTGTGGTTTTTTATCGCTTATTTCAGGCTTTTTGGTTTAATCAAGTGCGGGTTTTTCGTAAAGCTGGAAGTGATTTAGAAGTAATTTATCGTCAAAAATGGAATCAAGAACAAAATTTGACGGTATAAGTTAACCTAGAAATCAATCATTATCTTTTACTGTGGATTGAAAAAAAGTGCTGATGATTATTTAATTTTTTCACTGTTTTAAACATATATCTGTATTATCTCCTTTAATATCTTATGACTCAATTATCTGCAAAAACGAAGGTATCAGAAAAAGAAGTTAAAACTCCTTCCCATCATAAATATAGTGCTAAACCCTTTAAGCTATGGCAAGATATGAATGAACAGGAAGTCAGAATCGAAATTGTACCCATGATTGACGTTATTTTTTGTATTTTGACGTTTTTCATTTTGGCGGCTGTAGGTTTTTCTCGACAACAAGCTATGACTCTGAATCTACCTAAAGCTAGTACTGGGGAAGCACAAATGCGAGAAATGTTAGTGGTTAGCCTCGATAATAGGGGTCAATTATATCTTGAAAAACAACCCATTACTCAAGTACAACTTTATAGTGCTATCAAAAATTATCATAGTCTTAACCCCAGTGGGTTAATGGTACTTCACGCTTCCCAAGAAGTTCGTTACAGTCAGGTAATTGAAGTATTAGATATGCTTAAAGAAGTGGGCGGAGAAAGGGTAGCTTTAGCGACTTTACCGGGTAAATCTCAAGCACCTTCTCAGACTACAAGTCCTTATCCTGGGTTTAATCCTTATTATCCAAGTTATCCTGATTCTTCGGTGAATCAATCTCCGTCTCCTATTCCCACTCAACCTCCTAGCCCATCATTAACACCTCCTGCACCTCCTGCACTTCCTCCTTCTCCTTAAATAGAGGTTGTCTCATAGTTTTTTTAGAAAATAAAATCAAAAAAAGTAGCTCTAATTATCAAAAAAAATCCCTGAATCACTTACTATAAAAGAAAAGAATAAATATTTATTACTAAAATTTAATTGTTAAGATTCTGTTATAATTTTGCATAAATCAACATTTTTTTCCAATAAACAACAATGACCACTATGAGTAAGAATACTTATTTTTGCCTGAGAAAAAATACTTTTTAATCTTGTTGCTTCTTCTACCGAAGGTAATAATTTATCTTCTCCTCCTGCAATAATTAGGACTTCTTTTTCATATTGTTTTAATTTGTGTTGATTTATAGCAAATTTTTCTAACAAATTTATACGCCATGATACAATATTTGGAGGTAATAAAGTCATTACATTAAGTAATCGTTGACGTTCTTTCATCGTTAAGGCTTCTATTTTTGCTAAAAAAGGTAATAATAATAAGGTTGAATTTCGATAGATAAAATCTGGCATGATTTGTGTAATATAAGTACCAAAATTTAACCAAGGGCGTTGATGGAATGCCGAAGCTGAGTTAACTAAAATTACTTTTGTGAAGAAATTAGGCATTTTTTCCATTAATTTTAGTGCTAAACAACCGCCAAAAGATTCACCACATAGATAAATTTCTCTGTTATTATTAAGTTTTAATTGTTGTTGAATTAAAGTAATTAATTGTTGGGTTAATTCTTGCCATTCGATACCATAATGAGGGGGAATTGCTAAACAACGGACATCAAAATTTTGCCAAATTTGAGTTTGACTTTTAAGAAGTTTACCACTGCCATCCATGCCGGGTAAATAGATAAAAAGCGGATTAGTGGTATTTATGGTTTTAGTAGGTAAAAATATCAAGAGATTAATCAATGTCAAATAAGTTTGTTATCTTTCTATTTTATCGAGTATAGTTACTCTTGGATAAATAACATTAGTGAAATTTGGAGTTTTTTTTTCTTTTAATAGTAGAATATAATAGTAAAAAATATTATTGTAATTATGTTTTCTGGGTTTTATTTATTTTATCGCCGTCAATTTTTTGTTAAGTCTATTAGTTTTATTTGTATTGTTAGTTTGCTATTTATTAGTGGTTGTCAAAATAGTGGTTTAAATTCTGACTCTTCAACTAATAATGAGGCGACTAAAATTACTTTTTGGCATGGTATTAATCCTCCTGAAAATAGAGAAATTTTTAACGAATTATTAACTCAATTTAATGCAGAAAATCCGAAGATAAAAGTTGAGGCTTTATATGTCGGGCAACCCGATGAACAATTACCGAAAATTATCGCTGCAGTAGCTGGGAATCAACCTCCTGATGTGCTTTGGTATGTACCGCAATTAACAGGTAAATTAGTGGAATTACAAGCCTTAAAACCTTTACAAGAATGGTGGAATAATTCAGAAATAAAAGCAGAAATTGATCCTGCTATGTTGCCCACAATGGAGTTAGATAATAATATTTATTCTGTGCCTTTTGCCACTAATAATGCCGCTATGTTTTATCGTCCAAGTTTATTTGAAAAAGTGGGAATAAAAGATACTCCAAAAACTTGGGATGAGTTTAGAGAAGTTGCTAAAAAATTGACTATTGATACTAATAATGATGGTAAAATTGATCAAAATGGTGCTTTATTATCATCAGGAAAAGGTGAATTTACTGTATTTGTATGGTTGCCTTTTATTTTCAGTGCTAATGGTGAAATAATCCAAAATAATCAAGTTAATTTAGTTAGTGAAGGAACAGAAAAAGCCTTACAATTAGGAGTAGATTTAGTTAAAGAAAAAAGTGCTATTTTATCCGCACCAGATCGAGGTTATGAGTTAGATAATTTTATTAATGGTAAAGTCGCAATGCAAGTTACTGGTCCTTGGACTTTAGCACAATTAAAACAATCTGGCATTGATTATAATGTTTTTCCTATACCTAAAATTAATGAAAGTGCGGCAGTTTTAGGGGGAGAAAATCTATTTGTTTTTAAAACTAATTCTCAACGAGAAGAAGCTACTTTAAAATTTTTAGAGTTTATTTTAAGTAAAGAATTTCAAACTCAATGGGCATTAAAAACTGGTTATTTACCTATTAATATTGAAGCTCAACAAAGTTCTGAATATCAACAATTTATTAAAG
This sequence comes from Cyanobacteria bacterium CG_2015-22_32_23, assembly GCA_009993045.1. GTDB lineage: Bacteria > Cyanobacteriota > Cyanobacteriia > Cyanobacteriales > Cyanobacteriaceae > Geminocystis. The sequence goes on from JAACUG010000069.1 coordinate 11,068, forward strand.
AAAATCCTGTTATTAAAGTATTTTTAGATCAAATGAAAGTAGCTAAATCTCGCCCTATTATCGCTGATTATCCTGCCATTTCTGAAAATTTGGGAAGAGCAATAGAATCGTCTTTATTAGGGGCAAAAACACCTAAACAGGCCTTAGAAGAATCTCAAAAAAGATTAAATTTAACAACCATAAAATAAAAGAATATTTTAACTAAAATTAGCTTTAAGTATCATTATCTCTAAAGTAGTTATTATTTTATAAAAATACTACATACTTCTTAGCAAAATAATCATTATAAATCTATAAGTAAGGAGCTTAAGTCTCTTGTTAAATAAGAGGTTAAAATATATTTAATTAACTCAGCCGTAACAATGATGGTGTTTTACGATAAGATAATTAAGACAACTTCTAAACAGATTGAGATGTATTTATGTAGGGTAAACTTAAGTTATTTTCTAGCTGATTATTAATTAATTGTTGATAAAATTCTGTCACTAATTCAGGATTAATTTGTTGTAAAGAAGTTAATAAATTATAGCTATTTTCTAATAATTTACTTACATCAATATCAAAATAATCAGGCTCATATTCTCGCAATTTTTTACTCCCTTCTCCTAACAAAATAACAGCCCCTCGCCAATTACTATTACTAAGATGGTAACAACCTACTGCTATTTGTAAAATTCCTTGATAAAATGTCTTATCAGGTTCAACAGAATCTAGCCAAATTTCTTCTAAAGTATCATGACAAGCATAAAATTTTTGTTGGTTAAATTCTTCTATACCTCGCATCAAAAGTTCATTCATAGTAATAGTTAATAATTAATTATATTTTGTCTTAAAATGATTAATAAATGGCGAAATTGGTTAAAATCTCAACATTTTGGAAAACGAGCTATTTCTACTCGTTATGCTTTAATAGAAGCCTGTTTAATTGGGATTTTTTCCGCCTTAGCGGCACTTTTATTAAAACAAGGTATTAATTTATTAGGTAGTTATCGCTTACAATTAGTTGATCGTTGGAGTGCGATCGCCATCTTACCATTATTTGGCTTAATTTTTGGTGGATTAGCAGGGTTGTTAGTAGAAAATGTATCTCCAACGGCAGCAGGAGGAGGTATCCCCCAAGTAAAAGCAGCCTTAGCTAGATACAAAATACCCCTATCTTTACGAGTAGCGGTAGTTAAGATTATAGGCACAATTCTGGTTTTAGGCTCTGGTTTAACTTTAGGGCGTCGTGCGCCAACTGTCCATATAGGAGCGGCTTTAGCAGGAGAATTAACCCGTTTTGTACCGACTTCTCCCGAACATAGAAGACAAATGATAGCAGCGGGGGCGGCTGCAGGATTAGCAGCAGGGTTTAATACCCCCATCGCTGGGGTGATGTTTGTGGTAGAAGAGTTGATGAGAGATATTTCTAACTTAACCCTTGAAACAGCTATTGTCGCCTCATTTACTGGGGCGGTGGTGTCATTAATTTTACAGTCTCCTAACTTAAACTTACCTGAAAGTATTATATCCATTGAGAATCTTACTTTTTCTCCCTCTGATATTCCTTTTTATCTGCTGTTAGGTATTCTCGCAGGAATTTTAGGAGCAGTTTTTAACCGTAGTGTCTTATTCAGTGTTAAATGGAATGATAAACTAAAAATACCCTTATCTGTGCGTATTGGGGTAGCTGGGTTAATTTCTGGCCTAATTATCGCCTTTTTACCGCCTTTTTTTCGGGATAACGCCGGATTAAAAGATTTTGTGATTCGTGGAGAATTAAGTTGGCAACAAACCGCTTTAGCATTTTTAGCCCATTATATCTTAACCATTCTAGCGGCAGGATCTGGTGCACCCGGGGGATTATTTGCACCAGCATTGATTATGGGCTCAGCTTTAGGTTATTTAGTGGGAGATTTTGAAGGCTATATTTCAGGGGGTGAAAGGATTTCAACTTTTGCCTTAGTGGGTATGGGGGCATTATTTACAGGAGTTGTCAGAGTTCCCATTACTGCCATTATGATTGTATTCGAGTTGAATGCTAATTTTAATTTAGTATTACCTTTGATGATTACTTGTGCAGTGGCTTATATTAGTGCCGAAACCTTTGAAAATGGCTCAGTATATCAACATTTATTGCGTAGTATGGGCATTGAATTAGAAAAAGAAGATAACAATACTCAAAACAATTTTTTAACTCATTTAACTGCCGCCGATGTGATGGAATCTCAGGTAGAAACCGTTACCGCAAATCTATCCATATCGGAATTATTAGAATTGATGACGACATCCCATCATCGAGGTTTTCCCGTGGTCGAAAATGGTGACATCGTAGGTATTGTTACTCAATCAGATTTAGTCAAAGCAGAGACTTTTAATCCAGAGATTACCATTGATGAGATTATGACAAGAAATCCTATCACCGTCAAAAAAAATGTTCCTCTCAGTGATGTGTTATATCTTCTTAATCGTTATCAATTATCCCGTTTACCCGTTTTACACGATAATCGTCTAGTGGGAATTATCACTCGTACTGATATTATTCGAGTAGAGGTAAATGAGTTAAAAGCTGATGTCTTGACGAAATCTCAACCTGCTTATACTATTTATAAAACCCGTTCACCAGCCACAGGTAAAGGGCGTATATTAGTGCCAATAGAAGAAGATGACGATTTTAAAGCCTTATCAAAAATAGCTCTATCCATTGCTCGTTATTATCAATATGAGATAGAATTTGTACAGGTGATAAAAGTAGCGAAACATCAAAATCCCAGTACCGTTAAAGTTGATAAAAAAAATGCTCGTCATCTCATGCAAAATTTAGAGACCATGGGCAGGAAAGCGAAAATATCTGTACATACAAGCATAGTAGTAGGACATTATCGCAGTCAAATAATTTTAGACATCCTCCAACAACGACACATTAACTTATTAGTGATGGGATGGAAACAAAATTTTTATGGACAAGAATTCGTTTTTTCCCAATTAATTGACAGTTTAATTAATCAGGCAACTTGTGAATTAATTTTAATTAGACTAGGCAAAAATAAGCAGTTTTATCCTTATAATATAAATTCTATTGGTAGTTGTTTAATACCTACTGCTGGAGGTCCAAATGCAGAAGAAGGTTTAAAATTATTACCTGCTTTTTTAGATATTTATAAAGAAGGAAAATTACCTCCAGTTTGGCTAACAAAAGTCTATTCACCAGAAGCAAAAAACTTTGATAGTAATCAACTATTTACTACTACGAAAAAATTGCAAAATTTACTCAAAACTGAAGTAAAATCTTTAACCGTTTGTTCAAATTCTGTGGTGTCAGCTATTATTCAATTAGCGGAAATACAAAAATCTGAGTTAGTCATTTTAGGAGCATCTCGTGATAGTTTATTAAAACAAGCGTGGTATGGCAATATACCTGAATCTATTACATCTAAACTAGATACAACGGTAATCATTATTCGTCTTCCCTCTTGACAAAATGCAAGTTAAACGGGTATGGTCGCTCGTAGCACTTTTCCTAATTTTAGGCTAACATTAAATGCTAATTTAGTATAGTATAATAAACTATTGGTTTAGAGATTTAATGTATTCTTTATGTTTGTCATAGTTTACAATCTTCAATAAAATTTGATTTTCTTGATCTAGAATAATAGCGATCGCTTTTTTCAAGGGAGTTTGCAGTGCGTGCAGCGTACCCATTGCTTTTTAATATTGTAAAGTATATATAATAATAGTATAGTGATCGTTTTTAGGATTAACCAATTATTAACAAGTAAAAGTCAGACTATGTTAAAAACTTTTAACGCTATTTTGAAAAACAATTCTATTCAATGACTTGATGAAACTCCCAAAATAGAAGCAAATACGTCTGTAAAGGTCTATGTTACTTTATTGGAAGAAATGACAATAAATCAAACTAAATCTAATGGTCAAAAAATGGCAGAAGCCTTAAGTAAAATCTCTAAAAATAATATTTTTGCTAATATTAACCCCGAAAAATGGCAACAAGAAACACGTCAAGATCGTCTCCTTCCTAATCGTGATTAAAATATGTTACTTGATAGCAATATTATCATTTATGCTGCACAGCAAGAAAATGAATTTTTAAGGGAATTCATTACTAATAATTCTCCTTATATATCTGCTCTTTCTTATCTGGAAGTATTAGGTTATCATCAATTAACTGATGAAGATAAAACCTATTTTGAGGAATTTTTTAATGCTTCTCAAATTTTACCAATTTCTCAAGCTGTAATTGATCAAGCAGTGAGACTAAAACAAATTAGAAGAATGTGTTTAGGAGACGCTATTATTGCAGGTACAGCGAAGATTTATGATTTAACTGGTAATAAACTTAGACCCGCTTTAGTTATTGCTATCCATCGAGAAGAAACCATTATTGTAGGAATATTCTCAAAAATACCTAATGAAAATTTACGAGAAACTTGGGTTCTGGTTTCTGATCAAGATGCTAAGTTTAAAGAAACTGGACTTAAGAAAAGTTCATTAATCAGAGCGGATAAAATAGCAACAGTTAATGAAGTTGTTTTTCAAAGAAAATTAGGGGTTTTATCATTAGAATTAATTGAAAAGGTAAATTTTATATTAGTGATGATGACTATTTAAAATCCCTCTCAGGAATGGTTGAAAGCATCAAAGAAGCTAGAAAAGAACCAATTGAAAATAGTGTTACCTTAGATGAATTAGATTGGTAATGTATAAGATAATTTTTATGACACAAGCACAGAAAGATGCGAAAAATTTATCTTCTAGTGGATTGAAACAAAAAACATTGAAATTAATTGAAATTATAAGCAACATCGGTTAGTTTATGAAGTCATTGAAAAAGAAAAATTGATTAAAATATATCGGATGTGGAGTCACTACGAGTAGTGTAGTGAATTTTAGAAAGGCGATCGATCTTTTGGAGAGTTTTGAGGTACGATCATTGATAATAAGTTTATTATTATTTGCCTTTATGTATGAAATTTGAATGGGATCAACAAAAAGCAAAATTAAATTTATCAAAACATGGTATTTCATTTGAAGAAGCTCAAACTGTTTTTGATGATCCACTATATGTTGATTTTTATGATCCAGATCACTCAAAAAATGAAGATCGTTATATTATTTTAGGAGAATCATCAAACAGTCGTGTTTTGTTAGTCTCTTATACTGAAAGAGGCGATAAAATTAGACTTATTAGTGCTAGACAAGTTACCAAACAAGAATTAATTGCTTATCAAGAGAGATAAAATAATGGAAGATCAACTTAGAGAGGAATATGATTTAAAAACTTTAAAAGTTAGAAAAATAGGAGCTAAACGCCAAAAATTTGGTGATAATATTATTAAATTAGATTCAGATGTTGCCGAAGTTTTTTCCAATGCGGAATCTGTTAATGAAGCACTAAGATTTTTAATTAGAATTACCAAAGAAAATAAAGATCAAGTTATATTTTGAGTACCATCGATAAATCAGAACAAATTGCTCAAAATATTATATCATCGCTTTTCTTTACAGATGTAATAGAAACTTAGCAAATTAACTCAATCGGTAAATTATCAGTATCGGCAATAAAAGCCACTTCATAAACTTTATTACCAATCATTTGTTGTTGGGGTGGTAATAAGATTTTCAGAGGAGAAATTAAAGCAGGATTTTGATAATTACCTTCTTCAAATTTAGATTTTAATTGTTGTAACCATTGAGGTAAACTCATTTCACCATCTCCCACATCAAGACAAAAGTGATAATAACCAACATAATGTTCATCATAAAAGGCATCAGGAGAAGGTTTTGGTTCGGGTATTTGCATTAATTCGAGTCGGTTGCCTAATCCTTCTAACCAACAAGCTAAAGTATAACCAGTGGTGAATCTTTCCTTAACACTAAACCCTAATAATTCATAAAATGCGATCGCTTTCATTATATCGGCTGTACGAATAGAAATATGGTGTATCATAAACTTCATCAATTTATTCAAATAAACGAAAATAAGGATAACGAGAAGGTGTACCTTTTTCCTTTTCTAAGATAAAATTAACAATTTCCCAACAAGGATCATCATTAGATTTACCACTAAATTCTACAGGTAAGCCATATAATTTATATACCTTATATTCTTGATCTCCAGTCCAACTATTACCTTTTTCTAAATAAGAACTAATTAAACCAGAATAACGTTCAGCTATAATGACTTTTGTGGCGCGATAGCCTTCGGTATAAAGCCTGTCTAAAGCCTCGTGAATTTCAAATCGAATGCCATCGGGATGACTATGCTGTCGATACCATTTTTCTTCCCATAATCGCCAATGCCTACCTGATTGTAAATGTACTAAAATCTTTGTATTTGGATCAGCTTCAAAAACACCATGACGAGGACATAAATAAGAGTCGGTAAGGGTTAATGCTTCTATTATTTGACGACAATGAGGACATTTAATTTCTGGGCCAAAAATAGGATACTGTAAATTAAGATCAGTCATAATGAATTATTTAAGGTAAAGTCAATGATTACCTAAGTTTACTTTTATTATAGTTTTATCTTTTGAAAAGTAAACATGACGAGAATTAATCTTCTTTTTTTATTGTATTGGTTTTGATCCAAATTTTGTGTAAACGCTATTTAGCATAAATTCTTTGAAGGAAAGACATATCTAAACTGCCAAAATTAACACTAAAAGCCACATTAACTTTTTCTAAACTTCTGACTAACCATGCAGCGCCATCTCTAGTAAAAGATTCATAGTGATTGAAAAGAATGGAAAATCTTTTTTCTAAATAAGGTTTAACTTTACTACAAACTAAGACCAATTTTAGTAATAAACCAATGGTTTTAGTTGTACCCATATTACTAATCATATCCATAAAAACTAAATGACTAGGATTATTCGGACTTTCCACAATTAAATAATTAAATAATTGGCTATAAGTACGCATTTTCAAAAATTCATCAGGTTGATGGTAATTATATTTAGGATACATTTGCTGTAATTTATCGTATAAACGTTTATTAAAGCTATGTTTTCCATATTTTCCTTCAATGGATTGAGTTACATATTCATATAAATCATCTTTAAATAATTGATAATTGCGTACATCGCTAGTATGAGTTAAAAAACTGCGAGATAAATCTTTATAGGAGTGACCATTTTCCACTGTACCGATATAATGTTTTAAACTTTTACCTAAATCTCGGTCACTTAACAAAGTAGGATTATTAGCAGGTTTAATAATACGATCTGCATTCAATTCCGCCATTTTTTGTCTTCCTGCTTGTGCTACTCTTATTTGATAAGTAACATATTTAGACAGTTTCGACTCAAATTGTTTTTCTAATTGATTTTTAACTTTATAAACGGTTTCTTGTTGTTCTTTACTACTGTCAACACTTAAAAGACAATGATCATAAAGGTAAGGATATCTAGTAATTAAATTCCCCACTACTTCTTGTTTTTTACCTGGATTAGTTTTACCTTCAAGATTTTGACTAGCAATAGTTGCTAAACGTTTTAATTGTTTAAAATAATCAGTATCTAAAAACTCTCTTACTAATTGAACCATACGGTTAGAATAAGATCTAGCCTGACTTTTACCGACTCCGCAAGGAAGTAACTCAAATAAATCTAATAATTCTACCACATAACCTTGAGTGCTTGGTTGTAACTGCCAACGGTTAATTAAAATATGACAACAGCGATTTAAAATGAAGGGGAAGTTTTCTGAAGCCTTTTTATTGGCTATAATTTGTGCTAGTATTTCTAATACTTTTTGATTATCATAGTTTTTAGCGATAATAAATAAATATCTAAATCTATCTAGCACTTGCTCTGGTGACTGAGTTTTCACACATTCGAGCAAATGATCATAAACATACTGTTCGTTGCCAGTAAGATGTTGATTATGACGTTCTGATAGAGATGAGATATTCACGGCAGTTCATGGTATTGTATATTTTTGATTAAAATTATTCTTATCTACTATTTTAAAGCAATTGTAAAGTATTGCTATCAGTTTATTTACTTAAATCTTAATCTATTTTGTCAATTTTACTATCAGCTAAATTACTGAATTTTTTGATTATTTTCTATGAATTTTTTTACTAATCTCGAATCTATCCGTAAAATTACTGACTCTATTGAAATTAATTTTTCTGAGGATGTTTTAAAGAAAGAATGTAGTGGAATTAATACGGATACTCGAACTCTTAAATCAGGGGAAATTTTTTTAGCTTTAGAGGGTGAAAACTTTAATGGTCATAACTTCATTTCTCAAGCAATTGAAAAGGGAGCGATAGCTTTAATAACTCAACAAAATTATAGTATCTCAGAAGAGGTAAAAATACCAGTTTTGAAGGTAAAAAATACTCTTGAAGCCTATCAAAATATTGCTCATTACTGGAGAGAAAGTCTTAATATACCTATTATTGGGGTGACGGGTTCGGTAGGAAAAACTACCACAAAAGAATTAATTACGGCAGTATTAAGTACTCAGGGAAAAGTATTAAAAACTGAAGCTAATTATAATAATGAAATCGGTGTACCAAAGACTCTTTTACAAATAGATAAAAGTCATCAATATGCTGTGATTGAAATGGCTATGCGGGGGAAAGGAGAAATCGCTTTATTAACAGAAATTGTTAACCCAAATATTGGACTAATTACGAATGTTGGTACTGCACATATTGGCAGATTAGGCTCACGAGAAGCCATCGCTAAGGCTAAATGTGAATTGTTAGAAAAAATGAATGATTCTGGAGTAGCAATTCTTAACGGTGATAATGATTTATTAATTAAAACTGCTTCAAAAATTTGGCATGGTGAAACTATTACTTATGGTTTAAAATCGGGAGATTTAAGAGGAGAATTAATTAATTTTGACACTCTCAAAGTTGACAATAAAATGTATCCTTTACCTTTACAAGGAGAACATAATGCCCTTAATTATTTAGGTGCGATAGCTACGGCTAAAGTATTAGGTATTGATTTAAGCATTTTAGAAAACCAAATTGAGGTTACTTTACCAAAAGGAAGAGCAAAACGTCATGTATTAGCCAATGATGTACAAATTTTAGACGAAACCTATAACGCAGGAAGAGAGTCTATGGTTGCGGCTTTAAATTTATTGAAACAAACAGAGGGTAAACGAAAAATAGCCGTTTTAGGCACGATGAAGGAGTTAGGAGAATATTCTAGTCAACTTCATCGAGAGGTAGGGGAAACCGTAAAAGCGTTAAATCTTGATATGTTGTTAATTTTAGCTGATGAAGAAGTTACTAAAAATATAGCTGAGGCGGCAAAAAATATTCCCACCGAAATTTATACTAATCACCAAGATTTATCACACCGTTTAACACAAATCATAACCAGTGGCGATCGCCTTTTATTCAAAGCATCTAATTCTGTGGGTTTAAGTAGAGTTGTTGATCAATTAATCAATTAGCTATCAATTTTCAAGCAGGAATTACAGCTAATAATAATTTATTACCGAAAGAACATTAAAGAGTTCGTAAGCAAAATTAATTATATCTTTACTTTATGCTCATGCACTCATGCAAGAAAGATTATTCATTATTTTATTAAAAATAAAAGTCCACAATCCCTAAATGCTTTAATACTTAAAAAGTACTGAAACTATCGTAATACTAAATTATTTTATAAATAGTGATACTTCAACATGAAAAAATTGTGCTAAGGTTTTTGCTTGGTTTTTACTAATACTTCTTTTGCCGTTAACTACTTCCGAAACTACTCCTCTTGAACCTATAATTCCTATTAAATCTTCTTGTTTGAGATTATTTTCTATCATCAAATGTTTTAATATATCATGGGGAGATCCTTCAGGAATTGGATAATTTTCTTCTTCAAATTGTTTTATTAATACTAATAAAAGTTCTAGTAAAGTTTCTTCTTCTTGGGTTAAATAAACACGATGTTCTAATTCTTGGGCAATAGCGATCGCTCTCTCGTTTTCTGCTTCTGTGGTAATGGGTTTGGGTTGATATTGCGCGAGTAATGTGCCGTATTTATCTGGACTAAAAATAAGGGTCATTTTTCCAATCTCCTTTATCGTAATCTGCATGGGTTAATATGTACTTAATATAAATAGTTTGACGAGCATAAATGACATCAGCAATCAAACGGTAGTTATTTCCTTTAATATTAAACACAGTAAAGTTGCCAACCGCTTCTGCCGTCGAGTAAGTTTGTTGAACTTCTATTAGGTTTCGCCATTGGGCTTTACTAGCAATTTTATACCATTGCTCAAGGGCGGTACGAGAATTTGCTTGACGTTGACAAAACTCTCGTAGTATTTTGCGACTGATGATACGCATTTTTATTGGCTAGTTTTTACTTACTTATATTCTCATAATGAGAATGTTCACTCAAGTTATAATTATTGCATTAAAGATTTGAATTGAACCACAATCACACCGTAAACGGCAGATTTTAATTCTCAGGATTTTTGATTAAATTAATTCTTACTATGTTTAACTTCAATGACAGTATGAACATTTCCACGAGGAGAAAAATCACCTTTGACAGTTATAGATAAAGGATCACAAGCGGCGACAAAATCATCTAAAATTTGATTAATAGATTCTTCATGAGAAATATAACGTTCACGGTAACTATTAATATAAAGTTTAATGGCTTTTAACTCTACAACTTTCTCATCAGGGGAATAGTTAATATAAATAGTAGCGAAATCAGGATAACCAGAAAAAGGACATTTACAAGTAAATTCGGGAAGAGTAATATTAATATCATAAACTCTACCAGGGCGAGGATTAGGGAAAGTAATTAAACTACCTTCTTCAATGGCTCTTTCACCATATTTTACTTCAGGAAATTGATTTTCAGACATAATATTTTAAATTAAAAAAGAGGGTGATGCACTGTGCACCAAATATAAATTTGATTTACTTAGTTAATCATAAAAAAAGAAACCTAGATTAATTGATTATTAATTATAAACATCAACAATTTAAGTTTCTAGGGGATAATTTTCGTTATTAAAACTTAACTATCAGCGTTAGACTCTTCTTCAGAAATTTCCTCATCGGTAGATTCTTCCTCTTTAGTTAAACTACCAAAAGGCACTAATTCTACTTGAGTTTTTTCTTGTAACCAATCAAGGGTTTTTTCTGCCAATAAATCATGCTTAACATACTTTTGTAACTTAACCTCATCAACATCACGCTCTTTAAGAGTTGACTTGATTTCAATGGTTTTAGCCGTTACTTCCTCATCACTAACAGTAATAGATTCTTGTTCAGCAATTTTCTCTATAATCAGGGTTGTGTGAAGATTTTTACTAGCTTCAGGTTTAGCAGTTTCACGCATTTTAGTCACAACATCACGGGTGAAAAACTGGTTAACATCCATGCCATAACTCTGAAGTTGGTTAGCGGTTTGCATGAGGATATTTTGCACTTCTTCCTCTAGCATTGTATGAGGTAAATCAATGGTAGTATGTTTTAACAATTCAGTAACGATGGCGGCATGAATACTTTGTTTAGTATCATTAGCGGCTTTTTCGTGATACTGCTTCTCTAAAGATTCTCTCAACTGCGCCATAGTTTCAAATTCGCTTACTTCTTTAGCGAAATCATCGTCTAATTCAGGCAATTCTTTCTCTTTCAAATCTTGAAGAGTAACGGTAAAAACAACGGTTTCTCCAGCTAAATCTTCCTGTGCGTAATCTTCGGGGAAAGTTAAAGTAAGTTTTTTTGTCTCACCAATATTCATTCCCGCCACACCTTCAAGAAAACCGGGGATAAATTTACCTTCTGCTAATTCTATTTGATATTCTTTAGCTTCAGTGCCGGGGATAATTTCTCCTTCTTCTTCATTTTCTGTAGGTTTACGCCCAGCAAAATCAATTACAGCGACATCTCCCATTTGTGCGCTACGATTTTCTAAAGGGATTAAAGTAGCTAATTTTTGACGACGCTCATCAATTAATTTATCAACATCTTCGGGGTTATAAAGCACTTCCTCTGCTTGGACTTGCAAACCTAGATATTGTCCTAAAGTTACTTCTGGAGGTACATCAACGGAGGCTTTAAAAGTAAAACTTTCATCGAGTTGATAGTTATTAACTAACTCTTCAAAATCAGAAATTAATTGATAGTTTCCTAAAACATTAATAGATTCTTGTTCAACTGCTTTTTGGATACTTTCTTGGATTAATTCCTCTAAAACAGCACCTTTTATTCTTTGACTACCTAAACGTTGCAACAAAATTGGACGAGGTATTTTTCCTTTCCGAAATCCGGGAATGTTGGTAGTTTTAGCTATTTCTTTAACAACTTTTTCGTAGGTATTTTTTGATATTTCTGCAGGAATCTCGATTTCTAAACCGATTTGACTAGCAGGAAGTTTCTCCTGAGTTATTTTCATAAAAATTACTATTTTTTCCTTTTGACGAATCGCGCTTTACGATAACAATTTTACTTAAGTTTATTATCTGAGCAATTTTGCTCAACTTTACTAGCATAACATAATTAAGAATTGAGAATAAAAAACCTTTAACTTAATCTCTAACCACAAACTTCGGTAAACTGGAGATAAGTTTTTGGTTGCCTAATAAATATTAATGAAAATTATTCGGTAGATCGGTTATGATAGAGAATGTTGTGTTTATATTTAACTTAATATTCAAAAATAGTTTAAATGGCTAAAAAATCAATGATTGCACGGGAAACAAAACGTGCCAAGTTAGTAGCTAAATATGCTGAAAAAAGAGCAGACTTGAAAGAAAAAATCCAGCAAGCGAGTGATCCTTTAGAAAAATTTGAGTTACAACGTGAATTCCAAAAATTCCCCTTAAATAGTTCTCGTCACCGTCAACGTAATCGTTGTTGGGTAACAGGAAGACCTAGAGGTTACTATCGTGATTTTGGATTATCTCGTAACGTACTCAGAGAATGGGCTCATGAAGGTTTATTACCCGGTGTAGTAAAATCTAGTTGGTAAAATTTTGATCTTTGCTTCTTTGTTTTAAAGAAGTTTCAAAATCAATCAGGGCGTATTATGTTGCGCCCCTACCGATTATCATTAAAATCACAATTTTTTTAACTATAAAGACAAATAATCTGACTTTCCACCCTTTTTACTAACTAATTTAATGTCGGTAATGGTGATTGATTTATCTATTGCTTTAGCCATATCATAAATTGTTAAAGCGGCAACGGATACCGCCGTTAAAGCCTCCATTTCTACTCCTGTTTCTGCTTTAGTTTTGACGATAACTTCAATGTCATAACAAGCTAGTTGCTCATTCCCAGTAATTACTACAGCAATTTTTTGTAAGGGTAAAGGATGACATAAAGGTATTAAATTTGATGTTTGTTTTGCTGCCATGATACCTGCTATTTTTGCCGTTGCGATAATATCTCCTTTCGGTGTATTGCCTAATTGAATTTGCTCAAAAGTTTCTTTTGCCATAACCACTTTTCCCGATGCAGTGGCTTCACGGATAGATTGAGACTTAGAAGAAACATCTACCATGTTAATTTCTCCTTGGTCATTGAGGTGAGATAATTTATTTGTCATAGTTTGTTTGAAATTTTCCCGTTCTATAATTATAAAAGTAGTTAATAGGTAATAATAACCGCAGTTTCACCGTGTTTAAATTCTAATGTGATGAGGAAAAAGTAAAAATGTTTTTTTGATATTTAGATTTCTGACTTTTTACTGATACATTAAGGGCATAAACAGAAAAATTTAAGTAACTTTACTGTCTAATATGAGTATCATTACAATCAAAACTCAACCTTTTAATGATCAAAAACCGGGTACATCAGGCTTACGCAAAGGGGTTACAGTTTTTCAACAACCCCATTATTTAGAAAATTTTGTTCAGTCTATTTTTAATAGTCTTGAAGGTTTGACAGGAAAAACCCTTGTTTTGGGAGGGGATGGACGTTATTATAACCGTGAGGCAATTCAAATTATCCTGAAAATGGCCGCCGCTAATGGTGTTGGTAGAATCTTAGTTGGTTTAAAGGGTATTTTATCAACTCCTGCGGCTTCGGTGATGATTCGCAAAAATCAAGCCTATGGTGGAATTATTCTCTCTGCTTCTCATAACCCCGGAGGAATTAACGGAGATTTTGGCATAAAATACAATATTAGCAATGGTGGCCCTGCTCCAGAAAAAGTTACAGAAGCAATTTTTGCTCATACAAAATCTATCACACAATATCAAATTTTAGAGTCTGGTGATATTAATTTAGATCATGTTGGTTCGTTTAAATTAGGTACGATGGATGTAGAAGTTATGGATTCTGTTATTCCGTATCTTGAATTAATGGAATCTCTTTTTGACTTTGACTTAATTAAAAATATGCTCCTTAACGGCGATTTTACTATGTGTATGGACTCTTTACACGCCGTCACTGGTCCTTATGCTAAAGCTATTTTTGAGGGTAAATTAGGGGCAAAAACTGGCACTGTGATTAATGGAGTACCTTTGGAAGATTTCGGCGGCGGACATCCTGATCCTAATTTAGTTTATGCTAAAAGTTTAGTTGATGTCTTATTTTCTGACAATGCCCCTGATTTTGGTGCTGCTTCTGATGGTGATGGCGATCGCAATATGATTTTAGGGCGTAATTTTTTCGTTAATCCTAGCGATAGTTTAGCAGTCATGACGGCTAACGCTCATTTAGTGAAGGGATACAAAGAAGGTTTAAAAGGTGTAGCTCGTTCAATGCCAACCAGTGGTGCAGTAGATCGGGTAGCCACGAAGTTGGGTATTAACTGTTATGAAACCCCAACGGGATGGAAATTTTTTGGTAACTTATTAGATGCAGATAAAGCGACTCTTTGTGGTGAAGAAAGTTTCGGTACAAGTTCAAATCATATCCGAGAAAAAGATGGGCTTTGGGCAGTACTTTTCTGGTTAAATATCTTAGCGGTAAGAGGTGAATCTGTCGAACAGATTGTTAAATCTCATTGGCAAGAATACGGGCGTAATTTTTATTCCCGTCATGACTATGAAGAAGTAGCTACCGAAGGCGCTAACGAATTAGTAAATCATGTTAACAGCCAATTTGAGACATTAAAAGGTAAACAATTTGGTAATTATACTGTTGCTTATATAGATAACTTCAGTTATACTGATCCTGTTGATGGTAGTATCACCACAAATCAGGGTATTCGTATCGTTTTTACTGACAATTCCAGAATTATTATTCGTCTTTCGGGTACAGGCACAAAAGGTGCTACTTTAAGAGTATATCTCGAAAGCTATGAACCTGATGTTAGTAAACAAAATTTAGATACCCAAGAGGCTTTAGGGGAATTAATCACCATTGCCGAAGAAATCGCCCACATTAAGAAGTTTACTCGTCGTGATGTACCCACTGTGATTACTTAAGTTTTGTGCTTGTGCTGAAAAAGTATCAGGTTTCAGGTTTCGGGTTTCAGGTATCAGGTTTTAGGTTTTAGGTTTTAGGTTTCAGGTTTCAGGTTTCAGGTTTTAGGTTTCGGGTTTTAAATAATGAGTTTATAGACTATTCAACATTCTTCCCCGTTTCCTTCCTATCTCTTATCTCCTATCTCCTATCTCCTATCTCTTATCTCCTATCTCCTATCTCCTATCTCTTATCTCCTATCTCCTATCTCCTATCTCCTAATTATCTATTACATTTTAAAGTCAAATATAAAACTAACTTTATCCTCTTTTCCCAAGGCAATGCGATCGCCAGACTTCAAACGGTGACGATTGCCTGTGGGTAAAGGAGTATGATTAATATAAGTGCCATTAGCACTACCTGTATCTTCAATGTAAAAATTACCATCTTCATAAATAATACTAGCGTGAATACGAGAGACTACTTGGGAATTAGGAAAACCCGAAACATCAATATCAGGAGGAGTTTTATCGTTAGGTTTGCCAATATTAATCATATCTAATTCTGTGGGCAATTCTATAATAATATTAGTTTGTACATGGGTGATAATTGCTTTTAAGGTTTGAATTTGAGTCTTAGTATCACCGATAATATCCGTAATCATGGAGAATGTATTTATTGTAGGTATATCTATATTATTTATTTCCTTCAAATCAGTAATAATATCATTAATAATTTCTCCTTCATTAATTAATGCCGTCACAATATTTGTGGTATTATTCTCGTTCAAATTTAAGGGGTTTTCTTCTAAATTGAAACCACATTCGGGACAATCATTAACATAATCTTCAACAAAAGCACCACAACTAGGACAAATAATCATATATATTTGAGAATTAAAAATTGACAATGACTAATTACTAATAAACCAGATTAACTCTCCCCTAGGTTGAATTAGTTTACTAGGATATTGATTACTATCTCCTGTTTCACTAAAAACCTGTTGTAAAGCGTCTTGTTTATTACTTCCTGACACTAAGAAAATAACGCAATTTGCCTGATTAATCAATGGTACAGTAAAAGTTAATCTTAAACTATCTTCTTTATTTCCCATCGTAATTAATCTATCACGAACTTCTAAGGCTTTTGTCTGAGGAAAAAGAGAAGCGGTGTGACCATCATCACCCATTCCTAGTAAGATAAGATCAAAAGTAGGAAAACCTGATGTGATGCCAAAAAAATCTAGTAACTCTTGATTATGTTTATCCGCATCAGTTTGAGGATTGTTACTCATAGTCGGCATCGGGTGAATATTGTTGACAGGAAAATTTACTTTATCTAACCATGATTCCCTTGCCATTTTTTCGTTACTATCAGGATGATTTGGCAATACATAACGCTCATCTCCCCAGAATATATGAATTTTATCCCAAGGCAAATTTTCTTCGGCAATGGCTTCATAAATAGGTTTTGGAGTACTTCCTCCTGCTAAGGCTATAGTACAAATATCATTTTTGGCGATGGCATCTTTAATCTTATTGATAATCAATGGTGTAGCTTCGGTAATTAAAGCATTTTTATCGGCAACATTGTAAACTTTTGTCATAATTTTAATTAAATAGTTTGATCAATTTTATTTTAACCAAGCAAGGAGAATAATGAAAAAGATACCAGCTTCTAAAATTTGAAAATGTAAAGGTAAATTTTGCCACTCTCGAATAATAAATAGTTTAATCACATTCAATTTTGTGCGCCAATTTAGTAGTAAATCTTTAATATTTTCTAGCCATAATTGAGGATTATCTTTTTCACGCCATTGATAATTAAGAATAGATAAAATGAGGGGAAAACCACCTATTTTGATATTAAAAAGAATATGTAAAGCAATGAAAAATATAATTATTAACAATGAGAATAGATGTAAAGAATACCAAAAATGATTTAACTCTCCTTTAGGTAACCATTTTTCATTCATCATTTTTCCACTAAAAAGAGCAAAAGTTAGAGAAAAAATACTTAAAGTATTAACTGTACGATGTAAACTATACCACCAGATAGGTTTATTGATAACTTTTAACTGTTTTAAAGTATCATTTTGAACTAATTTTTTCCTCCCTCGATGAAAAGCATAAAGAAGAAAAAAGGGGAATATTAATAATGAGAATAAACCAAAAGTGCCATGAATTCCCTCAATTTCCTTCCAATCGGGTAGAAAAATCTTTCCCCAACGTCCATCATAAGTATTGTAAGTCCAAATAGCCGTTAAGATAGCCAAAATAACGAAAATCCCTTGAAGATTATGGAAAATTCTCAATAGTAATGGTTGATAAGGAGACGATGGCTTATTCATCATAGATTAATCTCTCATGGTTAAAATTTCATAACCATCATTAGTAACTAAAACTGTATGCTCAAACTGTGCTGAAAGTTGTTTATCAGCAGTTACAACCGTCCAGTGATCTTTTAAAGTACGAGTGTGTTTTTTTCCCTCATTAATAATTGGCTCAATAGCTAGTGTCATTCCTGATTTCAATTGTACATTAGGTAAATCTTTTGTGCGAGTATTAAATACTGAAGGCTCTTCATGTAAGTTTCTTCCTACACCATGCCCTACAAAATTTTCTACCACAGAAAAGCCATTTTTTTCCACATAATCTTGAATGGCGATGGCAATATCCATTAAATAATTACCAGCTTTTACTTGCTCAATACCTTTATACATAGCAGTTTCAGCTACTTCTAATAATTTTACCGTGCTTCTTTTTACCTTACCAACGGGAAAAGTAATGCAAGAGTCACCATGAAAACCATTATAAAATGCCCCAGTGTCAATCTTAAGTATATCACCCATTTGAATTACCTTTTTCGGGCTAGGAATACCATGTACAACTTCATCATTAATACAAGCACAAATAGAGGCGGGAAAACCATGATAACCTTTAAAACTAGGAGTTGCACCCATTTCTCTAATTCTTTTTTCGGCATACTCATCTAAATCTGCTGTTGTCATATTCGGTTTAGTAATTTCGCTAATTTCTTTTAAAACAGTAGCGACAATTTTTCCTGATATACGCATGGTTTCTATTTCTGCTGCGTTTTTAATTTCTATCCCTTTCCCATTTTTTTTCATGGGAGGTAATCCTTTTGTTTTAGGGGGATTTTCTCGGTTATTTTTGAGGGAATTAAATAATAAATCTCGTAAATTTTTCATTGATTTTTATAATAAAAGTTAGCAGTAAATAATCTTAAATCTTGTGAATATTGATTAATAAGATAACATAGCAATCCTATTTAAGTTGTCAGAAAACAATAAGTTAATTTTCCCTAAGTTAAGAGTCAAAATAACTCATAAATTATTTAGGTATATTAAAGTATTAATTGTTAATTATTAATGGTTAATTGCCCTATCATTCCAGCCTCTTTATGGCCTTTTATGGAACAATATAATTGATAAATACCTTCTTTTTGTGGCACAAAAACCCAATCTGCTGTACCTTCTGGCTTTAATTCTAACTCATGAATTGCTCCTTTTATTTCCACTTTTCCTGCTTGTACTTTTTGAGTCCAACTTGCATCAGCGAAGTCTTTTGCGGTAAAGTAGTGTTTTTCTGGACTAGGATTATCAAGGATTAATTTATATTTTTTCCCTACTTTAAAATCAAACTTATTAGGAATAAACTTTAATTCTCCTTGGGCATTTCCTAAGCTAACATTTATTATTTCAATGTCTGTATTTGCTTCCACATTTAAGTTAAAAGTTAAGAAAAAAAAGCAACAAATAAATAGGCTAATAATAATTTTTTTTATCTTCATTGTTTATATAAACTTACTATATATTTAAGTTAATTATAAGAAATTTTATCCTCAAGATTGAGGATGTTTTAGCAAACAAAATCGAGTCATGATAATTCTTTTTTCTTCTGTCTCCTTTTTTCCTATCTTCATCGATAATTTTATGATTCAAGGATAATTAAATTATAAATAGAAATTGTGGGCAATGCCCACCCTACAGATACAGAAAAGTTAAACTTATTAAAGGTATTTTTTCAGTATTTCTGTCAATTTTTGTTTCGTCTCTATAGGCGCTTTATCTAAAGGAGTAAAAATCGCTGTTTTTAAGGCGGAATGTGCTTCACTAACAAAGGGTTTACGGTTAATTAATTTTACCGTTTCCCTAATCACTTTTTGAGCATTGACGGCGTTTTGATGTAAATTAGCGATAACGGTTTCAACTGTAACATGATCATGCTCTGGATTCCAACAGTCATAATCGGTAACTAAAGCTAAAGTAGCATAAGCAATTTCCGCTTCTCTAGCAAGTTTAGCTTCTGTTAAATTCGTCATCCCGATAATACTCGCACCCCAACTACGATAAAGATTAGATTCGGCAATGGTAGAAAATGCTGGGCCTTCCATACATACATAAGTACCACCATGATGTAAGTCAATATCAGGAAAATCTAAATTTTTGATAGCTTCATCAAGAATATTTCCTAATTGATTACAAACAGGATTTCCAAAGCCGATATGCGCCACAATTCCATCACCGAAAAAAGTTGCTTCACGATTTTTTGTGCGATCAATAAATTGATCAGGTATAACTAAATCTAGGGGTTTAATATGTTGTTGTAGTGAACCAACGGCAGAAGCTGATACAATATACTCCACACCTAACTGTTTTAATGCGTAAATATTAGCTCGAAAAGGTAATTCTGTGGGTAATAGATGATGATTTTTGCCATGACGAGGAAGAAAAACTACTCTAGCATTATCTAATGTGCCAACGATAAAATTATCCGAAGGTTTCCCAAAAGGCGTATCGAGGGTAATTTCTTCAATGTCTTGTAAGGCTTCCATTTTATATAACCCACTACCGCCAATAATACCAATTTTGATTGCTTCCATTGCACTGTTTTAATATAAAAAATATCTCTATCTATATTACTAATATTTTGTACCTAATCCGCTAAAATTCATTTAGATAATTAATTTAATTCTTTTAATATTAACTTTAAATTTACTATAATAATTTATAATTAGCTCACTTTAAATAAAATATGTTTAGGAAAATACGCAACATTATCAATTTATTTTTTAATAAATCAAGAAACATTAATAATGAGCCTGTTAATAAAGTAAGTTTAATAGTTATTATTATCATTGATTTGTTTATTTTAATTAACGTTTTTTCGGGATTAGATAGTATTAGTCGATGGTATTTAAGTCCTTATCAAGCCTATCCTTGTTATACTTCATGGCAAAATTATCAACAAAATAATAATCAAGATAGAGATTTTTTAATAGTAAGTGAAGCCTTAAATAATAATGTAAATTTACCTTCAAGTTATCAAGAATCTTCTCAAGGACATTTAGGGGAAATATCTTCAATTTGTGTTAATTTTACCAGTCTTAAAGAGCAAATAAATCAGCCTAATAATAAACTGATTTTTACCTCCATAGAAGATAAACAAAAACAAATAACTTCCCTTCAAGAAAAAAATAAAAATATTCGCAGTCAATATGATTCTACTTTATTAGAAAAAATTGCAGGGCAACCTAATAATTTATCTATAAATCAAGTTGAAGCTCAAAAAGCAAGGCTAGAATTAGATAAAAATAATCTTAATATAAGTAATCTTCAAGGAGAAATTAAAGACTTAAAACAACAATTATTAACAACTCCTGAAACCGTCAAATTTATTTCATTTTTAAATTCTGATACTAATTTTAATGAAGTAAAAAAAGGTTATGATCAAGCATCATTTTGGTATCCTAGTATTCAAATTATTTTCCAACTTATTTTCTTATTACCTTTAATCTTTATTAGTTTATTTGTTCATAAATTTGCCATAGAAAAAGGATACGACTTACTTACTTTAATGAGTTGGCATTTATTAGTAATCTTTTTTATCCCGTTACTAATTAAAATATTTGAATTTTTACAGATAGGAGTTATTTTCAAATCTTTACTAGATATTATTACGATAATTTTCGGTGGCTTAGTTTTTTTAATCAATTATTTATATATATTTATAATTCCAGCCATTGGTTTTGCTATCATTAAATTTTTTCAGCAAATCGTTTTTAACCCTAAAAATCAAGCTAGTAAAAGAGTTGAAAAATCTCGTTGTTTAAGTTGTGGAAAAAAAATTTATCATGATCATTTACATTGTCCCCATTGTGGTTATAGTCAATATGTAGAATGTCATAATTGTCATAATTTAACCTATAAATTAATGCCTTATTGCTCTCATTGTGGCATTACACAAAACATAAATATTTCTTAAAGATTCGATTAAATTATTCTAGTTTAAAGACTTTTTTATTATTTAACCATCAGTTAAAAGACAAGGTAAATGCTGTAGTTATTTATTGTATAGTTTTTCTATTTTTTTTACATATTCAGCAGTGGTGCCACTTTTACAACCATTATAATTACCTGTCATCCACCAACAAGCCGTATTACGAATAGTTTGAGCTTCATTTTGATTAGTTTGTTTCCATTGTTGATTTAATTCTCTTTGTGCGATACAAGTAACAGTTTTTTGGGCGGCAGTTTTATCTGCGTCAAAAGCTGTAGGAGTCAATTCTTTTCCTAAACATTGTTTTGTCCAACTAGGGATAATATTAGGTAATACTTGCCACTGGCTATACATTCCATCGTTAGGTTTAATGGGCGGTGCAGCTAATTTTAGTGCTTCCACAAAGGCGGTTACTTTTGATTCACTAATGTTAGCTTTTGCAGGTAAAGGGTTTAAGCCATAAATAGTTATTGTTACACCTATAAATAAAAATTGGATAAATTTTGATGATTTCATGGTTAATTATGCTTTAAATTTGACCATCATATATTAACAATTCTTAGGGATAATTTTATAGTTCAAGGATGGTAGAATAGCCTCATATTTACTAACGTCTATCTCAATAATTATCACTTTATGACAGAAAATAATAATCCCCTCAGTGTAGAAGAAAAAGAAAAAATAATGACATCTTTGTTACATAAAGAAGGCTCTTGGGTAGATTGGGGAAAAGCCTGTCAAATATTGCAACTAGGAGGAGTTAATAGTCAAGAAATTTTTGAAAATACGGGATTACAAACCAGTCAACAAAATTTAGTCATCGTTGGGGCACAAGTTTATGATAGCTTAGTTAAAGGTGAAGCCCAAGAAGATTTATTAACTTATTATCAAGGACCTCGCAGTGATGTATTATATGAATTAAGGATTTTAAATCACCAAGAAAGACTCTCCGCAGCAATTTTAGCGAAGGAAAAACAGTTAGATGTAGATGGTGCGAAGGAAATAGCTAAAGCTATCAAACATTTTTCTCATCTTTCTCAACCGCCAACGGGTTTTACTCTTCACCCCGGGGATGCCGTCGCTTATCAACATTGGAAAAATGCGCGTCAGAAAAAAACTTTAGCAGATAAAGCTCGATTAATTGCAGAAGGGTTAAAATTTGCTCATTCTTCTACTGCTAGACAACAAATTGAGCAATTATTGACACAAGCCGCTAGTAGCGCATCGACAGCGACACAAAATGCCCCTTTATTGCCTCTTTATCGCATTGAAAATGACGAGCAATTACCCTGTATTTTACCCGTAGTTGGCACTTTTCCTTTAACGTCTTTAGATTTAAAAAAAGTTCCTATCTTTGAGCAAATCGAGCCTTTTGGCATGGTAAAAATTAAGGAAAATATCCCTATAGTTTCTATTCCTAGTTGGCAAGTAATTTTAAAGGCGAAAAAACCAGCCGTCATTATGTGTAAAACTGAAGATTTACCGAAACTTCCTAGCACTAAATCTGAGGAATTATTAGTAGTAGTTGATTTAGATATTCAGGAATGGGATATAAAAAATTATTGGTTAATCGAAGACGAAAATACACTAAAATTTGATTGGTTTCAATCTAACCCTAATGGTAAAATTTTAGGACAATTATTATTAATTTTACGTCCGAAAAAAATCCTTGATGAAGATAATTTAACTCAACCTTGGCAAATGGATGATTAATAATTTTCTCAATTTTGGTAGCCATGAGAACATTAATCACTATAAACTATTCGTTATAAGTTATAGCTTGAGTTTCTTCTAGGGTAATAATTAATATTGACGAGATGAGTAACGAATTTAGAGAATTATTGAAAAAAATCGGTAGTGGTGCCCATACCCATAAAGATTTAACTCGACAAGAAGCGGCTTTAGGGTTAGAAATGATGTTGACTGGAATAGCCACTCCTGCTCAAATTGGTGGTTTTTTGATTGCTCATCGTATTAAACGCCCTACAGGAGTAGAATTAGCTGGAATGCTAGATAGTTATACTAACTTAGGGGTGAAATTATCAACTATTGATAACTCTCAATATCCTCTCACTATTTTAGGTATTCCTTATGATGGTAGAACAAGAAGTGCCCCTATATCTCCCGTAACGGCTTTAATTTTAACGGCGATGAATATTCCTGTATTAATGCACGGAGGGGCAAAAATGCCCACAAAATACGGCTTAACTTTAGCTCAAATTTGGGCAAGTTTAGGTATAGATGTGACTCAATTGTCTTTAACACAAGTAGAGAAATCTCTCAATGAAACTAATTTTGGTTTTCTTTATTTACCCCAACATTTTCCCCTAGCACATAATTTTGTACAATATCGAGAAGAAATCGGTAAACGTCCTCCTATTGCTACTTTAGAGTTAATTTGGCAACCCTATCAAGGAAAAAATCATCTGATGGCAGGTTATGTACATCCTCCCACAGAAAAAATGATTAGAGAGGCTTTAAAATTAAGACAAATAGAAAAATTTACTTTAATTAAAGGTTTAGAAGGTAGTGGAGATCTTAAATTAAATCAAACTAATATAATTGTAATAAATAATGATAATTGTGAGGAAGGATTCCAATATTTGAAAGTTAATCCTCTTCATTATGATTTAAAAGGCAATGATGTTTTATTATCTAGTCATGAAGAATATTTTTCACAATTAGAAAAAACTATTAGAGGAGAAAAATCAGCTTTAACTCTTAGTAGTATTCTCAATGGTGGTTTTTATCTTTGGCGATGTGGTGCGATAAATTCTTTGGCAAATGGTTTTAAAATGGCGCAAGAGTTAATCATAACGGGTAAATTACAAATTCAGCTTGAGAAAATTAAAACTTGTTTTGAACATTAAATATTCATCATTACCATTTAAGCACACCTTGATCTTTTCCCTCTTCTATTTTCTTTTTACTATCTGTTTCCATCCATGTAATAATTTGCTCACTGGTTAAGTCATTGATGGGGATATTAAAATCTTGAGCGATAACTTGTAATAATCTTAAAGATGAAATAGTTAAACGAGTTAAAAATTTTTCTGAAGATGTTAGTAACGCTTTTTCGACTTCGAGGGATTCTTCTGGGGTTAAAAATTGTTGATTATCGATCATAATTTAGGAGTTAAGAGATAAAAGGAAACGGGGAGATAGGAGATAGGAGATAGGAGAATATGGAATAATTTATAAACTCATTATTCTCCAAGAATCGGGCTAGAAGCCCGAAATACCTAAAATAACGACTCCAACTAAATATTGTCACCTAAAAGTACCGTAAAAGTTACTACTTGTTTTAAAGCATCAATTTATAGAATGTCAACGGCAGTTAAAGACGCTACCAATAAAATACTAACTAAAACAATCGCCCCTACAATTTCGGCTGGAGTTTTATTGACAACGGTATATTAAGAGCATTGAAATTATATTTGTCATTCTTTTTAAAAGAAGTCCCCTCTCTCAAGGGGATTACATTTATGCTAAAGCAGGTACAGGGATTCTTAAATGAGGATAAAGTGGGAAGCGATCGCATAATGTTTTTACACGTTTAATACAATCTAATCTCACGGCTTCATCTTCAGGATTTAAGAGTCTATCGGCGATAATGTTAGCAACCTCAGTAAATTCTGCTTCTTTTAAGCCTCTGGTGGTTTCTGCTGGTGAACCTAAACGTAAGCCACTGGTAACAAAAGGAGATTCAGGATCAAAAGGTACAGTATTTTTATTGGCTGTGATGCTAGTTTTACCTAATAATTGATCAGCAATTTTACCAGTCATACCGATAGAGCGCAAATCTACTAAGTTAAGGTGATTATCTGTACCGCCAGATACCAATTTAAAGCCACGATTTACTAATTGATTACCCAAAGTTTTGGAATTGAGAATAACTTGCTCACAATAGGTTTTAAATTCGGGTTTCAAGGCTTCTCCGAAGGCGACGGCTTTACCTGCGATAACGTGTTCAAGGGGGCCTCCTTGAGTACCGGGGAATACCGCTTTATTGAGTTGTTTGCCTAATTCTGCGTCACGAGTGAGGATTAAACCGCCTCTTGGTCCTCTTAATGTCTTATGGGTAGTCGTGGTTACAACATCGCAATAAGGCACGGGGTTAGGATGTAATCCTGTCGCTACTAAACCAGCAATATGGGCAATGTCTGCTAATAAATATGCTCCCACTTCGTCCGCAATTTGTCTAAATTTATCAAATTCTATGGTGCGAGGATAGGCAGAATAACCGCAAATAATGAGTTTCGGACGTTCTTTTAAGGCAATTTCTCTGATTTGATCATAATCTAAACGTTCGGTTTCTTTACTTACACCGTATTGACAAACTTCAAACCATTTACCAGAAACGTTTACAGGCGATCCATGGGTTAAGTGTCCACCGTGAGACAAATCCATCCCCATGATTTTATCACCCGGTTGGAGAAGGGTTAAAAATACTGCAAAATTAGCCTGTGCGCCTGAATGGGGTTGTACGTTGGCCATTTCTGCACCAAATAACTCTTTTGCTCGTGCGATGGCCAAATCTTCAGCTTGATCAACGAATTTGCAACCACCATAATAACGTTTTCCGGGTAAACCCTCGGCATATTTATTGGTTAAAACCGAACCTTGCGCAGCCATTACGGCAGGAGACGTAAAATTTTCACTAGCAATTAATTCTAAATGTCCTCTTTGACGTTGTAACTCGTTAGCAATAATTTCGGCGATGGCGGGATCTGTATCGGCTAAAAATTCTAAGTTAGTCTGACTCACGTTAATTTAATTTAATTTTTTCTATAGATATACCTTAACTATGATAATAGATTGTTGCTTTATCATTCGATCAGAAGTTAAATATTACCTAAATTTACCTCCCTTCGATGGTTTCAATATCAGATTTAGGCAGGTATCAGGTTTAATTCCCTTGCCCTTTGCCCTTTGCCCTTTACTCTTTGCCCTTTGCCCTTTACTCTTTGCCCTTTGCCCTTTGCCCTTTACTCTTTGCCCTTTGCCCTTTACTCTTTGCCCTTTACTCTTTACCCCTTGCCCCTTGCCCCTTGCCCATTGCCCATTGCCCATTGCCCATTGCCCTTTACCTCACGGAAGATTTTATCTCGAACTCAGGTCATTTTCATGCAAATATTGTCAAGAATACGATGATCAATGATAATTAAAATGTAGAGCAACCATTGAGGAAAAAATGTGCTGTTAACGAAAGGATTTGAAGTTGAAGTTTATACAGGCACTCCAGAAGGTAAAGTAATAGGTCTTTCTAGCCAAATTGTTAGGGATTTGCATGGTTTTGTGCGAGAGCCAGACAGTCGGAATGTGGAATATACTACTGCTCCTTTGTGCAATTATGATCGTTTACTATGTGCTTTATTGCGCCCTCGTCGAGATTTACGACAATATCTTCAAACTTTGGGTGATTATACCATTATTCCGGGGAGTACTTTATCTTTAGGGGATAGTAGTCAATTTTTTCGCTCAGATCCTGACAACCATTATCATGATTATATTGAACAAACCTATCATACAAAAATTGTTACTGCTAGTATTCATATTAATATTGGTATCGAAAACACAGAAAAATTAATTCAAGCCTATCGTTTAATTCGATTAGAAGCACCTTTATTACTCGCTTTGAGTGCATCTTCTCCTTTTTTGGATAATCAAGTAACAGGATTTCATTCTACCCGTTGGCGTTTATTTCCTCAAACTCCTGATCATGTTCCTTTATTTACCAGTCATCATCATTTTATTGAGTGGACAAAACAACAATTAATTTTAGGTACAATGCAAAATGTAAGACATTTATGGTCTTCTGTACGTCCTAATGGTGACAATCGCCCTTATAACCTCAATCGTCTGGAATTGAGAATTTGTGATTTAGTTTTAAACCCCATTCATTTGTTAGCTATCACCGCTATTTTAGAAGCAAGAATCAATCAAATTTTACTCGATGATACCCTCGATCCTTTACAACAAAGTACCATTAATCACGGTGATTTAGAAACAGAATTACTAAAAATTACTCAATATAATGACCAAGCAGTTAGCGAAAATAGTTTAGATGCGCAGTTATATCGTTGGCAAGATGGTAGTAAAATCATTGCTCGTGACTGGTTAGAAGAGTTAATTAGCGAATTATATCCCATTGCTAAATCAAAAGGGTTTTCTTGTTTCCTTACCCCAGCTTATAAAATTCTTGAACATGGGAATCAAGCTCAACAATGGTTAACACAACATCAACAAGGATTATCTATCTCCGAAATTATGTATAATGCAATTATTTCAGCTAATCAAGAAGAAAAAGACTTAGAAGATAAACTTTGCGAACAAATATTGATAGCTTAATTAAGTGTTTCACTGAAGCTATTTATTATGAGTTTAATCTTCAGTCGGCTTTAACAAATCCTAATTTAAGGGAGAAATCCTGATCATTTATCCTTAATTTTTGTTGTGGTATGGTAATGATTTAAGTAATTATGATTGTTATGAGGGTTACGAGAAAACCAGAGACGAAAAAATGGAATTATTGGGAGAAGGCGATCACGAAGTAGCACTGCCAGATACCATTAAACTTCTCAAGGGAATTATTTAACATCCTAATGTTACTCAAGAAATTTTAGATCAATTAACTAATTCTAATAACTCAGATGATGACATTCAGTAAGGTAAAAAAAACTTAATCTGTAGCATCAAAAAAATTAAGTCAATGTTGCATAATTTCTCATTTCACTACTGATAAATAAATAAGAAGTGAAATTAATGGTTGATAATACTATGAAATTAAGCAAAATTTTGCATTCTCTTGTGGAAAAAGATGCCAAAATCGTGGCAATTCCTGAGTTTATCATTGCAGGTACATACCATGATGAAAACCACGCTCAAAGAAGGATGCAACAACGAGCAATTAATGTCAATATGATTCGGGTAGCCTTGGCTTATGGGAAGTATCAATTCCATAGTCATGCTCGTACATGGACACTTCTTGATAAATGTCTCAAGAATACCATCTACGATTCATTAATTGATGATTTACGGGGATTGCGAATTATTGCCCCCATAGATAAGGAGGAAAAATGTTTGTTTATTACTACTGTTTATTGGGATTTTAAACTTGCTAATTAACCGAAAGTATGCGGGTCATTTTTTTGATTCTGCATATTTTTTAACACCTCTTTTGATATGTAAATAGAAATAATAAAAACTATGGCACAACTATTTCCTTCTTTAGAACAATTCCCTAATCTTCGTCAAAAACCCACAGATGGAGAATTACATTTAATCAATTTTTTAGTTGATAATTTAGATGATTCCTATGAGATCTATTTTCAACCTTTTCTTAATGGCGATCGCCCCGATATTGTTTTGATGAGGAAAGATTCAGGGGTGATGATTATTGAGGTAAAAGATTGGCATTTACAACATTATAGAATTAATAGTAAAAAGCAGTGGGAAGTAACTCAAAATGGGAATAATTGGTACGTCATAAAATCTCCAATTGATCAAGTTTTAGCTTATAAACAAAACCTCTATGATTTACATATTGAGAATTTATTAGAGAAAAAAATAAAACAACCTAATCATTGGGCAATCGTTACTTGTGCTGTTTATTTTCACTGGGAAACTGAAGAAAAAATTAACCACTTTTTAACAGCTAATTTTCAAGAAGATCAAAGTTATCTTAACTTTTTAAGTCATCAAATAATATTAGGGAATAACTCTTTAATAAAAGAAAACTTGAAGCAAATTTTAGCTAAACATTATTTAAGTAGAAAATCAAAATATTTTGATGAGGAATTATACAACAGTTTTAAACGTCATTTACAACCTCCTTATCACACAAAAGAAGAAGGAAAAGAATTAAATTATACCCCTAAACAACAAGAATTAATTATTAGTAAAATTGGTCAACAAAAAGCTAAAGGTGTTGCAGGTTCAGGAAAAACTTGTGTATTAGCTAAAAGGGCAGTAAATGCTTTAAAAAGAATAGAAAATGAATATATTTATCAACCTAAAATTATCATACTTACCTATAATATTACTCTAAAAAACTATATTCATGATCGAATTAGTGAAGTGAGAGAAGATTTTAATTGGGGCAATTTTTATATTACTAATTATCATGATTTTATTAAACAAGAATTAAATAATATAGGGATAAAAATCAATATTCCTGATGATTTTGATGATTGGGATAGCAAAACTCGTTCAACATATTTGGAAAAAAACTATTATAGTAATGTTGATTTATTTAGGGAAAATATAGACAAAATTAATCAATATCCTGTCATTTTTATCGATGAAATTCAAGACTATAAGAAAGAATGGGTAGAAATAATTAAAAAAATTTATTTACAAAATAATGGGGAATATGTAGTTTTTGGAGATGAAAAACAAAATGTTTATGAAAGAAAAATGGAAGAAGATAAAAAACCTTATACTGGTATAGGTGGCGGGTGGAATTTATTAAAACAATCTTTCCGTTTATCATCTAATATTGCTAGTTTAGCTAGTAATTTTCAACAAACATTTTTTATGGATAAATATGAGATAGAAAAAGTTGAAATTAGTGAGAATAATCTCTTTTCTTCCTCAGAATATATCGAGTATATTCCTCTAGCTGTATTTTCTGTAAAAGATATAGCTAATTTAATTCAAGAAAAAGTAAATAAATATAGTATTCATCCTAATGATATTTCCATTCAAAGCTCAAAAGTTGAAGTTTTAAGGAAAATAGATTACTCTTTTAGAAATAGTCAAAAACTGAAAACCACCAGAATATTTGAAACTCAAGAAATTTATCAGATTTTAGCAAAAGAAAGTTTTAATAATAATCAATTAAAAAATGTTCTTGAAACTATTAGAAAGAATAAAAAAAATAACTTTTGGATGAATACGGGGAATAGTAAATTGTCAACAATTCATAGTTTTAAAGGTTGGGAAATAGATACTTTATTTTTAATAATTGAAAAAGACTCAAAAGAAAATCCTTTTATGACGGATGAATTAATTTATACGGCAATTACTCGTTGTCGAAATAAATTATTTATCATCGATTTAGATGGAATTCGTTATCAAGATTTTTTCCAATGTTTTTTATCCTCAATAATGGTATAAATTTTTCGCAACTTTTAGTATTTATATAACAAAAATATGTGTTAATTAACTATTAAACTTATAAGCAATAATTTATCGCCAACAGAAGTAACACAGCTAAGATTATTAATCTAATAAGTTACCTGAAATATTGAGGGGATTTCCTTTTATATCCGTCACCACTATATCCCATTGACCATTATTTGCTATTTCAAAAGTAATTCTTTCACCATTACTACTAATCATTGGGTTTCTAATTTCATTTTTTAATTGAGTAATTAAAGGTCGTTTTTGTTGAGTTGTGCGATCATAAAGATAAAGTCCAGATTTTCCCTGTTTAATGGCCATAAAGACTAAATAACGCCCATCTTCTGAAATAGAAGGATTTGAAGCTATTTCATCCATGGCATTTAATGCGGGTAAATCTATCAGACGACGATTTTTGGCATCAAATAAAAATATATCTTGAGAGCCATTACGATCAGATACAAAAGTAATATACTGTCCAGAAATAGAGGGATTTAATTCTGATGAGCGACTGTTAAAACTTCGGTTATTATCTGAAAAAGGGAAACTTAATAATCGAGGATAATTACTACAACCTGTTAATAATAAAATACAAGTTAATAAATTAATTAGAAAAAATAATTTCACACTCTTTTATAATTTAAAGTATTGCTTTGAGGAAAAATTGAGGTAAAGCTAACATTCTTTTCCAGCGATAAGGTTCTTGATATAATCTATATAACCACTCTAAGTTATTATTGCAGAAAAATTCTGGCGCTCTTTCTTTGACACCTCCCCAAATATCAAAACTACCGCCAACACCAATCCACACAGCATTTGGCGCTAAATAGCGATGATTCATAATCCATAATTCCTGTCTTGGGACTCCTAAACCAACTAAAATTAACTTAGGTTGTTTTTCTTGAATAGTCTCACACCAAGCCTTTAATTCTCTTTCTGATAGATAACCATGATTGTAGATTATATTAATATTAGGTACTTTTTCCTGCCACATTTTAGCGGCATTTTCTGTGACACCCACACCGCCACCATAAAAACAAATGGGATAGTCTTTTCCTCGATTACCTAACTTTTGCAGTAAAGAAGACGCTAACTCAATTCCTGCGATTCGTTGTTGTTTTTGTCCTCTACGCCATAGATAAAGTATAATACCAGAACCATCGGGTACGACTAAATCAGCTTTTGTGATAACGTGAAATAACTCCTCATTTTTTTGTGCCATAATAGCCATTTCAGAATTCATGGTTATAACATGAGTCGATTCACCGTTATCGATGCGATTTATTAGCCAATCTTCATAATTATCACTTAAGTGTACTGGTAAATTAAGCACAGGAAAAGTTTTCATATCATTATTAATTTATCGACATTTATATATTGGTAAAACCTAAATTACTGAATCGAATAATTTTTGATGTTGTAAAGCACTTTCTAAGAAATACTCTGTCTTATTATCTGATAAATTTGCTACATTTTCATAAATTTCTAACCATTTTTCTGTAATTATATCTACTCTATCAGGTAAATTATTTAATTCGTAACCATCAATGCTAATTTCTTTCATTAAATTAGTTACTTTAGGATCATAAGATAACGCAAAACATTTACATTGTTCACTTTTTGCCATAATTAAGCTATGTAAACGCATTCCTATCATCATATCTATTTCTTGAAATAATCCTTTTAATTCTTGAGGATTTTCTATTATAGTAATTTGACAATTTTTTTTAATTTTTTCTCTTATTTGTTGACAAATTTTTAAATCTTTTGATTTCTGAAAAGGGATTAATATAATATTTGTTTGGGTTTTTTCTTGAAACTTGATTAAACTTTGACTTATTATTTCTATTTTTCCTTGTGTTAAACTAGAATGACATCGTAGATTAACTCCTATTCTTGGTTTAGGTAATAAGGATAAATTTTCTTTAATTTTACTAGATAATGCCCATACTGGATCAGCCGCAATTATATATTTTACTCCCCATTGTTTTAACATTTTAGCTGATGCTTTATCTCTAACACTAACACCATCACATTTTTTTAAAACTATTTTAGTTAACCATATAATAAAAGAAGTATTAATAGGGCCAATACCTTGGGCATAAGCAATAGTTTTTAAGCCCTTAAACTGTGCTAAAATCATTAAAGTTAAGTAAAATATCGCACTTTTTTTACTCGTAACATCTTGGATTAAACTTCCTCCTCCCCAAATAAATAAATCTTTTTTTCCTAATTTTAATATTTGTTTAAAAATTCCTAAGCGAGAATAGCTAATAACTCCATAATCTTGACTGGTTTTAGTCGGATTTCCTGACAAAATTATCGGTTGAAAACTATTAGGTAATCTTTCTAATAAACAAATTAATAACGCTTCATCTCCCGCATTTCCTTGCCCATAATAACCGCAAATTAACGCTTTTCTCATATTTTTTCTAATCTAATTTACTTAACTAAACTATCCTTAAAAATTATACTAGATTTTATAGTTAATTATTAATTGTTTTAGTTTTATCTTATCTTATCAGAAAAAAAAATTAAGAAAAATTTTAACTGAATATAGAAATTAAAGTTAAGTTTTTGTTGGCTTTTACCAATATACTTATTGATAATAATAACTTCATCCGTAATAAGATTATTATTATAAATTAAGACTTTATAAATATTAGTATTTAGACTAACTTTTATCTTATTTTTACTTTTTATCAAGTCATAAATATAATAATGTTTATAATAAATTTGAGTTACTTTTCTCCCTTGATATATAAATATATATGACTATTATTTCCCTTACTATCTTGATTCACCATTGCAGGATTAAAACCAAATTAGTTGTTTTAATGACTAAATTTTATCCTTTTATTTTATCAAAATACCCCTCAATTTTAATCTAAAAAAACGACATTATTATTAAAAATATCTAAAGTTTTATTATTTAACTATCTTTAACAAAAATTATCTGTAATAATTAAAATTTTTATTAATTTTTAATGGTTTTAAGTCTGCCAATAGTTTTATTCTCAGAGGTAAAAGTTTCTTTGGCGACTCGTTGAATATCATCGGCAGTGACGGCAGAAATAGCATCTAAACGAGTAAATAAATTCCGCCAATCTCCAGTTTTTCCTTGATATTCAGCTAGTAATCTTGCCATTCCAGCATTGGAATTAACTCCTCTTAATAAACCAGTTTTAGCTTGAGTTTTTACCCTTTCTAACTCATCTTTAGTCACAGGTTGAGTTTTTAATTTCTCAATTTCTGAATGTAAAGCGGTTTCTAATTCCTTCGCAGTACTATTGGGAGTTGACATGGCATAAAATAACATTAGGTTAGGATATTTATCTCCCGGAAAACCAGTGAAGCCTTCGGCGGTTAAAGCAATTTGTTTCTCTTCCACTAAAGATTTATATAGTCGAGAAGTACGCCCATCGCTTAAAATTGAACCAATCATGTCATAAACTACATAATCAGGATGATTCCCGTCTGGAATATGATAACCTTCAAGATAAATAGGTTGAGACGGATATTCTACCGTTATTTCTTTAGTTTGATTTTGCTTTGGTTCAGTTATATTTAAGTTAGCTGGTTTGCTGGTAGTAGGAAAACTTCCGAAATACTTTTGTGCCATTAATTTAACTTCTTTCGGGTTTACGTCACCGACAATGGCAATAGTAATGTTACTGCCACCATAGTAACTGTGGAAGAAATTTTGGACATCCTCTCTGGTAAGATTCTCTATGTCTGTCTGATAACCAATTACAGGGCGTTTATAAGGATGTTGGGTGAAAGCCGTATTTAAAAAAGCCTCAACCATCTTACCTACAGGGGAGTTATCCGTGCGTAGTTTTCTTTCTTCTAAAATTACTTGTTTTTCCGTATAAAATTCTCTGAAAACTGGGTTTAAAAATCTATCGGATTCCAAATACATCCACAACTCTAATTTGTTACTAGGAAAATTATAAAAATACACAGTGGCATCAGCAGAAGTTGCGGCATTTAAACCAACTCCTCCTTCTAATTCGATAATTTTTCCTAATTCATTTTGATTGACAAATTTACTTGCTTGTGCATTTAATTCTCTAAATTGACTGTCTAATTCTGCTAATTTTTCTTGGTTATTCTCTTTTTTTGCTTCCTTTATTTCTTCAAAAACTTTATCTAATTTATCTAAAATAATTTTTTCTTCTTGATAGTTATTAGTACCTATTTTTTTTGTACCTTTAAAGGCTAAATGCTCTAAAAAGTGAGCAACTCCAGTCTTTCCATCGGGCTCATTTGCACCGCCAACATCAACATAAGTTACAAAAGAAATAATTGGTGCATTTTTATTTTCTAAAACAATAAATTTGATATTATTATCTAAAGTAAATTCAGTAATATTATTTTTAACTTGCTCTAAATAAGGCTTTATTGATTGTGATTGATTAATTGACGGTGTTTTTGCTAAAGCTAAATGAGGCGAAAAATTCCAGAATAAAAGAGTTAATAAACACCAACCAAAAAGATTTTGTAACATTTTAAATAAGTAAAAGTGAAAGAATAAATAGGAGTAATATTGAGTTTTATAAAAAAAATTGTAGATAATTATCAATTATTAATTACTCTGCGAATTTCAGAATAGAAACAAGTTTGAGTAACTTCTCCATTATTTTTCACAATAGTATTGCGTAACCGTAAATTATCACTAGCAAAATAAATTCTTTCCTCCATAGATTGATTATTTTCTTCAATTATTAAAGTTAAAGATTCATCCTCAGCTAATATATATTTTCCCATTAAGGCTTTATCATCACTTAAAACTCGTAAAATTTTTCCTTGATTATGATTATTTTCATCAGCAAAAATCAACATTAAGCTATTTCCTTGTTGTTTTGGTTTACCCCAATCAGGAGAATTATCCCAATTTGAAGTCATCATCCCTAGACTTAAATCTAAATTTAGGTTATACTTTTCACAAAATTGCTCAACCTGTGAGTTATCATCGGACGATAAAAGATTAATAGTTATGTTCGCTTTACTGTTATCAACGTTATCTTGAGTAAGATTGTAAGTTGTACGTTGAGAAAACCAATCCCCAGAAGTTTTTTCTAAAAAAGTATTAATATCCATCAATATCGAATTTTGTTTGTTATAGCATTATTAATTATAAAGTATTGGTTTCTTTCTCAAAAGACTTCTATAGATTAAAATGACATAAAAAGAAAACTTATTACTTTAACTAAATCAATAATTATGATAATCTTACCCGGCACTATAGTTACAGTTACTAATGTTGATGATATTTATTACAGATTTGAAGGCTTAGTGCAAAGAGTTACCGATGGAAACGCAGCAGTATTATTTGAAGGAGGCAACTGGGATAAACTTATTACCTTTAGGTTATCAGAATTAGAGGTTGTCGATCCTAAAAATAAAAAATAATCCATTAACTACGCAATTAACTATTAACAATTA
This sequence comes from Cyanobacteria bacterium CG_2015-22_32_23, assembly GCA_009993045.1. Lineage (GTDB taxonomy): Bacteria > Cyanobacteriota > Cyanobacteriia > Cyanobacteriales > Cyanobacteriaceae > Geminocystis. The sequence continues at coordinate 47,293 of JAACUG010000069.1, forward strand.
TTATTATTCTTTTTTTCATTAGACTTTTTGCAGAAGTGGAGTAATGAGTAATAAGTAATGAGTAATGAGTTAAGAAATTAACGTTTTCCATCCTAAAATAGATTTTACTTTTTATTTTACAAGAGATCTATTATAAGAATTAACAATTAAATTTTTTATACATTCACTCTTTCCATTTCCCCTGACATCTAACACCTTTTTCAAGGAAAAATTTATCCCCAACCCAAGTAAGAGAGTCATTTTTTTTCCTCTTATTTCCTTTTATTTCCTTTTAAAAGGGAGTTAAAGTTTTTAGGGATAGAGATTGTTGCGTCTGAGGATGACTAAAATTAATTTCTCGCGCATGAAGATGCAATCTAATCTTATTATCCTCTAATTTTCCATATAAGCGATCGCCTTTGATAGCTATTCCTAAACCTTCAAGACAATGGATTCTTAGCTGATGAGTTCTTCCTGTGATAGGTTTTAATTGTAATCGTGTATGGCCATTTTCTATTCCCATGACCTGAAAATGAGTAACACTAGGTTTACCATAATCATAATTTACCTCTTGTCGTGGGCGTGTCAGTGGATTTGACCATAAAGGTAAATTAATCATTCCTTCTGAAGTAGAGATTAAACCATCTAACACCGCCTCATAAACTTTTTTAACCTGTCTTTGGGCAAATTGTCGAGATAAATTGACATAACATTCTTTAGTTTTTGCCAAAATTAATATGCCTGAAGTATCTTGATCTAATCTATGGACTGTGGTAATATAATGGTTACGATTATCCCTAGAAATCTGACTAAAACGACTAATCACACTGTCAAAATTTTCCCTTCCTCTACCTGATACTGATAATAACCCACTGGGTTTATTTACCACCAATAACCAATCATCCTCATAAATAATCGGGATAGATTCTTGAGTATCAAAAGGTGTAAAAGTAGGTAAACCCGATAACAAAAAGCCCATTAACGGCTGACATCTTTCCTCACAAGCAGGATAGAAATTACCTTCAATTTTTTCTCCATCTGGAGAATTTTCTCCCCACCAAAATTCAGCCATAGCAAGGGGTTGTAAATGATTTGTTGCCGCATAGTGTAATAGTTTCGGGGCGCAACAATCTCCCGTACCTGTGGGAATAAAAGTTTTATTAAATAATTTGCCTACGCTTAAACTATCCCCTTTAAAATTAGTAATAGTATAGGCAGTTTGCATTTGTGCTTGTAACTGTTTTGATAATTCTTTTCGTTGTGATTTTAGTTGTTGAATTTTAAGACTATTTTGATTAATTACTTGTTTTAAAGGATTTAATTTTTCTTGCCATTTATATTTAAAATTACGTCTTTCCCAATCATCTTTTCTACTTTCTTGCTGTAAATTATACAGTTTTTTATCAAGATTATTTTCTAGTAATAGTTGATAGTAAAATATAATATCTCTACTTTTTTGTGATAGTTTAGATAAAAATTCTGTCACCAAAACTATTATAAATTGATGATTTTGAAGACTATTTACATATAAAATCCGTTTTTTATCTCTAACTTTTTTTCTTTCATTATGAATAACTTTTAATTCTTGCCATTGACTTTCATATTCTATATTTAGTTGTAAATATTCTTGATTAATAGATAAATTTGTGAGGGTAATAATCTCATTTTTAATATTATCTAATTGTTTAATAGTTAAATTTTCAGCTAAAGCAATAACAGAATTACTAGAAATTTGTGATACCCAACCATTAACTTCTTTTTGACTATTTAATAATCCTGAAAATGCTTTAATTACTCCTATTTTTCCTTGATTATCTTTTACTATTAAAATTCCTAACATTTTTCCTTTGACGGTATAAAAGTTAATTTTTTTCAATTGATGATATAAATTTAAGGCAATTTTTTCTGCTAAATTTGTGCGAGGTAATTTAAGGGTAATTCCTGTTTTTGGGCAGATTCCCTCATAATAATAAGTGATAACCTCTTTTTCTTCTATTTCTACTAAAGAGATAAAATCTGTTAAAGGATGAAATAATTTATCTAAATGACTCAAAATAAGAATATTTTTTTGCTAATTAAACTATGTTTTAAAAAACTGGTGGGAGATGAAAAACTTAATGGATGTAGAAAAAATCAAACCTGAAACCGACTTAAATCGGATATTCAAACCATCGAACTGAGGTTAAGTTAGTATTTGACTATTAACTATAATCTATCAAGAAAAGACCTAGGTTAAAAAAAATCAGTAAAATTTTTCTAAACTTATTATTTGAGATTGAAAAATTACGATAAACTAAAGGTACATCTTGAGATGAATAATCACAATTAACTCATTAGAGAAACGAGAGTGAATGAGCGTTATTTATTGCCTCAATCCCCATTGCGAAGAACCAAAAAATGATACCAGAACAAAAAAGTGTCGGAGTTGTCAATCTAATCTGATACTCCATAAACGCTATGTTGCCATCAAAAAAATTGGGCGAGGTGGTTTTGGTACAACCTATTTAGCGGTAGATATGGCACAAAAAAATCGCTACTGCGTTATTAAACAACTGGAATTGGCGGCGGCTAATCCTGACTCTCATCGCACTGCCCTTGATTTGTTTGCTAGGGAAGCAAAAACTCTGGCAAAATTAGATCATCCTCAAATACCGAAATTGTTAGATTATTTTGAAGAAAACGATCAATTTTATCTAATTCAAGATTTTGTGTTAGGGAAAGATTTAGAAAAAGAAATCAAAAAAGGTGGAATTTATCAGGAAAGTTCTGCAAAACAGTTTCTTCGTTTTATGTTGCCTGTTTTAAAGTATATTCATTCACAAAAAGTAATTCATAGGGATATTAAACCCGGAAATATTCTTCGAGAAAAAGAGACTAACAAATTATTCTTAATTGATTTTGGGGCGGTAAAAGAACAAGCTAACACTCAGTTAATGAGTCAAAATCCTCAAAGTGCTTTTACAAAAATTTCCGTCGGTACGATGGGATTTGCACCGCCAGAACAATTAGCTATGCGTCCAGTGTATTCTAGTGATGTTTATGCTTTGGCTGCTACTTGTATTTATTTATTAACAGGAAAAGCACCAAAAGATTTATGTGACAATAATACTGGTGAATTAACTTGGGAAAAATATACTAATGTTAGTGCTAATTTTGCTAAAGTTTTAAACAAAATGCTGGAGTTAGATGTTCGTAAACGTTATGTTTCAGCGGATGAGGTTATTAAAGCCTTAGAATTAGTACCCTATGAACAAGAATTAGCTGGAAGTATGGTTAATTTAAGTAGTGGTAAAGATTCTAGTGACGATGAAGAACAAGATGTAACTATTGCTAGTTCAACTTCTCAAAATTTAGCGGATGCCATTAGAAAAAGAAAGGAAAAATTAGCAGGAAATAGTCCATCATCGAGAAGTCAACAAAATGTTTTACCTTTGAGCCAACCTAAATTACAACTAACTCCTGAAATGATTATCCAAGATTATCGTCAAGGAAATCGTAATTTCAGTCAACAGGTTTTAAGTGAGTTGGATTTACACGGTTTAAAGTTAGCTGGGGCTAGTTTTTCTCAAAGTAAATTAATCGGCGTAAATTTACAAAAAGCGAATCTTTATCGCACTAATTTTTATAATGCTAATTTGGCACAAGCAAATCTTAAAGAGTGTAATTTACAAAGGGCAGAATTATATAAGGCAAATTTAAAAAATGCTGATTTACAGGGTGCTGATTTAATGGGGGCAAATCTTAATAGTGCTATTTTAAAAGATGCTAACTTAGGAGGTGCTAATCTTAAGGGTGCAAAAGTAGATGATGAGCAACTTAAAACAGCAAAAACTAATTGGCGTACTATTTTCCCCGATGGTAAAAAACGATGGTGGTAGGTAATTCTTGATTTTATTCTCTACTATAGCCTTTAAATTTATTCACCAATCCATGACAAAACGATGATTATTAGTTATTGTGTTAATCCTAGTTGTTCTCAACCAAAAAACCACCCTAAATTAAAGAAATGTAATACTTGTGGTTCTAGTTTAATTTTAAATAATCGTTATCGAGTCATCAAGATGTTAGGCAAAGGTGGATTTGGGGCGACTTTTGTGGGAGTAGATTTAACGGTAGTAGGTGATCCTTTGTGTGTAGTCAAACAATTACGACCCATGGCTGATGATCCTCAAGCCCTGAAAACTGCTATTAGTTTATTTGAAAGGGAAGCTAAAACTTTAGGGAAAATAAGCCATCCTCAGATACCTAAGTTGATGAATTACTTTGCAGATCAAGGACAATTTTACCTGATTCAAGAATTAATTAACGGACAAAATTTACAGCGAGAAGTTAAAACTCAAGGGGTTTATGGTGAAATCGCTTTGAGAAGGTTTTTAGAAGAAATTACTCCTATTCTTAAGTATCTTCATTCGGAAAAAGTTATTCACCGAGACATTAAACCTGCTAATATTTTAAGACAAAAAAAAGATGGTAAATTAGTTTTAATTGATTTTGGAGCGGTAAAAGATCAAGTAAATACTCAATTAGCTAAAACTTTTGGGCAAACTGCCTTAACTAAATTTTCTGTAGGTACAATGGGTTACGCACCTCCAGAGCAATTGGCTATGCGTCCAATATATTCTAGTGATATTTATGCTTTAGGGGCGACTTGTGTTTATTTGATTACGGGTAAATCACCGAAAAATTTTAATATTGATCCTGATACAGGACAACTACTTTGGCAAGAAGATATTAATATTAGTGGCGGTTTGGTGAAAGTGATTAACAAAATGTTGGCTCAAGATACCCGTGAACGTTACAAAAGTATTGATGAGTTGATTGAAGCCCTTAATATTCAACCTTTTCAACAGAGTTTGAGTCAAAATATTGTCGGTAATCAAATTTCTAGTAACAACACCATTGATTTAAGTCAATTAGAAGTTCATGGTACGGATGATAATATTACTCAAGTAACAAAAACAATTTCTACTACGGAAAAAATTCAAAAAGCAATTCAACAAAGACGGATGAATAAATCCTCTAAAAATCTCTCGATTAAATGGGATGAAGAAAAATTTTTCACTGCTTTTAATAATGGTAAAAAAGATTTTAGTGATCAAGATTTGCAAGGTTTAAATTTACAAGGTAGTAAGTTAAATAAATGTATTTTTCGTTATTCTCAATTACAAGGAATTACTTTCGCTGATGCTAATTTATCTCAAGGTAATTTCTATAGTGCAGATCTAAATTCTGCTAATCTTAGTAATGTTAATGCTTTTCAAGGATATTTTTCCAAAAGTAATTTAGAAAATGTGGATTTTAAAGGTGCAAATTTAGGAAGTGCAGATTTTACTAATGCTAACCTAAGCAATGCTAATTTATGTGGTGCAAATCTTAAAAATGCGAAAATAAATCAACAACAGTTAAAAGAAGCAAAAATTAACTGGAATACTATTTTTCCTGATGGTAGTCGCCGTTGGTGGAAAGTTTTTTAAGGAAAGTAAACCTTACACTCATATCTTGCACCCCATTGACTGGTTAGGGGGAGTAATGAGTAAGAAGTAATGAGTAATGAGTTTCAGAATTGATACTAACCGCTATAAAATTGATTACCTCACTTTAGAGTATTAAGTATTTTTGTTCTGGTGCAAGATCTCAGTTACACCCCTACTATCTGTCACCTTTTATTTAGTGCAAGATGTGAGTTTTATAAATGTTACTTTTAATTAAACGTCAATAACGGTAATCCAATCTTGATACTCAACGTCTCTATTTTCAGTAATGGCGGTTAGCTTTTCTTTAATTTTATTAGTAATAATTTTCTCTTCGGGAAGAGGATAATTTTCGACTCTTTTGACAGGGGTAATTTTCGCCGCCGTGCCACATAAAAATACTTCATCGGCAATAAATAATTCTGTTTTATCTATTTCTCTTTGCTCAATTTCTATGTTAAAATTTTTCGCAATGGTCAAAATACTATCTCTGGTAATACCTTCTAAAATATCTTGATCAAAACTAGGAGTAATTAATTTATTATTTCTTACCATAAAAATATTCATTCCTGTGGCTTCACAAACTTTTCCTTGAGAATTCATCAAGATTGCTTCATCAAAACCACTATCTACGGCTTCGGTTTTTGCTAAAGCTGATGTAATATAAGCACCACTAATTTTTCCTCTTAAGGGTAAACTACGATCTTCTTGACGATACCATGAACTTAAACGACAATTAATACCATCAGGAGAAAGATAATCACCCATTTCTAAACCATAAACAAAGAAGTTTTTTTCAATGTTATGAAGTCGTGGCGCAATGCCTAAATCTGAGGTATAAACAAAAGGACGAATATAAAAAGCATTAGTGGGTTTATTTTTACTAACGAAATCCTTAATTACTTCTTCAATTTTAGTGGGAGAAAGATCATAATGTAAGTATTTGGCACTATTACTTAATCTCTGACAATGACGATCTAAACGAAATAATAACACTTGTTGGGGATTAGCGGGGTTAATTGTCCCTCTCAATCCACCAAACGCACCTGTACCATAATGTAACGCATGGGTAGCAATGGAAATATTAGCTTCGACAAAAGGAATAAACTTACCTTCAAAATAAGCGATGGGTAAAAAATCTGGCATGATTTATGATTTTATAGTCTAATAAATATATTATTTACATATACTAATTAATCGTATCATTAAAGGAATAAACAATAGACCTCTTGCAAAATTAATAATTAACATGAAAAAATAGTAGAATAAGATAAATTGTTAGCGGACTCTCAGCGCCACTTTGTGGACGTCTTCAATTTAATCAAAAGAAATAAGTACGTTTATAGAGTTAATCATAATTTTTAATTATATAGCTTTAGCCTAGTAAAAGTAAATACCACTAGTGGAAAAATACACAAATTAATTCTTAGGATTTTTTGAATTTATTTTGAGATAATAATCATCTCTTTCTGCTCTATTTAATAATTATAAATTTCAGTAATTAAGTTAAATCTTAACCCAAATCTTTTTCTTTTATTTCTATATTTTTCTGATAGTATTTTGACTATTTTCAGTTTTTTATTTATATGTTCAATTACGATTCTTTGTCTATTTAACTCTCTATTTTTTCTTTTTTAGTTAATTTTCTGACGTTGCTGATGTAAGCTATGAACGTTATGGTAACGATACATCTTTCCAGTGAAAATAATGTATTAAGAGGCGTAAATTATTTTCCAGACTATTTTAATTTATATCTTAAATCAGCAACGCCAGACTTAAATATTATTAAGGAAAACCTAATTATTTATTTTTGTTAAATCCTGATTTTACTTCAAAATTTTTATTATTAAAACTTTGTTGAAATATTATCAAAGGCTTTATAAAAAAATATTTTTTAGGGATAATTATTTTTGATAAATTGATGATTTATTCTTAATTTTAAATAAAAATAAATTGAAAATAAATAGTTTTTAATGCCTTATAATAGTTATTATTAAACGTTTTAACATAGTAATTTTTTTTATGGCTATAATATCAGGCTCAGGTTTGATCAATGGAACTATAGACGATGATATTATTACAGGCTCAATGTCTATAGATATTATTTTTGGCAATAACGGTAATGATTCTATCAAGGCACTAGGCAATGATGATATTATAAATGGTGGTGATGGTAATGATACTGTGGATGGAGGAAATGGTGTTGATGTTATTTCAGGAGATGATGGTAACGACAGCATCGATGGTGAAGAAGGTAATGACATAATAACTGGAGATATTGGAAATGATATTCTTCGTGGGGGAAACGGAGATGATATTCTTCGTGGGGGAAACGGAAGTGACACTATTTTCGCAGGAGGAGATAATGACTCTATCTTCGGTGATGGTGGTGACGACTTTATCGTAGCAGCTGAGGGTAATGACTCTATAGAAGGTGGTATTGGTCGTGATCGTATTTTCGCAGGAAGAGATAACGACTCTATTTTCGGTGGAGATGATAGTGACTTTATCAATGGTGATGGTGGTGGTGATGAAATAAATGGAGATGCTGGTAATGACGATATCAATGGAGGTGATGGTAATGACGAAATCTTCGGTGCTGTCGGAGATGATCTTATTAATGGTGGAAAGGGTACTGATAGTTTGACGGGGGGTAAAGGAAATGATCTTTTATTTCTTGGTACGAGTCCTACAGATATTGATATATTATTATATAGTTCAGGTGATGGTAGTGATACCGTTAATGAATTTATAACCAATGATCAATTCTTGTTTACAGGCATCAATAATATTGACGTTGTGAAAGTTGGTTTTAAGACTGAACTAAGATTGGGTAACGGCATCGCAGAAGATCCTAATTTTGGTACGGGGGATCTACTAGCTACGTTGTTTAATTTTAACAACTTTACTACCAATAACTTAGCAACGGGTAGTAGTGGCACGTTATTCTTTAACTAAGAAAAAGCAAATTTGATTTCGTGGGGTTTCTTTGATGGTTTGTAGTTTCTAACTCAATGAAACCCTTTTCTTATTTTTTCTCTCCTAAATCCCCAGTTATGGGGACTTTTTTCTAAAGCTAAACTAAAACAGGTACAGAGGTTTCCCAACGCTGAACGGCTTTTCCTATTACTGCTAATTCTGTCGTTAAACGATCAAAAGCATCAGGGGTTAAGGATTGTGGGCCATCCGATAAGGCTTTCGCTGGGTTTGGGTGTACTTCTATCATTAGAGAATCAGCACCTCCAGCAATGGCAGCCATAGCCATACTAGGTACATATTCCGCTTTACCTGTACCATGACTAGGATCAATCATGATGGGTAAATGAGTTAAAGAACGTAAAACTGGAATCACAGATAAATCTAGTACATTACGAGCATACTCTCTATCAAAAGTGCGGATTCCTCTCTCACAAAGAATAACGTTGGTATTTCCCCCAGCAAGAATATACTCTGCCGCCATTAACCATTCAGCAATAGTTGCAGACATACCTCTCTTAAGTAAAACAGGTTTAGGTTGTGCTCCAACTTTTTTTAACAGGGAGAAATTTTGCATATTTCTTGCCCCTACTTGAATTATATCAGCGTATTCGACAATTTTATCTAAATCCGCAGTGTCCATTACTTCCGTAACAATACCTAATCCAGAAGCATCCCTAGCGGTGGCTAGTAGTTCTAATGCACTTTCGCCATGACCTTGAAAGGCATAAGGAGAAGTACGAGGTTTATAAGCGCCTCCTCTTAAAAATTTCGCTCCAGCGGCTTTGACTCTCATGGCAGTTTCCACGATCATCTCTTCGTTTTCCACGGAGCAAGGACCTGCTACCATAACGATGGGATGATTCAAGCCAAAAACTACTTCACCGTTAGGAGTTGAGACAACTACATCACTAGGTTGTCCATTGCGATAATCTAAACTAACTCGTTTAAAAGGTTTTTCTACTCTTAAAACGGTTTCAATCCAAGGGCTTACTTCTTGAATTTGTTCTGGGTTAAGGGAAGCAGTTTCTCCCACTAAACCAATAACTACTTTACTTTGTCCGATAATTTTTTCTGGTGCTAAACCCCAGGTGGTTAATTCATCTCCAATACGATTAATTTCGACTTCAGGAGTTCCCACTTTCATTACAACGATCATAATTGATTTACCTTTATGAATTAATATGCTAAGGCGAGTATTTGGTTATAGTTGTTAATTTTTTATGTGTAAGTATTTTCTAGGAAGTGACTCGTTCAAAATAGCTGAATAATTAATTATTTATTAATAGACTCTTGTCGAGCATTTTTCCAAGCAGAAGTAAATCTACGAAAATTGACGGTAAAATCTGACCAACCCCACCAAGTACCTTCTCTTTCTTCATCCCAAGATGTGGAAAGAACGCCATAACTTAAACCTAACACACCTAGCCCAAATAAACCCATCGTCACTAACAAAACTGCTGTATTCGGTACTTTTAACCATTTTTGGGTAACGACAACATAAGAAGCAAAAAATGTAAAAATACCCATTCCTGTTGGAATACCGCTAAAAATAGCGATTCTTTTTAACATTCGGTTGCTAATTACTTCGGGAATTGCCGCCTCGGAGGTACTTTGTTTTTTACCCTGAGAATCTTTACTCGATAAGTTTGTTGACTTTTCTAGGGGATTATGAGAGGGTTTTTTGGTGATTTTTTTATTCTTTTTTGGTTCAAAAGGTAGGGAATCTCGATTTGATGACGATGGCATGATTATTTATGAATATGGATTTTAACCACGAATACCTAACTTTTTGATTAAGTCTTGGTAGCCTTGGACGTTTTCTTTTTTAATGTAACTTAATAAACGTTTCCGTTGACCGATGATTTTTAAAAGTCCACGACGAGAAGAATGATCTTTTTTATTAACTTTTAAGTGTTCGGTAAGTTGAGTAATTCTAGCGGTAAGTAATGCTACTTGTAAAGCAGATGATCCTGTATCAGTTTCATGTACTTGATATTCTGTGATAATTTCTTGTTTTTTTTCTAAGGTTAAGCTCATTTTTCTTTAAAAGTTTAAATACTGCAATCTAACATTATATCATATCTTGATGTTAAGAATTGAAAAGAAATCATAAAAGAGGTTTAAGGTTTTTCCTCCTTTCCATTATTCATTATCAACTATTTTTTTGACATTTCCTGATTTAATCCAGCCTTCTTCGCCACTATTGGGAATACGCACTTTTTGCCATTGGTTATCATTACTGGTACTTAAAATAATTAATTCTGAATTATAACCGACTCCTCCGACTCTTTCTGCGTCTTTACTAGGATTTGAACGTAAACTTAAACCTGTTGACCATGTTACTGTTGCTTTATATGCTCCTTTTGGTAAAGTTTCTGTCTCTTCGGGTTTTTCAGATTCTGGTTTTTTTGTTTCCAAGGTGGCTGGTTTTGTTTCTTCTTTGGTAACAGCAGCAGAGGGTTTTGTTTCTTTTTCTTTGGAGGGTTTTTCTTCTGAGAATACTGGTTTAGAGGTATTTCCTGCGACATTGGTAAGGAAAAAGTAAGCTCCTCCTGCAATTCCTGCACCGAATAGGATTATACCTAAGAAAAAACCAATAATAAATTGAAATAGACTTGATGGATTCATAGTTGACATATAAGATTTAATGGTGTGAACAATGAACAGTTAGTTATATGATTTAAACTTTGGAAGTTAGACAAAATTACTATTTTCTGAGTTTTTAATACTCTTTGTCGTGGGTTGTGGGCATTACCCACCCTACGTTTAGAGTTAGTGCATAATTTTTAGACTTTTTCTAATAAGTTGATCAATAGCAATCTATGGACATTGATTTATCTCATTATTGAGTTAAAAATAGCCTTATTATGAATAAGTATATTCTATTAAAAATATTTAGTCGTGAATAATATTAACTGCTAATGGATTATATAAAAATTAGAATTAAATTATATCTATTTATTTTATTACCTTAAGAAATTTATCATCATGATTGAGCAAAAATTAATACAATTAAGAAATCTTTTTCAAGACATGAATCAGGGCTTAATTGCATATTCTGGCGGTATTGATAGTACTTTAGTGGCAAAGGTTGCTTATGATGTTTTAAGACATCGTAGTGTTGCTATTACGGCGGTATCTCCTTCTCTATTACCTGAAGAATTAGATGAAGCTCAACAACAAGCTAAATTTATCGGTATTAACCATGAATTAGTCTATACAGAGGAGATGAATAATCCTAACTATACTTCAAATCCTGTTAATCGTTGTTATTTTTGTAAAAGTGAATTACACGATAAACTTAAACCTCTTGCTTTACAAAAAGGTTATCCTTATGTGATAGATGGAGTTAATGCTGATGATTTACAAGATTATCGCCCAGGTATTCAAGCTGCTAAAGAACGAGGTGTGCGATCGCCATTAGCAGAATTAGGTATAACGAAAATGGAAGTAAGAGAAATAACGAAAATATTAGGGTTGCCTTGGTGGGATAAACCTTCTCAGCCTTGTCTTTCATCTCGTTTTCCCTATGGTGAAGAAATTACCTATGAAAAATTACATCGTGTTGGTAGAGCAGAAATCTATCTCAGAAATTTAGGTTATAGTAATCTTAGAGTGAGATCTGATGGTGATACGGCACGAATAGAGTTATTACCAGATCAAATTAATGATTTTGTTAAGCAAACTAATCTTAATGAACTTGTTAATTATTTTCAATCCTTGGGGTTTATTTATGTGACTCTCGATTTAGAAGGTTATCGTAGCGGTAAATTAAATCAAGTCATCAAAAATTAGAAATTATCAATGAAAATGTATGGTTAATCACTCTGAAATCTAATTTAATCCTATAATCTAGTATTCAACGGACAAACAAGGAATACTAAAAAATTCATATAGGTTATGTATAATTCTCGAAAAACATCGGATTTGCCCCATGTCGTTATCGTTGGTGGTGGTTTTGCTGGTTTATATGCGGCAAAAGAGTTAGGAAAAGCACTGGTGAAGGTAACATTAATTGATAAGCGCAATTTTCACCTTTTTCAACCTCTTTTATATCAAGTAGCCACTGGCAGTTTATCCCCTGCGGAAATTTGTTCTCCTTTGCGGTTAGTGGTGGGTAAAAATAAAAATACCCATGTCATTTTAGATGAAGTTATCGACATCAATCCTGAAGAAAAACAGGTAATTATGCGTGAAGGTATTTTAAATTATGATTATTTGATTATCGGTACAGGTGTAAGTCATCACTACTTCGGAAATGATCAATGGGAAAAAGATGCCCCTGGATTGAAAAGTATCGAAAATGCCCTTGATATTCGTCGTAAAATCTTCCTTGCCTTTGAAGAAGCGGAAAAAGTATCTTCTATGGAAGAAAAAGAAGAATGGTTAACTTTTGCTATTGTCGGTGGTGGCCCTACAGGGGTAGAATTAGCTGGTGCGATCGCCGAAATTGCCCATAGAATCATTAAAGATGACTTTAAAGAAATAGACACAACCAAAGCTAAAATTTTCTTAATTGAAGGGATGAATCGGATTTTACCACCTTATCCCGAAGATTTATCTCAAAAAGCGAAAGAATCCTTAGAATATTTAGGGGTAACAGTGTTAACTAATCGGATGGTGACAAATATTGAGAAAAGTAGGGTAAATATACGTTATGGAGAAGAAGAAGAAACAATCAAAGCTAGGACAATTTTATGGGCTGCGGGGGTAAAAGCCTCTAGTTTAGGAAAAATTATTGTGGAAAAAACTAACGCCGAAAGTGATCGAGTTGGTAGGATTATCGTTGAGCCTAATTTAAGTATCAAAGATTATCCTAATATTTTCGTGGTGGGTGATTTAGCTAATTTCTCCCATCAAGACAATAAACCCTTGCCCGGCATTGCACCCGTAGCCATGGCTCAAGGGCAATATATGTCAAAATACATTAAAGCACAGATTAAAGGTGAAACCATCCCACCATTTCGTTATGTGGACAAAGGAAGTTTAGCCGTAATTGGGGATAATCATGCCGTTGTGAATCTTGGATTTATGAAATTATCGGGCTTTATTGCGTGGTTAGTATGGGTATTTGCGCACATTTATTACTTAATCGAATTTGATAGTAAATTAGTAGTGATGATTGAATGGGGATGGAATTACATTACGAGAGGAAGAGGTGCAAGATTAATTACTGGAGAAATTAGTGAGAAAAACTTGATTAATGAATCCTTTAATAATGACCATTATGCTTCTTCTTTAACGGAAAAAGAAAAAGTTGAAGTGTAATAATTAGGAAAGAGAATATAGTCGGGTGGGCATTGCCCACCAAATCAATGGTTTAGTCTTGTTTTATTCTTGATAGAATTTCTAAATAATTTGTGAGAATTTTCGCTCCCTAACCTTCTAATTTTCGGATAAATTAACTCATTATTTTCTTACGACTCAAATCGGATTAATATATCTATTATTAATTTTTAATTACAGTTTTCTTGATTAGATAAAGAATCATTATTTATGGTATTAAACCAGTTATTAATAACTTGCTTTTTTTCTTGAGAATTTAAAACGGAGTTAACAAAATTTTCCCAATTTGGATCATTGTTAGGAAGAATTAAACCATATTTTTCACAAGTAAAAGGAGGTTGAGGAATTAAAACATATTCTTGATTATTTCCGATCAATATTTGTTGTGCTAGAGATTCTCCTATTAATAAAATACCATCATTAGCAAAACCATCAATTCTTCCTTGTCTTAAAGCTTGTAAAGCTCTTTGTGTACCCTTTATTCCTTGAAATAATTGGAATTGTGCTTGAGGATATTTTTCTTTAATTAATGTTTCTGTATTGGTGAAAAGTAATAAACCAATAGTTAAGTTTTTACCATCAGAATTAAGAAATTTTGAGGCGTTATCTTGTCGAGTAATAAACTGAATACCTGAGATAAAAAAAACATCAGAAAATATTACTTTATCATCATCTAAGGCTCTAATAGTATTAGGCCCACATTCTAAATGTACAACTTTATCTTCTACAATAGAAAACCGATTTTGTAAACTAGATATAACCACTGTAACTGTGATAATATTGCGATCAATTTTCTGGGATAATTTTTCTCTAATTAAAGCGACTAAATCAAAACAGATTCCTTGTAATTCACCATTATTATTACGATAACCAAAAGGAATTGCATCACTTCTAATGCCTACTTTTAATAATCCTGTGCGATTAACTTCTTCTAAAATAGATTCATTTTCAGCATTAACATTAAAGGGAATAAATAACATTAAAATAGTGGAAATAGTAATGCTAATAAGTTGATCAATTATCTTAAATTTAATCATTTCTTATTCAGTATTTAGTCAAAAATGATCATTTTTTTATAGTAACTTGACATTAACAATCAACGATGGATTAGAAATTTGTAGGGGTGAATGGCATTCACCCAAAAGATTAACAATCAGCAATATTTTATGGATAAAAAGCTAAGGTAGGTAAACCTAAATCTTCACTCCATCCCATCATTAAGTTTAGACATTGAATAGCTTGTCCTGCTTGTCCTTTGATTAAGTTATCAATAGCAGACATAACAATTACTCGTCCAGTACGGGGATCAACTTCAATACCAATATAAGCTAAATTAGTACCACAAGCCCATTTTGTTTGAGGATAAATACCATTACCCAAAACTTTAACAAAACTAGAGTTACGATAAAAAGCGTTATAGATAGTGAGTAAGTCTTCTGTAACTAATCCAGGATCTCTTAAAGTACCATAAACGGTAGATAAAATTCCTCTAGGCATGGGAATTAAATGAGGGGTAAATTGTACTTTTACTTCACTTCGGGCTAAATCTGAGCAAATTTGTTCAATTTCGGGGGTATGTCGATGTTTTGCAACGCCATAAGCACCAAATGAACTATCTGCTTCTGCTAACAGTAAATTTATTTTAGCTTGTCTGCCACCGCCAGAAGTGCCTGATTTGGCATCAATAATAATAGTATCAGGCAAGACTAAACCTTGTTTTAACAGGGGTGCAAGAGCGAGTAAACTAGCAGTGGGGTAACATCCAGCACAGCCAATTAAGGTACTATTTCTAATTTGTTCTCTATATAATTCAGGCAACCCATAAACCGCCGTAGCTGCAATGTGATGATCTTTTCTTTGAGTTTTATACCATGCTGTATAGGTGTCTAAATTTTTAAAACGATAATCAGCAGATAAGTCTAAGACTTTACATCCTTTTTCGATTAATGAGGGTGCAAAATCACAAGCCAATCCGTTAGGTAATCCTAAAAAGACTACTTGACAACGAGAAGCGATAATATCTAAGTCTATAGGCTCAATTTTTATTTTTACCCGATGTTGTAAATGAGGATATAAATCACCGTATTCTTTTCCTGCACTACTATCACCGCCAAGATAAACAATCTCAACCTGAGGATGTTCTAATAACATTTTGACTAATTGTACACCACCGTAACCCGATGCACCCACAATACCTACGGATATTTTTTGCGACTCATCCATGATTATTAATCTATAATTTCGATATTTTCAGCAATTTTAGTATGAAATTAGTTTTTTAGATCAATAGATATTCCACGAGAAGAATCAATTAATTGTTCACTGTTTATGTAATAATTCTTAAAGAACTTTTAAGATTTGCTTAACATATCGTCATGAGTGAAGCAGCCAAAGAAAAAACTTTAGCCGAAATGGCGCCTCCTAGTTATGAATGTCGTTCCTGTGGTTATATTTACGCACCTTCTAAGGGTGATAGTAAAACAAAGATAGCTGCAGGTACGTTGTTTACTGATTTACCCAGTAATTGGCGGTGTCCAGTGTGTGGTACTAATAAAACAGCATTTACGAATATTGGGGCTCAAGATGCACCGTCAGGATTTGAAGAAAATTTAGAATTTGGTTTTGGAGTTAATAAATTAACACCCGGGCAAAAAAATTTACTAATTTTCGGTGCTTTAGCTTTAGGTGTCTTATTCTTTCTTAGTTTATACGGATTGAACTAACCATTGATTAAGACTAATTGATCAAATTATATATTGGAACTAAAAATGAATCTGTTATTGAATCGACTAAAACAAATTTTAGTATTGATAGTAGTCAGTTTTTTGTGCATTAGTTGTGTTCATTTACCTTCTATAGCTCAAAATCCTTGGCAACTAATTAATTTAGAAACAGAAGCTACTTTTGCGGATTTAGCTTTTACTAGCAACTCTAATCACGGTTGGTTAGTAGGTACACAAGCTACTTTATTTGAAACCGAAGACGGTGGAGAAACTTGGCAACCTAAAATTATTGATTTAGGAGAAGAAAAAGTCAACTTTACTGGTGTTAGTTTTAATGGTGATGAAGGTTGGATTACTGGTGAGCCTTCTGTACTTTTACATACTAATAATGGTGGTAAAAATTGGGATCGTATTCCTTTAAGTGATAAATTACCTGGACTTCCTTATGATGTTATTGCCCTTGAGCCGAATACTGCCGAAATGGTCACAAATTTAGGTGCTATATATAAAACTACTGATGGAGGTCAAACTTGGAAAGCCTTAGTAGAAGGTTCAGTAGGAGTAGCTCGTAACGTTAGTCGTTCTAATGATGGTAAATATGTTGCGGTAAGTGCAAGGGGTAACTTTTATTCTACTTGGCAACCGGGAGATACCGAATGGACTCCTCATAACCGAAATTCCTCGAAACGTCTACAAAATATGGGCTTTATAGGGGATAATCGACTATGGTTAATTGCTAGAGGAGGACAAATTCAATTCAGTAAAGAGAATAATTTTGAAGAATGGGAAGAGCCGATCAACCCTGAATCTTCTAATAGTTGGGGCTTTTTAGATTTAACTACTCGTCAGGGTGAAGAAATTTGGTTAGCTGGTGGTAGTGCAAATTTATTAGTTAGCTCTGATGGTGGAATGCAATGGGAAAAAGATCTAGAAGTAGAGTCGATACCATCTAATTTCTATAAAATCGTCTTTTTAAATCCAGATCAAGGTTTTGTTTTAGGAGAGCGTGGTGTTCTGTTAAAATATAATACTCAGAATGCTGCATAACTTGAGTCGTTAATGTTGTAAATTAGTTAAATAGTAAAAAAAATTTAGGAGGCATTGCTTTTATGGCTGGAGATACAGGTGAACGTCCATTTACTGATATAGTTACCAGTGTACGCTACTGGGTAATCCATAGTATCACAATTCCTATGCTCTTTATCGCTGGTTGGTTATTTGTTAGCACTGGTTTAGCTTATGATGCTTTTGGGACTCCTCGTCCTGATCAGTACTTCAATCAAACTCGTGAAGAATTGCCTATTATTAGCGATCGCTATGATGCAAATCAACAAATTGAACAATTTAATAAATAGTTAGTTAGATAAAAAGGTAAATCAAAAATGACCAATAGTCCGAATCAACCAATTTCATATCCTATTTTTACCGTCCGATGGTTAGCTGTACATACATTAGCAGTACCTTCGGTATTTTTCATTGGTGCTATTACCGCTATGCAATTTATTCAACGCTAGGAGGAATCAATGGAAAGAAATCAAAATCCTAACAGACAATCTGTAGAATTAAACCGCACATCCCTTTATTTGGGTTTATTATTTGTAGCGGTACTCGGTGTTTTATTTTCTAGTTATTTCTTTAACTAAAAACTACTTTATTCATACTAGGAGGTTTTAATATGGGAGATGCAAGAATTCCCCTTTGGATTGTAGGCACAATAGCGGGAATGGGTGTTTTAACAGTAGTCGCACTTTTTTTCTATGGTGCTTATGCTGGTGTCGGTTCATCTTTATAAATTTTGTTTAATGATAAATTAATTATGATAAAGACTGCTCTATTAGTAAATTCTAGGGCAGTTTTTTATTAGTAACTGATGTTACCTTAGTTCGATGGTTTGAATATCTGATTTAGGAAGATTTCAGGTAAATATTAAAGCAAATTAAAACTTAACATTTGAATGAGTGCGTAATGAACATTGGTGATTTTAAAGAAGAATGAAACAATATTTTCCCTAAAGCACTGATTTGGTGGGCGATGCCCACCCTACAAAATTGATTTTATTCTATCAGCTTCTAATTATCTGTCAACAGATCCCATAATCACATCAATACTACCAAGAATTGCCATAATATCAGCAACTTTAACACCTCGGAGTAAGTGAGGAAGAATCTGTAAATTATTAAAATCAGGGGCGCGGATTTTCCAACGCCAAGGAAAGACATCGTTATTACCAACAATAAATATGCCTAACTCACCTTTACCGCTTTCAAGGCGTACATAATGTTCTCCTGATGGTATTTTGAAAGTAGGAGCAACTTTTTTAGCAATATATTGATACTCAAAGTTATTCCATTCTGATTTTTTACCCTCTTGAAGTCTTTTGGCTTCTAAATTCTCGTAAGCACCACCCGGCAAACCTTTTAATGCTTGACGAATAATTTTAACTGATTCACGCATTTCTCGAATACGAACAATATAACGGGAAAAACAATCTCCAGAGGTTTCCCATTGTACATCCCAGTCGAAATCGTCGTAACATTCATAGTGATCAACTTTGCGTAAATCCCATTTGACTCCCGAAGCTCGTAACATAGGACCAGATAAACCCCAGTTGATAGCTTGTTCACGGGTAATAGTACCTAAGCCTTCAACTCGCTTACGAAAAATGGGGTTATTGGTGATTAATTTCTCATATTCATCAACTTTAGGTAGAAAATAATCGCAAAAATCTTCACATTTATCCACCCAACCATAAGGTAAATCAACGGCAACACCACCGATACGGAAATAGTTATTATTGATTAAACGCATTCCTGTGGCTGCTTCCCACAAATCATAAATCATCTCTCTTTCACGGAAGATATAGAAAAAGGGAGTTTGAGCGCCAACGTCTGCTAAAAAAGGGCCAAGCCAAAGTAAATGATTAGCAATACGATTTAATTCCAACATGATTACTCGAATATACTGAGCTCGTTTTGGCACTTCAATATCCGCTAACTTTTCTGGTGCATTGACGGTGATGGCTTCGTTAAACATTCCCGCCGCATAATCCCAACGACTAACATAAGGTACATACATTACGTTAGTACGATTTTCGGCGATTTTTTCCATGCCACGATGAAGATAACCAATAACTGGCTCACAATCCACTACGTCTTCACCATCAAGGGTGACAATTAGTCTTAAAACCCCGTGCATAGAAGGGTGATGAGGACCCATATTAAGAACCATTGGTTCTGTTCTAGTTTCGATTTTAGCCATAAAGCTGATATTTTAATGGTTAAATTAATATTTCTTGACAAGTTATCAATGTCAATGTGCGATCAATTTTTAGTAACAATTTGTTTACTTTTCTTAAACTATCACATATTATTTAATTTTAAGTTAAAATCAGATACTTAATCATATTAAAATAATAAGCACTTATACTTAATGAAAACTCAAGTTAAAAATACAAACTATAATATAGAACAGTTACAAAAAGCCTATCAAGCAGATCAACAACTAAAGTACATGAGTTTAGAAGCAGAATTACAGTTACTTTTGCATCAAATTCAAGCAAATAAAAATAATAATAATTGATAATCGCCCCAAGTTTTGCCCCCCAACCCCCAACTTTAGGGGAGTAACATGAAGCATAATCTCTTCAAAATCTCCAAAATTGATAATTTTGCGGTATAATTCAGGAAAAACTCCCCAGAATTGGAGTTAGGGGCTTATTGAAAAGGAGAACAAACATTGTTAACATTAGGGGTTAATATTGACCATGTAGCGACTATTCGTCAAGCTAGACGTACCGTTGAACCAGATCCCATAGCGGCGGCTGTATTAGCAGAGTTAGCTGGTGCTGATGGTATCACAGCTCATTTACGAGAAGATAGACGACATATTCAAGATCGGGATGTTCGTATTCTACGAGAAACGGTCCGTACTCACTTAAATCTCGAAATGGCCGCTACCGAAGAAATGATTGCCATCGCCTTAAAGATAAAACCCGATTATGTAACCTTAGTACCTGAAAAAAGGGAAGAAGTGACTACCGAAGGTGGAATAGATATTGTTAAAAACCTTGACAAATTTACTTTTGTTGTGGATAAATTACAGAGTGCCGATATTCCCGTTAGTTGGTTTATTGACGCAGATGAAAAACAAATCGAAGCAGCCGCAAAAACTCAAGCAAAATTCATCGAGTTGCACACGGGAAAATACGCCGATGCAGTTAATGGTGAGACAATTCAGAAAGAATTTATTACTTTACAAAAAGGCACAAAACAGGCTTTAGAATTAGGGTTAAGGGTAAATGCAGGACACGGTTTAACCTATTGGAATGTTTATCCAGTGGCTTGTATTGAAGGAATAGAAGAATTAAATATCGGACATAGTATAATTAGTAGAGCAGTTTTAGTTGGTTTAGAACGTGCCGTTAAAGAAATGAAATTGGCTATAAAAAATCAACTATAAATTTATCATTTTTTAGTAACAATACAATCAATTTATGACTACTTATTATTATCTTGTCGCTAGTGAAAAATTCCTAACCAGTGATACTGAAAACTTACACGAAATTTTAGACGAAAAACACAGAGTCTATAAAGAAAAAAATCAAGAGATTGACTTTTGGTTTATTAAACAACCTGCTTTTTTAGATGCACCAGAATTGAAGGAAATAAAGGCTAAATGTCCTCAACCTTCCGCCGCAATTGTTTCTTTAAATAAACAGTGGATTACCTTCTTAAAATTGCGTTTAGAATACGTTATCACTGGTGAATTTAACGCACCTTCAGACACCATCCCCGATGCGATCGCATCTTTAGCCGTAGCAGTTTAAAAAAGTTACCCAAGTTTTTTGGGCTGATAACCGTTTAAACCCTCTGGAGAGAATTTCACCTGCCTTTCTAAATGCCATAGAGGTTGGTAAAAAGATCTCTCCCCGTGCCAGTGATAGAAAAGGGCAAAGGGTAAAGGGATTAAACCTGAAACCTACCTAAATCAGATATTCAAACCATCGAAATGAGGTTTTTATTTATCGTCAGATATAAAATTAACCACTCCTTCATCCCCGTCAATTTCCACTAAACCGCCCACAGGCAAACAAGCATTAACGCCGTCATGACCAAAAGGTAATTCGCTGATGATTGGTATGTTAAAATCTGAGAGACGATCTTTTAATACTTCAAAATAAGTTAAGCTGGGAATACCATCAGGAGCATTACAACCGCTAAACCTACCTAGAATAATACCTTTTACCCGTTGAAAAATACCCATTAACCGCCATTGGGTTAACATCCTATCAAGACGATAAGGCGCTTCTTGGACATCTTCTAAGGCTAAAATTACATCATCAAAATTAGGACAAATGGGAGTTGCTAATAAGTGAGTTGCTACGGTTAAATTAGCAGGTAAAAGCCTTCCCCTTGCCTTACCTCCACCCCAACCATGGCCTTCTAAGGGGGATAAAGGTTTTCCTTCAAGATAGTCAAATAAGCGTTTTAATGACCTTTCTGGCTCTTGAGATATAGTAGTTAAAACTGCACCATGAACACTTATAATTCTTTGATTATATAAACTCCACAGAAGGCTAGTAACATCAGAAAAACCGATTAACCATTTAGGCTGAGGAATTGTCTCCCATTGCCAATTTTCTAATAATCTTGCGCCACCATAACCACCTCTAACGCAAATAATACCTTTATATTCTGGATTTTGCCATGCTTTTTTTAAGGCTTGACGGCGAATTTCATCTTTTCCTGCTAAATAACCTTCTCTATCTTGATAATTTTCTTCCAAAATCAGATTATAACCATTCTTACGCCAAACCTCGACACCTTCTTCAAATTTTTCTTTTTCTTTGTCTCTTAATGTGCCACTAGGAGCGATGGCTAATAAAGAATCACCTTTTTGTAATGGTAGTGGTAATAACATAAATTTATTCAGATCTAGGTTAAGTATAGTTAAGACTAACATTTAAAGCTCAACTTTAATTCGTCAACTCTGGTTCGTCTCCACCCTCCAACTCTTCGCTTCCCTACCCCCAACTCTGGTTCGCCCCCCGGCCCCCAATTCTGGTTCGCCCCCCGGCCCCCAATTCTGGGGGAGTAAGATAGATTAAAAGTCCCCAAACTTGGGGATTTAGGGGCGATTCCCCAACTCTGGGGGAGTAAGATAGATGGAAGTCCCCAAACTTGGGGATTTAGGGGCGATTCCCCAACTCTGGGGGAGTAAGATAGATGGAAGTCCCCAAACTTGGGGATTTAGGGGCGTAATTCAAGTCCCGATACTTGAACAGGGGATTTATAATAGTTAGAGATATTTAATAACAAAAAAATATGGGCAATTTAACATTATCTCGTAAAAAATTTGACATTGAAGAATATCATCAAATTATTAATATTGGTATTTTCAAAGAAGATTATACGATTGAATTAATTAAAGGAGAAATATTTGAAATGTCACCTGTGGGATTTAAACACGCCTCTTGTGTTAATAAATTAAATCAATTTTTTAGTTTACAATTTGGTCATGAAGTAATTATCAGTGTTCAAAATCCTATTAAATTAAATAATAATTCTGAACCACAACCAGATTTAGTTTTATTAAAACCACGAGAAGATTTTTATGGAACTCAACACCCAACCCCTGATGATATTTTTTTGTTAATAGAAGTCGCTGACAGCAGTATTGAATATGATCGTAATGTAAAATTACCCATTTATGCCGAAAGTAAAATTCAAGAGGTTTGGTTAATAGATTTAAATCAAAATTTTTTAGAGACATATAAAAATCCTGAAGCAAATTATTACCAAAATATGCAAAAACTATCAAATAATAATATTGTTACTTTAAATTTTCCTCATAAAATCGATATTAATGTCAATAATTTATTTTAGGGGCGTAATCCCAGTCTCCCCCCGGCCCCCAACTCTGGGGGAGTAAGATAGATTTAGGGGCGTATTAAGTCCCCAAACTTGGGGATTTAGGGGCGTAATCCCAGTCTCCCCCCGGCCCCCAATTCTGGGGGAGTAAGATAGATTTAAGTCCCCAAACTTGGGGATTTAGGGGCGTAATTTAAGTTCGCCCCCCGGCCCCCAACTCTGGGGGAGTAAGATAGATTTAGGGGCGTATTTAAGAGCATAAAAAAGGTACATATTTATGAATAGCATTAGAGGCACAACCAAAGAAATTGAAGAAGCAGCCAAAAGATTAAGAACAAATTTGACTCAGGCTGAGGCTTTGTTATGGCATAGATTACGAGGAAAACAGTTAAATGGTTTAAAATTTCGCTGTCAACATCCTGTGGGTAATTTCATTCTTGATTTTTATTGCCCTTCTTTAAAATTAGTCATTGAAATTGATGGTAATTCTCATGACGATCGCCAAGAATATGATCAATTTAGAACTAATGAACTCTCTTTATACGGTTATCAAGTCATCAGATTTACTAACGAAGAGGTTTTTAATGACATTGAAAAAGTACTAGCAAAAATTATGGCGATCGCTTCTCAACTTTAATTCGTCAACTATGGTTCGCCCCCCGGCCCCCAACTCTGGGGGAGTAAGATAGATTGAAGTCCCCACACTTGGGGATTTAGGGGCGTAATTCAAGTTTGCCCCCCGGCCCCCAACTTTGGGGGAGTAAGATAGATTAAAAGTCCCCATATTTGGGGATTTAGAGGCGTGTTTAGAAGCAGATAAAAAAAGTTTTGAAAGGGTGATAGGTTTTTGATCTAACTTGGGTAAGGTATAAATATCGAAAAAGAAAAAACTTTAAAAATAACTCTCACAGGAGAAAAAGTCATGAAACCCGAAGTAACTTTAAAATATTTATCTTACCTCCGCAACAAAAAAAATCAAGAAGAAGGTTTTACCTTAATTGAACTCTTAGTCGTAGTAATTATCATCGGTGTCCTCGCTGCCGTTGCTCTTCCTAACCTTTTAGGACAAGTCGGTAAAGCTAGAGAAACAGAATTGAAAAACGCCGTAGGTACTGTAAACCGTTCTCAACAAGCCTATCACTTTGAACGTCAAACCTTTGCACCAGCTGTTAGTTACTTAGGTATAGTTATCCCCGGTGAATACCTCACCAATGCTAGTAGTATGGGTATCTCTGGCGGTGTAGGTAGTGCTACCAATATTTCTGAAAATACTAACTCAGCTAACGATGGTACTCGTGCCTTCTCAGGACGTATTGATCATAGTGGTGGTACATATACTCAGATTTTATGTATTAGTGATGGTATTACTGACGTTGGTACCGTACCTTCTGGTACTGGTACTTGTGCTGGTGGTACTAAAGAAATACGATAACAATTACTTGATTCAATTGGGTTAATATTTTTAAATAATCACAATTCAATCAGAATAAGTACTTCCTTAGCCTCTAAATCCCCAACTATGGGGACTTTTTTTGTACCTAAAAATGAAGGTAGGGGGAGTTTAATCGATTTTACATCGCCCCTAAATCCCCAAGTTTGGGGACTTGAATCTCTCTTACTCCCCCCTTACTCCCCCAGAATTGGGGGCAGGGGGCGAACCCAGAATTGGGGGCAGGGGGCGAACCCAGAATTGAGGGCAGAGCGAACCCAGAATTGAGGGCAGAGCGAACCCAGAGTTGGGGCAGAGCGAACCAGATTTGAGGGCAGAGCGAACCCAGAGTTGGGGCAGAGCGAACCAGAATTGGGGGCAGGGGGGCAAACCAGAATTGAAGACGGAAGACTTAAAAATAAATTTCTGATTTTTGACTTTGCTTTTGGGTAAAAAAAAAGATAGATTTTATGTCGATTTAGGGAAAGATGTCCTTAGCAATTATCTACAGTAGGGATTATGTTTAAACTTCTTTGGAAAGTAATTATTAACCAACGACAACAACAAAATAAAGGTTTTACTTTAATTGAGCTTTTAGTTGTGGTTATTATTGTGGGGATTTTAGCCGCAGTGGCGTTGCCTAATCTTGTGGCACAAGTGGGAAAAGCGAGAGAGTCTGAGGCGAAAAATGCTCTGGGTACGGTGGCAAGATCCCAAATGGCTTATCATTGGGAAAATCAAGTTTTTTGTTGCGGCGGTGCTACTTCTACAGAGATACTTAACAATATAGGGGCTGTAACTAACAGTAAATATATCACTACTTGGACTTTTGATACCACTGATTTATCGAATCAAGTTAGTTTTAATATTACTAATAATAATTGGCAAACAGATGTTACTAGAGGATATTCTGGAGGAGTATTTTTTAGTAGTAGTTCAGTAAATGCTTATCAAACGATTTTATGTCAAAGTCTCCAACCAGCGAATACGACTACCCAACCCGTGTTAACAGATCCTGTCTGTGGCACTGACGGTTATAAGTTAAGATAATTGCTTAAATAAATTTTACCATAACTTTTCATAAAGGATAGTGCTAGGTTTAATGGTGGGAATATATATATGAAAAAACAAGTTAATACAATGGGGATATTGCTTATTTTTCTGTTTTCTTTGATTGGTATTGCTTATTTACAATTGCCTATGGCTAATCAAAAAAAAGAGAATCTCACGAAAGTAGAAGCCTTAAGACAACAAGAAAAAGAGGGGGTAAAAATTAATCTCCTGAAGAATTTGCCTGATTTTGGTTTTAATAATTTAGTTGCGGATTGGATTTATTTACAATTCATTCAGTATTTTGGAGATCGTGCAAGGGATTATACTGGATATAGTCTTAATCCAGAGTATTTTAGAGGTGTTGTGGATAAAGATCCTCGTTTTATTTCTCCTTATTTTATTTTAGCTCCTGCCACTTCTCTTTTTTCGGGACGACCAGATATTAGTGTAGAATTAATGGCACAAGGTTTAGAATCTATTTCTCCTGAACAACCGAAGGCTTATCAAGTATGGTTTTATAAAGGGATAGATGAACTTTTATTTGTGGGTAAACCAGAGGATGCTCAAAAATCCTATGAAATGGCAGTGAAATGGGCTAAGTATCATAATGATGCTGGTAGTAAAACAGTAGCCAGACAAGCAGAAGAAACTGCTAATTTTTTGGAGAAAAATCCTGATAGTAAAAAAGCTCAAGCTGCTGCATGGATGGGAATTTTTGCTAATGCGAGGGAAGATGTGGTGAGAGATTTAGCACTAAGAAATATTAAACGTTTAGGGGGTAATTTAGTTGTTAGCGGAAATAAAGCTAGTTTATCGTTTCCGACGGAAGATTAAGGCTTTATTTTTTCAAAACTAACACTTTTGTATATAATCAAAATTTCTTTTTCGAGGTTAACATTAATTTAACTATCTATATGTGAATCTGAACTTTGTAACCAGTTACTTAAATCTAATTCATTTTGAAAATCTAATAAATCCTCTCCTAAATTTTCTAATTCTTCAAAAGATAAATTACCTATTTTATTTTGTAGTTGAGGGTTAATATTACCTAATCGTTTTTTTAACAGACGTAATATCAACTGAACTTCATAAATTTTCGTTTCTTGAATACCTTGTTGAATACCTTGTTGAATACCTTTTTCGATTATTTTGTTGTAAACCACTGATTCTTGCATAATATCCTCTCGAAAGTATAGATTAATTAGAGATAAATCAAATTTTATTCCTGCTAATAATTGTACACAAGTAGAAACATTATTTCGTTCTCTCTTATCATTAATTTTAGCAACTTCGTCAGCTATTTGTTGCAATAATTGTTCTGGATTATCACTTTTAGCTAATACTGCTAAAGGATATAAAGCTGGTGATTTTAAGAATAATTCAGGATTTTCTTCCCAAATTCTGATAACTCGATAACGATGAGAGGTGTTTTCTTGTCGAAATTCATTTATAAAAACATCGGGCAAAGTGCTAGGTTTGAGATAAATGACTACTTGTTCAATATCGGTTTCATATTGTCGGTATAATCTCACCCAATAATCAAGCATTCGCAAGGGAATTGGCGGTTTTGATTGAGGGGAAGTTTGAAATTCTAAATGTAAAATTTTGTCGGCAACGGTAAGAAAAAATAATCCATCCGCCCTTATTGGTTCTAAATTTAACTCGATATTGAGGATTGTTATCTCCTGTTCAACATTTGTATTCAATAACCAATTAACGAAAACTTCAGGGGAGTCTTCTACTAAAAACTTGAGAATACTATCGTAGCTCATATTAAGTTAAAATGAAATAATAATTAATCACGATTAAAAAATCTTATCATAATATAGTTATTTAAAGTTTTTAGAGGTAAAAAATGAGCGAATGGCATCCTTCGGTAAAAGCATATTTAGAAAATAAAGATTATGAAAAAGTAGTTGAAATTTATGAAAACTTAGTGGAAAATAATCCCGATGAAATTAATAATTATTGGTATTTAGGATTAAGTTATTTACTCATAAATAATCTTGATGAAGCGCAAACAACTTGGTTTTTTGTCTTTTCTCAGCAAGAAGGAGAGGGATTAGAGAAATGTAATCAAGATTTAATAAATATTTTAGAGGAAGAAGCGCTACAACAACTAAATTTAAGTAATTATGAACACAGTTTATTGATTAGAGAACAAATACTAGAAATTAATCCAGAAAATATTAATAATTTACTGCATATTGTTAATTTACAAATTTTATTAAAAACCTTTAGTATTGAACTTTTAAATACATATAATTTAAGTGAATTAGTTAAAAATAGTCAACCTAATTCTTTAGATTTTTTGTTATTATCAACTCTCTTAAAAGATATTATAAAATATGCTTATAATTTAAGTATTGATTTTGCAGAATCAGTTTTAATTTACTCTAATAGTAATAAAGATATAGTTAATATAATTGTTAACATTGGTGACTCTATGGCGAAGGAAGATCAACAAGTTCTTTATGCTATAGAATTACTAGAAATGTGTAATAAATACCCTCATAATAATATTATTATTTTCATTAATTTATATACTTACTATCAATTAGTAAAAGATTTTGATAAGTTAGTTAATATTGCTGAAGAATTAAACGAAAAAGCAAGTAATTATTTAGAAAGATTTAATGCCAAAAATTTACTCTTAAATGCTTATTTAACTTTGGCAGAATGGGATAAAGCGATGATAGTAGCAAAAGAACAAGATAGATCATATCAAGAAATTGAGTTACATAAAGATGAATTAACTAATTCTGCTAGTAGAGATACTTTTTTTTCAGGAATTTTAAATCTACTTTATTTACAAGATGATGTTGTTTATAATCGTCAAATTATTAATAAAGTTTCTAGTTTATTTCAAGAAATTAATAAGCCTTTTTATCCTAAAATAACCCATACAATAGCTAAGGAAAAAAAGATTTTAACTATTGGATATATCGCTCACACTTTACATAAACATTCTGTTGGTTATTTATCCCGTTGGTTAATTTATCATCATAATCGAGATTTATTTAAAATTAATTTATATTCTCCTCAAAATCATACCGATGAAATTACAGAAAAATGGTTTATTCCTAATGTAGATAAAATTTTTATGGCACAAAGGGGTATGAATCGTTTAATTAACCAAATTTATGAGGATGAGGTGGATATTTTAGTTGATTTAGATAGTTTAACTTTAAATTTAACAGCTTTAGTAATGGCTATGAAACCTGCTCCGATTCAGGTAACATGGTTAGGGATGGATGCTTCTGGGATTCCTAATATTGATTATTTTATTGCAGATCCTTATGTCTTACCTAATAATGCAGGAGAATATTATTCAGAAAAAATTTGGCGTTTACCTAACACCTATTTAGGAATTGATGGTTTTGAAATGGGGATTCCAACTTTACGCAGGGAAGATTTGGAAATTAGTAATGATGCGGTTATCTTTTTAAATGTACAAAATGCCGCTAAATTAAATCCGTCTCTAGTGGAGCTACAAATGGAAATAGTTAAACAAGTTCCTAATAGTTTCCTCATTTTTAAGGTAAGACGAGATGAAAACCGATTAAAAGAATATATCTATAATCTGGCTGAAAATTATCACCTCGATGTTTCACAATTAAGATTTATCGGTTATGATTCTACAGTGGAAATTCATCGGTCTAATTTAAGTATAGCGGATGTTTTGTTAGACACTTATCCTTATAATGGTGCAACCACAACTTTAGAAGCATTATGGGCAGAATTACCCGTAGTTACAAGAGTGGGTGAGCAATTTGCGGCACGAAATACTTATGGTTTTATGATGAATGCAGGTATCACGGAAGGGATTGCTTGGAGTGATGAAGAATATATCGAATGGGGGATTAAATTGGGAAAAGATGAAAATTTAAGACGAGAAGTGGTTTGGAAGTTAAAACAGTCAAAGAAAAATTCACCCTTATGGAATGGTAAACAATTTACAGGGGAAATGGAAAAGGCTTATCAACAAATGTGGGAGATTTATGTAAGTCAAAAAAATTAACATAGCACAAAAAATATGAAGGCGATCGCAACTCTTTGATTCGCCGATTATGATTTAAGTTAATATCTGATAAAGTATTATCTATTTCTGAAGTAAAGTTATTACTAAATCTAGTTTTTGTACTAAAATTATCAAATAATTATTTTCAACTAAAGTAAAATAAAAATGAATTATTGGCATCCTTCGGTAAAAGAATATTTAGAAAATAAAGACTATGAAAAAGTGATTAACTTTTATGAAAACTTAGTGGAAAATAATCCTAATGAAATTAGTAATTACTGGTATTTAGGATTAGCTTATTTATTGGCTAAAGATACAGATTCTGCTCAAACTACTTGGTTTTTAGTTTTTTCTCAGGGAAATGAGGAAGAGATAGAAAAATGGACTCAAGAATTAATTAATATTTTAGATGAAGAAGCAATTAAACAACTCGAATTAAGTAGATATGAACAAAGTTTATTAATTAGAGAAAATATAAATCAAATTAGTCCTGATAATATTAATAATTTACTACATATTGTTAACTTAGAAATTTTATTAAAAGAATTTAAAACAGAAAATTTAGATAGTTATAATCTAATTTTTTTAGTTAGAAATAGTCAACCTGATACTCTTAATTTATTATTATTATCGACGATTTTACAAGATATTTTGCTTTATCCTCATACATTGAATATTTTATTTGCAGAAGCTATACTTACTTATACTCATGGAAATGCAGAAATAATCAAGAAAATCAGTAATATTGCCACTGTGATGGGTACAGAAAAACAATATACTCTTTATGGTATTCATTTATTGGAAATTTGTAATAACTTTTCTCATCAACAATCTAGTATTTTTATCAATTTATATACTTTTTATAAAATGATAAAAAATTTTGATAAACAAATCCAAATTTGTGAACAATATTACCACCAAGCAGATAATTTTGTAGATAAACTTTCTAGTTGCAATATATTATTATCTTCTTATCTTACTTTAGCACAATGGAATAAGTTTCTTCCCTTAGCAAAAAAACAATGTGAGTTATATGAGAAAATTGAAAACCATATTCAAGAATTAAGTAATTCTGATATTAATAAAGATGGTTTTATTATTGGTATTATGAATTTTTTTTATCTAGAGGATAAACCAAAATATAATCGCATTTTAGCTAATAAAATTGCTAATGTTTTTCAAAAAGTAAATAAACCTTTTTATCCTGAATTTAGTTTTGCGTTACCCAAAAACAAAAAATTTTTAAAAATTGGTTATATTAGTCATACTTTTAATACTCATGCGGTGGGATACCTTTCTCGTTGGTTAATTTATCATCACGATTCTTCTCAATTTGATGTTAATTTATATATGACTCAAAATCATCCTGATGACATAACCGAAAAATGGTTTAAGCCTTATGTGTCACAAATTTTTATGGGGGAAAGAAATGTTAAGGCTTTAGTGGAGAAAATCCATAGTGATGAGATTGATATTTTAGTAGATTTAGATAGTTTAACTCTTAATTTAACTTGTGCAGTGATGGCAGTTAAACCAGCACCAATTCAAGTAACATGGTTAGGATTAGATGCTTCTGGGATTCCTAATATAGATTATTTTATAGCAGATCCTTATGTATTACCTGATCATGCACAGGAATATTATTCAGAGAAAATTTGGCGTTTACCTCATACTTATGTTGCAATGGATAATGTGGAAATCGGTAATTCTACTTTAACAAGAGAAGATTTGGATATACCAAGTCAAGGAGTTGTTTTTCTTAACATACAAAACACTGCGAAACTCAATCCTCATTTAGTTGAGTTACAAATGAAAATATTAAGCCAAGTGAAAAATGGTTATCTAATTTTTAATATTAGAAAAGATGAAACAAGGTTAAAACAATATATTTATTCCTTAGGTAATAAGTTTTACGACATAACTGAAAGAGTAAGATTTTTACCTAGTTTTCCTCCTGAAATTTATCGAGCTAATTTGGCGATCGCTGATATAATGTTGGACACTTATCCTTTCAATGGTGCAGTAACAACTTTAGATGGTTTATGGCAAAATATACCACTTATAACCAGAGTAGGACAACAATTTAACGCTCGTCAAGGCTATACTTTTTTAACTAATTTAGGTATAACTGAAGGTATTGCATGGAGTGATGAAGAATATGTAGAATGGGGTATAAAACTTGGTACTGATGAACAGTTGAGAAAAGAAGTTAGCTGGAAATTACGACAATCCAAGAAAACATCACCCTTATGGAATGGTAAACAATTTACACAGGAAATGGAGAAGGCTTATCAACAAATGTGGGAAATTTATCTTCAGGAGAATCAATAAATTATGAGTTGGCAAAGAGAAGTAGAAAATTTTTTACTAAATAAAGATTATGATCAATTAATTAATTTTTATGAAAATAAAATAGAAATTAATTCCGAAGATTTAACTAACCATATTTATTTAGGTTTAGCTTATTTATTTCAAGGAAAAAAAGAAGAAGCCCAAACTTCATGGCTTTATATTTTAACTCAAGAAGATGAAGAATCATTTAATAAGTTAGTTGGGATTTTAAAAGAAGAAGCCCAAAGACAAAAAAATATTAAAAATTATTCTCTTTCTTTATCAATCTATTTAATAATTAAGGATATTTTACCAGATAATATTAACAATTTATTAGAAGTAATTTACTTATCTTTACAACTTAATAAATTTAATATTAATGATTTAGATACATGGAATATTAGCCAATTAATTAGAGAAAATAATCATCAAGTTATTAAGAGCGAATTATTGTTAGATGTTTTAACTAAGATTATAGAAATTCCTCATAAATTAAGTTTAATTTTTTTAGAAACTTGTTTTCATCAAGATATTATAACAGTTGAATTTTTAAATGAAATTATCAATATAAGTTATAAAGTTGGAGTTGAGAGAAAATACCAAATTTATGCAATCGATTTACTAAATCTCTGTCTTCAGTATAATTTTAAAACAAGAAATATTTATCAAATGCTTTTTTTGTATTATAGTAGGCTCAATGATTATCAAAATGCCTTATGTTTTGCGAAAGAAGTTTATTCACAATTTCACACTTTAGCAGATAAATTAACCGCTTATGATTGTTTATTAAAATGTTATTTAAACTTAGGAGATTGGGATTCGGTAATTAGTACTGGAATAGAATTAAAAGATCTCTTAAATACTATTGATAATCTGAATAATTTTTCTGTTAATGATGATCATATAATTGCTGCAATTGTAAATTTATTATATTTACAAGATAATTTAGCAGAAAATCGCCGAATAATTAATAAAATAGGTTCTCTTTTTCAAGCACTTAATCAGAGAATGCAGCCTTTAATTTATCCTAATATTCAAACAACTATTAAACCGTTAAAAATTGGTTATATTGGTCATACTTTTAAAACCCATTCTGTGGGTATTTTAAGTCGTTGGTTAATGGCTTATCATGATAAAAATAAATTTGAAATTAACCTTTATTTCACTCAAAATAATCAAAATGATTTTACAGAAAAATACTTTACTCCTTTTGTAAATCATATTTTTTATGGAGATCGCAATACTAATACTCTTATCAATAAAATTACACAAGATGAGATAGATATTTTAGTAGATGTAGATAGTTTGACCCTTAATTTAACTTGTGCAGTGATGGCAGTTAAACCAGCACCAATTCAAGTAACATGGTTAGGATTAGATGCTTCTGGGATTCCTAATATAGATTATTATATTGCAGATCCTTATGTATTACCTGATCATGCACAGGAATATTATTCAGAGAAAATTTGGCGTTTACCTCAAACCTATTTAGCAATAGATGGTTTTGAAATAGCTACTCCCACTCGTCGCAGAGAAGATTTTGGATTAGGTAAAGATGATGTGATTTTTATGAATTTACAAAATCCCGCTAAACTCAACCCAGATATTCTCAAATCCCAATTAAAAATAGTTAACGCTGTACCCCACGGCTATTTATTTACTAAAATACGGAAGGATGAAGAAGCCTTAAAAGAATTAGTAACAAAGGTAGCAAAATCTGAAAATGTATCTCTTGAAAAATTGCGCTTTATCCCCTCAGATATTACTGTGGAAACTCATAGAGCTAATTTATCAATTGCTGATGTAGTTCTTGATACTTATCCTTATAATGGTTCGACAACAACTCTGGAAGCATTATGGGCAGAAATTCCTGTGGTGACAAGAGTAGGAGAACAATTTGCTGCTCGGAATAGTTATACTTATATGATTAATGCTGGTATAACTGAAGGTATTGCATGGAGTGATGAAGAATATGTAGAATGGGGTATAAAACTTGGTACTGATGAACAGTTGAGAAAAGAAGTTAGCTGGAAATTACGACAATCCAAGAAAACATCACCCTTATGGAATGGTAAACAATTTACAAGGGAGATGGAGAAAGCCTATCAACAAATGTGGGATATTTATATTAATGAGAAAAAAATTAACCCATAGTAAATTATTAATTATTTCTCTCATTAAAAATTGTTAGTTCACTATACTATTTAAGTGCAGATGGAAGAGATAACGGAAGATTAGATGGAAAACCGTTACGATCATTGCGATTATTAGTATTATTAGAATCTAGTAAAATATTCCGAATAAGTCTAGCAGTAGCTTTTTGTGCCAATCCTCCAGCGATTTTTTGCCCTAATTTTTGAGTTTCACTATTTTGAATAATATTAGTAATAATAGGGATTAATTTTAAAGGATCATAACCTTCGGTTTCCTGTAAAATTTGAAGAACATTAGTTATGTGTACCATAGAATTATTGTCAATACTTCCTTTACCGTTACCATTATTTAAAGGATAATTTAAAGGTTTTAAACCGATAGTTTTTCTGAAAGTGCTTGAAATATTAAACCAAGTTTCTTGCCCAAAATTATCCAAAAAATTAATAATTTCATCGGCTAGTGTCTCTCTAATAAAACTACCTCTATCAGAAAAAAGAAAATCTACTCCTTGATTTACCACCTTATCAAAATCATAATCAGGAGAATCTTTGGCATTATTTAACAAATTTTCTAGGCGATTCCAACGAAAACTACCATCTTTAAATAATAAGTCTTTCAATGAATTACGCAACTCTTGAGATTGATCCGTCAGTAATCTTTTTGCAACATAAGGATAGGCTTTACTTAATACTTTGAAATTGGGATCAATATTGATGGCAATACCTTCTAACGTCACCATCGAGCGAATAATTAAGGCATAATAAGCAGGAACTCTGAAAGGAAATTCATACATCATAGCGGACATTTCGTCAGTAATCTTTTTAAAGTTTAATTCCGCTACACTAGCACCTAAAGCATTATTAAAAACGTTAGATAATGCAGGTATAATGGGCGTTAAGTCCGTTTCTGGAGTTAAAAAGTCTAATTTGACATAATCCTGTGCTAAAGACTCAAAATCTCGATTAACTAAATGTACTACCGCTTCAATTAAACCATAACGTTGATAAGGTAAAATAGTACTCATCATGCCAAAATCAAGATAAGCCAATCTTCCATCAGGCATTGCTAATAAGTTACCTGGGTGTGGATCTGCGTGAAAGAAACCATGTTCTAATAACTGTCTTAAAGAGCATTGTACTCCCACTTCGACTAAATGAGTTGCATCGATGCCTTGAGCTTGAATTTCTTTGATATTCGTGAGTTTTGTGCCGTTAATCCACTCCATAGTTAACACTCGTCTTCCAGTATATTCCCAATAAATTTTAGGAACATATATTTCTGGTAAATGTCCATATAAATCATCAAATTTCGTGGCGTTTTCTCCTTCTTGAAGATAATTCATTTCTTCAAAAATTCTTTCGGCTAATTCATCGGTAATGGCTACTAAATCAGATCTAATTCGTTTAACATTATTTTTAACCCATGTTGATAAAGTACGCATAATATAAACATCTAAGGTTATACGTCTAACTAAATCAGGGCGTTGCACTTTAATAGCTACTTCTTCTCCTGTTTTCAACCTTCCTCGATAAACTTGTCCTAAAGATGCCGCAGCAATGGGTTGAGGAGAAATTTCTGCGTAGATTTCATCGGGAGTTGCACCTAATTCTTCTTCGATAAATTGATAGGCAATATCATTAGAAAAAGGAGGTAGTTGATCTTGTAACTGTGTTAACTCTTCTAAATAAGCAGGAGAGACTAAATCAGGACGAGTAGATAAAGCCTGACCAATTTTAATATAAGCTGGTCCTAGTTTGGTTAATACTTTTCGCAGTTTAATGGCTCTTTTTGTCTCATTTTTAGTAGAATTACCCCAAAAGGAATCCCACCAATTATTAAAAAGAATATCGATAAAGGGAAAAAGAATATTAAATAATCTTGCTAATACTTGAAAAGGGCGTTTTTGATAGTATTTAGTGATAGTTTCAGGATTATAACGCCAAGTGTCGGGAGACACATCACTGACTGGACCTAAATCTTGTTGATGTTTCTCTGGTATTACTATTGGTTCACCATGAACATTGATAATAGTTGTCTTATCGTTATCGATTTCTTTGGGTGTTATGGTTTGAGTCATAAATTTAATACTATCTCACTATCTAAAGCCTAGTTTTGTTAACTATTGTAACAATATCTTCATAATAATAGGAGATAGGACATTGGAACGAAATGGGGAGTTAAGAATTTACCTTTGCCCTTTGCCCCTTGCCCCTTGCCCCTTGCCCTTTAACCTACCTTAATGGGGTGCAAAACTGATGATTAACTATTAACGGGTGTTTCGCCACCTTCTAAACCTAATTCCGCTAACATGGCGTGATCATCTTCGGGAGATTGCCCTAAAGTAGTAAGATAATTACCGATTAACATGGCATTTATGCCAGACTTTAAACCTTGACGTTGCCATTCTCCTAAAACTGCCTCTCTACCTCCTGCGTAACGTAAAATTTGGGTAGGTAAAATAAATCTAAAAATGGCGATGGCTTTTACTGCTTCAAGGGGAGTTAATTTTTGTTCGTTACCGAGGGGAGTACCTTCTCTGGGATTTAATAAATTAATGGGTACAGACTCCACTTCTAATTCTCTCAGAGACATAGCTAAATCAACTCTATCTGTCCATGTTTCCCCCATACCCATGATCCCCCCCGTACAGGCTTGAATACCAGCTTGTTTAAGGTTTTTAACGGTATTTACTCGATCTTGCCATGTATGGGTAGTGACTATTTTGTCATAAAAATTAGCAGAAGATTCCAAGTTATGATTATAACGAGTAACTCCTGCTTCTTTTAAAGCCTGAGCTTGTTCGAGGGTGACTTCTCCTAAAGCACAACAAGGTTTAAGATTAGTTTGTGCGATGATTTCCTTAACAGTAGTTAAAATTTCTTCAAATTCGTTACTTTTTGGGCTATTATATTTTATACCTCGTCCTTGGGATACTAAGCAAAATCTTTTAGCCCCAGCCGCATCAGCCGCTTTAGCATATTCTAAAATTTCCTCGGTAGATTTTAAGCCATAGATAGGGGAATCTTCTCCTTGATGATGAGCAGATTGTGAGCAAAAACTACAGTTTTCTGAACAATTACCAGACTTAATATTAACGATACTGCATAAATCGACAATATTTCCGCAACAACTTTGACGAATTTTATCGGCATATTCACACAATGATAAGATATTTTCTTCTCCTTCAATTTCTGTGAGTCTTAAGGCTTCTTCTCGATTAATTTGATAGCCATTGATAATTTTATTGCTTAATTGTGCTAACCATTGATTTAAAATAATGAAGTCGATTTTTTCTGGTTTATGAATTGTATTTACCACTAATATTTATCCCTTATTTTTAATAACTCTATGAGGGATAATTATATCTGATTGTTTAACTATCAACAAGAAAAAGAAATATTGCAATCTTTTAATAATTGATGAATAATTAGAGGTTAAAAAATAAATCTCTCTAATAGTTGATAGGGGATTGCTAATTAAGCATAATTATTGTTCATAATTTCTAGGGGATTATTTTAATATATGTTAGTTATGGGTGAGAAAACTTAAAACTTGAGAAAAGAATAGATAATTAATCTTTAATCATAAATAGAGATCAATTTAATGAATAATCAAATTGTTTCAACTTATTTAGATTGTGATATAATCAGAAGATTTAGATTGATTAATAATTAATAACTTATATAAAAATGTTAGTTAAATTTACTAAAAGTCAGCAACAAATTTTAGATTTACTTGAGCAGTTAGATGAAGAAATTAGCGCCCAAGATTTACATATTAAGTTAAGAAAAAAATATCTAAAAATAGGTTTAGCTACAGTATATCGTACCGTAAAAAATTTACATTTACAAGGCATTATTCAAGAAAGAATAAATCCTAATGGAGAATCTTTATATCGGTTAATTAAAGATAATCATGAACATCATTTCAACTGTGTTAATTGTGGTATATCAACGATATTAAAGGGAGAATATTGCCCTATTAATCAAAATTTAACTAATTGGTGTTCAACTCAAAATTTTAAGTTATATTATCATACTTTAGAATTTTTTGGACTGTGCGAAAATTGTCAAAATAAAGTTTAAAATATTAGATTTATTGTTAAAGATAAAATGATTAATTATGCTTATTACTTTGGGGTAAAGTGCGACTAACTTTTGCTTTTAATAAGATATGATAATTTAAAGCATTTTTTTGAGCATAACCAATAAAACGAATATAAACTAAATCATTGGCAATAATGTCATCTTCATCACTGTAATGTATTTCAGGATTAAAAAAAACTTTTTCCCAAGGTTTGCCGATAGATTCAATATTCCATTGTGTCAACAATTTATCTAAGGGTTTAAGTAATGTAATCAGATGATTAGCAGATAAATCAGGTTTTAACTTTACCATTATTTTAGCTGTAGGATAATTAGCTAATAAAGTTTGTAACAAATCAAAAGATTCTTGCTGCCAATTAGTAATTAATTGTGATGGTAAATTCTCTATTTCTTGAGTTAAATTAGCGGTTTTATTTTCTAAAATTTTAATGGTATTTTCTAAATTATTACATTGTATTTGAAATTCTTTTTCTCGTTGAAAATATTTATCTTGAGTTAATTCTAATTGATCTCCCGTGATTTGTAACTCTTCTTCTAAGGCGGTAATTTTTTCTTGATTTAAAGTTAATTCGACTACTTTTTCTTGTAATTTTGCTTCTAATTCTTTAATTTTTTCAATATTATCTTGATTATCTTGAGGTATATTGTGATCAATTAACTTAGATTCAGGTTTTTTCTTTGCCTTGGCTGAAGAATCACTATCCGTCAAAGTAACTAAAAAGCCACTACTAATTAACCAAAGTAAAATTCCCAAAGAAAAGTAACTTGAATCTATCATAATAATTTTGAAGAAATAATTAGAATCCTTATCTATAATAATTATATTTTCTAGTGGAATATTTATCTTATGAAGATTTTGTATCTATCTTAAGATTTGAAATCAAAATAATCTTTTATAATTATTCTTACAAATTAATAAATATCAAAAATTGCCATTATGACTACAGATCAATTTTTAATGTTAATCGTATTATTAGTACCCGGATTATTACTTTCGATTCTAGTTATGGCTACTTTTGCAAAAGGAGGCTAATAAGAAACCGTTAAAAAAGTTCAATACAGTTATAACGAATCTGTATTGGCTATATTTTCTTCTAAGTCTTTTCTTTTTTCCATCTGACAAAGAAAGTAACCCGTCATCATGGCTGAAGCCAATAAATTAGCTAAATTCTGTCTATCGGTGACTATTTGAATATTGAATTCCTCAGAAGGTAAAACTCCTAATAACCCATGTACGTTATGGGTAATAATTTCTCTTACTTCGGGAGTTGCTGATTGTGCGATTCTTTCTAGTGTTTCTGGATGTTGTTTTTGTAAATATTCTATCAATGTATTTTTAATCGCCGTTTCTGATTCTTGTGAAAAAAAATTTGAATCAAACACCATTATTATTTTCCTCTATTGGAATTTATATCGTTACTCTTTTTCTATTTAAAATATGATAATCTTTTTTTACTGAGGTAGTTGGTTAATTTCAAAATATTGATGAAACTTGTCTGTTATTTCAAGCCAATATGATCTGCCTTCTTCTTGACGACGTTTACGGATAAAACCATCTTCCACTAATTCATTAACGTGTTGATAAGCACTACTTCCACGCACCATAATTAAATCACTTTGTAAAATTGGACTTTTAAGGGCGATGGCGGCTAAAGTTTTAAGAGTACTTGAATTTAACTGCGCTGGGATAAGATGTTCTAATAGAGATTGATAACAACTCCTTAACTGTAAACTGTAACCATTTGGAGCTTCTAATATTTCTAAAGCACTATCACGATAACCATAATCAGACATCAACTCAATTAACGCAGATTGTACTTCATCAGTAGAATGATTAGTTAATAAAACAAGTTCATTAAGTGAGGTAGGTTGTGCTTTTAAATAAAGAATAGCCTCAATTTTAGTAGTCAGATTAGGAGAAAACGATTCTATTTCCATTCTCGAATATGGTTGTTAAACTATCTCAGATTTATCATCTTATAGCACTAACGCCCATATTTAAAGTAAAAGAATTTAATATGTTATTCTAAAAAATTGACTTAAATCCCACATTCTTTTTTTCTATGGATATTTTCTCTTATCTTATCCCATTCTATGAGCCAAAATTAGATCAATGGTCATTAGAAGCGAGATTGTTACGGTGGTTGACTTTTGTTTGGTTATTAATTGGTTTAATCGCACTATTTTCTGCATCCTATGCCGTAGGTTTAGATGAATCTAAGGATGGCTGGTTTTATTTTAAGCGTCAAGGATTTTGGATTATTATCGGACTAATTTGCTTTAAAATTATTACTCAATTACCTTTTAAAATTATTTTAAAGTATGCCCCTTGGCTTTATCTAGCTATTCTCGTTTTAATTATTGGTACTGTAGCAGGTTTCGGACAAAATATCAACGGTGCAGAAAGATGGATAGCTTTAGGGCCGATTCAAGTTCAACCATCAGAGCTACTAAAACCTTTTTTGGTATTACAAGGAGCAGTTATTTTTGGTAGTTGGAAAAGGCAACCTTGGGTAATAAAAGGTACATGGCTAGGAATTTTTGCTTTTACTTTAGCCTGTATTTTAAAACAACCAAATCTAAGCACAACTGCATTATGTGGTATTACATTGTGGCTAATGGCTTTAGGTGCAGGTTTGCCTTATATACAATTAGTGGGTACTGCTTTTTTTGGATTAATTACCGCCGCAGCGAGTGTGGCACTTAATCCTTATCAACTAAAACGAATTATATCATTTTTAGATCCCTGGGCAGATCAAAGAGGAGATGGTTATCAGTTAGTACAAAGTTTACTAGCTATTGGCTCTGGTGGCGAATTTGGAGCTGGTTTTGGAATGTCTCAACAAAAATTGTTTTATTTACCCTTTCAATATACAGACTTTATTTTTGCGGTTTTCGCCGAAGAATTTGGCTTTGTAGGGGTTGTATTATTAATCTTGTTGGTTATGGCTTATGGTACACTTTCTTTCTTCGTAGTTTTAAAATGTTCTCATCCTATTAAACGTTTAATTGCTGTAGGAGTAATGGTAATTTTAGTGGGGCAATCTTTACTTAATATAGGAGTAAATACAGGCTCTTTACCTACCACAGGATTGCCTTTTCCTTTCTTTAGTTACGGTGGTAGTTCTGTTATGAGTAGTTTAATTTTAGCAGGTTTATTAATCAGAGTTGCCATTGAAACTCATCAACAAGAAATGTTATTAATTAATCAAGAATCTTAATAAAATTAAGTTTATTATTTATAATTAAATTTTAACTAAATATGAGTGAAAATAAAAACCTCTCAACTCCCAATCAAGCCATTGAAAATTATATAAAAAGAGTAACAGAATTAAGTCAATTAGGTCAAAAAATTCCTAGTAATGAAGA
Organism: Cyanobacteria bacterium CG_2015-22_32_23; assembly: GCA_009993045.1. Classification (GTDB taxonomy): domain Bacteria; phylum Cyanobacteriota; class Cyanobacteriia; order Cyanobacteriales; family Cyanobacteriaceae; genus Geminocystis. The sequence goes on from JAACUG010000069.1 coordinate 89,063, forward strand.
GTTATTAAAAATTGCTTCTGAATTAGGTATTAGTGATGAAGAAATCATTTATGCACAACGACAATCCCAAGCTCATTTTATTAGAGCAGGGGGGTATTCTAATCTTTGTCATTGGGATGACGCTATTGCAGAATTAGAGGAGGCTTTAGCTTTTAATCCTTTTAATTTACCGATGTTACATTTATTGATTAATTGTTATTTAGGAAGATGGAAAGAAAAACATAATAAACAAGATGAACAACAAATTAATTTTAGAGTAAAACAATGTTTAGAAATTCAACCAAATGATCAAGAATCTTTAGATTTATTAGCAAAATTAGATATTTTTACTCGTAATTATAAATATCAATTTTGGGGTATTACTGGTTTTATTTTAATTCTGATTGGTTCGACTATAGGTTTTCTTTTCCTCAATAATATTTCCCTTAATTTATTCTCTGAAAATGATAAAAAAATACAAGGTGTTAAAAATGAATTAGTCAAGGAAATTGAACAGTTAACAAATAATCAACAAATTTTATATAATCAACTTTCAGAAAAGGTTAATACTCAAGAAAAATTAGAAGAAGATACTCAATTACAAATACAAATATTAAAAAATGAAATTCAAAAATTAACGGAACAAAATCAGCAGTTAACAGAAAAAATTAATAATCAAAATCCTCCCATTCCTGATAGTAAAATATCACCACAACCTAAAGATAACGATAATAAAAATAAATCAGAAAATAAAATATGAAACAAGGATTAGCTTTACATACCACTAGCGGAGAATTAGGAATAGCCATAGTTGATAATCAATTAAATTATCGTTTTCAATCTTGGGATTTAGGGCGAAATTTAGCTAACAATTTACATGAAAAATTAAGGGATTTTTTACCTCCTTTATCTTGGCAAGATTTAGACTTTATCAGTATAGCAAAAGGCCCTGGAAGTTTTACCAGTACAAGAATAGGTATAGTGACAGCAAAAACTTTAGCACAACAGTTAAATATTCCTGTTTATGGTATTTCTACCTTAGAATCTTTAGCATGGTTTTACGGTAAAAAAGGGTTAAATAATCAATTTTTAGCCCTAGAAATGAAAGCAAATATTGAAGAAGTTTTTGGCGCTATTTATCAATTTCAATCCACAGAAAAACAGTTATTAAATATCATACCTGATCAACTATTTCAACAGGAAAATTGGCAAAATTTAGTTACTCAATATCAAAATAAATTTAATAATAATTTTAAGCTAATTAATGCTCCTGATAAACTAGCTTTTACCACTGAAACTTTACTAGAAATTACTTTATTAAAACTTCAAAATAATCAAGGAAATATTAATAATAATTGGCAAAATTTAATGCCTTTTTATAATTAATAAGTTTAGATTTTATGCTTTAAATATCATAAATTATTGACTAACAAATAGTTAACAGATTTATTAATTTTCAATTTTCTTTTGTGTTGATTGCCAAATTTTCCATGCTCCGATACATAGAGTAATATTACCAATTACTGTTGTTAGGGCTTGAATTGTTACTAACCATTCCCATGATTCAGCGTTATCGAATAAATGCCAAGTACAAGCACACATGGCACTAATTAAGGCTGGTAGCATTCCATAGGCTAACCAATACCAACTGCGATCGTCTGTAACTTCTCCGTAACGCCATATAAACCAAATTGCCGCTATCCATTCGATTACACTAGAAACATGAACAATCCAAGTGGGAATTGATAAAGTGTGCATTGATAGTGATTCCGTAAATAATTAATTATTATGTAAATTACTCTACCAAATCTTTGTAGAATAAGAGATTGATAACTTATTAAGTCATAAAAATGTCCAATCAAATTGAACCAAAATTAATTATACATGGTGGTGCTGGTAGTTCTCTTAAAGGTAAAGGTGGATTAGAAAGTGTGCGTCAATCTTTACATGAAATTGTAACAGAAGTATATCAATTACTTATAGAGGGTAAAAGTGCCACAGAAGCTGTGATTAGAGGATGTCAGCTATTAGAAGATAATCCACGTTTCAATGCTGGTACGGGTTCTGTATTACAATCTGATGGACAAATAAGAATGAGTGCATCTTTAATGGATGGCGAAAAACAGAGATTTAGCGGTGTAATTAACGTTTCTCGGGTGAAAAACCCTATTAATTTAGCTCAAAACCTTCAAAATCAAGAAGATCGTATTTTGTCTGATTATGGTAGTGCTGAATTATTACGAGAATTAAATTTACCAATATATGATCCTTTGACAGATTTAAGATTACATGAGTGGATTGAAGAAAGAAAAGAAAATTTCACTCGCAAAATGGCAGGAGTGGTAGCGGAAAATAATGATAACGCAAAAAGAGGCACAATCGGGGTTGTTGCCCTTGACAAACAGGGTAGAATTAGTGCTGGTACTTCTACAGGGGGTAAAGGTTTAGAAAGAATTGGTAGGGTAAGTGATTCGGCTATGCCTGCAGGTAATTATGCTAACTCTCAAGCTGGGGTAAGTTGTACGGGTATCGGTGAAGATATTATAGATGAGTGTCTAGCTGCAAAAGTGGTAATTCGTGTAACCGATGGTTTATCTTTAGCTGAAGCGATGGAAAAATCTATTCAAGAGGCTTTAACTAATCAACGAGATTTGGGAGCGATCGCTCTTGACTACAATGGTAGCATAGTATGGGGCAAAACTAGCGAAGTATTATTAGCAGCGTATCATAACGGTAAAAATATCGGAGATTGCCTAGAATGGGATGACAATAAATTAATTGGAAATGGGTAAATTATAGGGGTGAATTGGTTTCACCCGTTAAGTATCTTGTGGAGGAAAAAATGAAAATCAAAAGCCAATATATAGTTTTAATGACATTATTAATTTTAACAGCGACGATTTTACCGAATTTTTGGCAGTTAGGTATGACAGGAATAACTTGTTTTTTTCTCGCTTATTTGAGTAAAGGTAGTCGGAAAGTTAAAAAAAATATTAATGTAAATCCTAACTAGGGAAAGGAGATAGAAGATAGGAGAAATAATGAAAAATCAAGATTTTAATGTGTTGTGATTTCTATGCAACGAATCCTAACTAACAAATAAATTTAGCTGCAGCGCTTACTAATTCATCAGCGACTCGAATGGAATAGGGTTTAATTAGCCACCAAATTAAAGGAGATAGCCACCCTCTTAGAGTGATGGAATAAGAGATATAACTACCGCATAAAGTTGATTCTATTTGATAAGTGATGCGTTGTTCAATGCCCGGAATAGCTAATAAACGAATACTTAATAATTCTCTAGGTTTAACACTTTCCACAAATACTCGAATAGGAATGGGAGTTAATCGAGTTACCACTTGAAAAATTAACCCCGGTTTAGGTATTAAACCTTTAGGTAAATCAGTTTGAGAAAAAAGAGGATGCCATGACATATCCGCCAAATTAATTAATTTTCGCCAAACAACATCAACGGGTACATTCGTCACAACTCGATAGGTTTTATAAAGGGAAAATTGACATAAAAGTTTACCTCCTTGGGCCAATAATTTAAAAGAAAAATTCAAAATCATAATGTTTGCTCATTACTGTTGCACAATAACTAATATAACAATCTTCTTTGCACTGGGAATAAATCTCCTTCTATTATTATTCAGAGACATTAAAATTAACTCTTTGATATAAATTTTCTAAGGTAACTTCTAAGGGTAAATATTCTAATTTTAAAATGGCTTCTTTACCTATATAATCTGTTAAAACCCATTTTCCTTCTTGATTTTTGGCAAATTGTTTGACATAATATTGATACTGATCAATTACGATATATTCTTGTAAATCTGGAATTGATCTATAAGCGTCAAATTTATCTGTTTGGTCATAATGTTGTGTGGACTTAGATAACACTTCCACAATTAACAAAGGATTTTTGACTGAAGTTGTGCCTTTGCCCTGATACATAGGTTTTCCTTTCACTATCATCACATCAGGGTAAGTATAACGGTTATATTGTTCGATGAATAAACGCACATCATTGATATAAACCTGATAATCTTCGGCACTAAGTTGGGTAAAGAAAAATGAAGCAATGGTTAAAGCTAAGGTATTGTGATTAGTTGTACCTCCAGTCATCGTAATAATTTCTCCGTTATGATATTCGTGTTTTTCTTCGGCGGTTTCCTCTAAGGCAAGATATTCTTCAACGGTATAATATTTTTGTTCTGCTTTAGGCTCGATTGTGCTTATCATAATACAATATTTTCTGTCTATGTTATCTAATTATATTAATATATTTGATTTATTTTTCCGTATCTGTCGCCCTAATCTTCAATCATTAATTTAAGACATAATTTTTCTGACTTCTTGAATTGGTAAATCTAATATGTTGTTTAAAGCTATTTCTTTAGTTTCTGCTCTATGAAACTTACTCAAACTTGATCAATGAGTCAAGTTCCCACTCTTCATGGGATGGACGTTCACTTCCTGCTTCAGGTGAATCCT
>JAACUG010000070.1 GCA_009993045.1 Cyanobacteria bacterium CG_2015-22_32_23
ATTAATTATTAGTAAAGAAGTAAAAATAATTGAAAATATTGAATGGATAGATTTAGCAATAAATAAGGTAAATGAGGTACAAGCGTTATTTGTTTCCACGATTAATAAATTAGATAAATAACCTTTGCCCTTTGCCCATTTAACTTTGCCCTCATAAACTCCTCCCAACCAAAATTTCGTTCACCTAGCTAATAGTGCTGATAAACTTGTTATTACTCCTGTTTTTTCTAAGCTACCAATTAAAACAAAGATAGACATAAAAAAAATCAGTGTACTCCAATCTATATCTCTTAAAATATTATGGAGAGTATCAATTTTACTATGATGCGCCAATAATAACGCCAAAGCAGCCCCCCTACGAAATATAATGAAAGATGATCTTAAAAATTATTCATAATGAGTCCACATCATTAATATTTTTACTCTTTTTTTCTCGTTATCTACCTCATAAACTAAACGATGTTGAATATTTATTCTTCTTGAATACATCCCTTCTAAATCTCCTGTTAATTTTTCATAAGAAGGCGGATTTTGATAAGGATTAACTTTTAAGATTTCTATCAGTTTTTCGACTTTGTTTTTTAATCCAGAATTATTAATTTTTTTAGCATCTTTTAAAGCTCTTTTTGTTAAAGCTATATACCACATTACCAATCTAATTTATCTATAGGTAAACATTCTTCCCAAGGGGTGTTTTTTCCTTCAATTAAGTCATCTTTAACAGTGGGAATGGAGATTAAATATAAAGTTTCTTGAATGGACTTCCATTCTTCTAAAGATATTAAAACAGCCTGTTTATTATCATCAACAGTAATAATTGTCGCTTGGTTAGATTGATTAACTTGCTCAATTAAATTAGAAAGAGTAGAGTTTTTTTCTTCAACAATGATACTTTTAGTTTTTGTTATTGTCATCGCAATATAATTATTAAAAACTTTTAATATTAGTTTGATTATAGCACAGTTTTATTTTGTCAATTAATTGCTTTCCAATTAAAAAGCTAATCCAAAGATTAGTATCAATAATTACCTTAATCTCAGATTTTGCACCCTATTTCCATTAACTGGTAATGGTAGGGCAAGGGGCAAAGGGATTAAAATTGACTTAAACTATACTAAAATTGATTTTTTTACTTTTGCTTATTAAGTATTAATGTACTGATGCAAGATCTGAGTTAATAAAATATCACAAAAAGTTGCCCAATCAATGATGTCAGTATTGGTGGGCATTGCCCACCCTACAAAATTATGATTGTAAAACTTCTAGTAATATTTCACCGATTTCTCGGCATCCCACAGGTTGACATCCTTCGGACATAATATCCCCCGTGCGATACCCTAAATCTAATACTTTTAATACTGCTGATTCAATTTTATTAGCGGCTACAGGCTCATTTAATCCATATCGTAACATCATCGCTGCACTTAACACTTGCGCTAAAGGATTGGCTTTATTCTGCCCTGCAATGTCAGGTGCTGAACCGTGTACAGGCTCAAATAAACCTGGGCGATCGCTACCTAAACTGGCAGAAGGTAACATTCCAATACTACCTGTTAACATCGCTGCGGCATCGGAAAGAATATCACCGAATAAGTTACCCGTCACGATGGTATCAAATTGTTTGGGATTGCGTACTAATTGCATCGCTGCATTATCAACATACATATGAGTTAACTCTACGTCGGGATATTCTTCTGACATTTTTATTACACGATCTCGCCACAATTGAGATACATCTAATACATTGGCTTTATCTACAGAACATAACCGCTTTTGACGTTTTTGAGCGGTTTCAAAGGCAACTCTGGCAATACGATCAATTTCTGATTCGCTATAAACCATGGTGTTTACTCCTCGTTTTTCCCCTGTTTCTGTGGTAAAAATGCCCTTCGGTTGTCCGAAATAAATACCCCCTGTTAATTCTCGTACTACCATAATATCAACTCCTTCGACGACTTCTTTTTTTAAGCTAGAAGCGTCAATTAATTGTGGTAAAATTGTGGCAGGACGTAAATTAGCAAATAACCCTAAAGCCGCACGAATCCCTAATAAGCCCGTTTCTGGCCGTTGCTCACGGGGTAAGTTATCCCATTTATAACCCCCGATGGCTGCTAATAACACGGAATCACTCTGACGACACATTTCGACGGTTTCTGACGGTAAAGGATTTCCCGTTGCATCAATAGCTACCCCCCCAATTAAAGCCTCTTGAAAATCAAATTCTAAATCACATTGTTGCGCAACTACTTTTAACACTTTCACAGTTACCGCCATAATTTCTGGCCCGATACCATCTCCTGAGAGTAAAGTAATAGAATATTTATTAGTCATTATTTATCTCTATTTTAAACAACATTTCATCATATCAGGTTCGTTAATAGTTCATCGTTGATGGTGAATCTCAGGTTAAAATAATAATAGTTTTTCGTATTTTTTAATCAGGAAGTAAAATAATTTGGAGATTCAAAATTTTATTGAAATTGGTACTATTGTTGCACCTCAAGGATTACAAGGAGAATTAAAAATTACTACGGATTCTGATTTTCCTGAACGTTTTGAAACACCGGGTAATCGATGGTTACAAATTCAACCTCAGCAACAACCTCAACCCATAGAGTTACTTAAAGGAAAACAAATTCCGGGTAAAAATGTTTTTATTATTAAACTAGCTGGTATTAATGATCGTAATCAAGCTGAAAGTCTGCGCGGTAGTAAGTTATTTGTGGAAAAAGGCGATCGCCCGTACTTAGATGAAGAAGAATATCACGTTGCGGATTTAGTAAATTTACAAGTTTATAACCAACAAACAGGAGAAAATATCGGCATTGTAACCAACATTTTTACCGCAGGTAACGATATTTTAGAAGTTACTTTACATCGCCAACCAGAATTACAACCTGATATTATTCCTGATTTAGATAAAATTAGTCGAGTTTCTAAAAAAAGAAAATTCAAGGTAAAAAAACAAAAACTGATTACGGTATTAATTCCTTTTGTCCGTGATATTGTACCAGTGGTTGACTTAAAAAAAGGGATAATGGAAATTAATCCACCAGAAGGATTATTCGATTTAGAATGATTTATTTATCTAGCTAAAATATAATCAAAAATACACTTTTGATACAGAATTTGATGTTCATCAATTTTTAAACTACGATTATGATTAAGTATTATTTTCCTTGATAGTTGTTAATATTACAAATATAATACTTATTATAAATAATTATTGTTTTTCCTCAACACCTTCTATATGATAGATTCAACTATTCAATTATCGAAGTTATCTTCTTTATTAAATAATCTACCCGCTATTGTCTATCAGTGTCGAAATGATGAACAATGGACAATGGAATATCTTAGTGATAATTGTTGGGATTTAACAGGTTATGAGACTAATGATTTACTCTATAATCATAATTATTCTTATAGTAGTTTAATTTATCCTTCAGATCGACACTTAGTTTGGCAAGAAATTCAAGAGGCTATTGCTTCTCATACTATTTTCGAGGTTGAATATAGAATAGTTCATCGTTCAGGAGAAATCAAGTGGGTATGGGAAAAAGGAAAAGGTGTTTATTCCTCTAGGGGAGAGTTATTATTTTTACAAGGATTCATACTTGATATTACCAATAAAAGAAAAATAGAGCAGGAAAAATCTTTATTATTAGATATTACTCAGGTTATTACTTCCTCCGTAGATTTTGAAACTGCCTTACTATACACTTTACAAAAAATATGTCAGCTTACTGATTGGGATTTTGGCGAGGCTTGGTTGCCTGAGAAATGCGGCGAATTTTTTAGTTATTCTACGGCATGGTTTAACCCTGAAAAAAACTATCGAGATTCAGATACTTTATCCCTAGCTGAATTTAAACAACATAGTTTCGATTTTCACTTTCATTTAACTATCGGATTACCCGGAAAAGTTTGGCGAGAAAAAAAAGTTATTTGGTTAAAAGATGTCTCCCAAGAAAACTTATTTTTACGAAAACATTTAGCCTTTCAATGTGGCTTAAAAACAGGTTTTGGTGTACCCATTTTGGCAGGGGAAGAAGTGGTGGCAATCTTAGTCTTTTTCTGTCGTCAATGTTTTCCTACGGATAATAATTTACTAACTCTAGTGGAAACCGTTGCCTATCAATTAGGTACAGTTTTTAAACATAAACAAATGGAAATACAGCTAAATCAAAGTCAAAGAGAGTTAGCTACTATTGTTGAATCAACTTCTGGAGTTTTTTTTCGTATTAGTTATGATGATAATTGGGCAAAAGATTATATTAATGATAAATGTCTATCTTTAACGGGTTATTCCGCTTCTGAATTATTAATAAATGGGAAAATTAATTTAGCAAAAATTACTCATCCTTTAGATTTACAAAGAGTTTTAGAAGTTATCAAAAATAATATTAATCAAGGTAATAAATATACTGTTGAATATCGTATTTTTACTAAAGATAATCAAGAAAAATGGTTACGAGAAAAAGGTAAAGGAATTTTTGATAAAGAAGGTAAAATTTTAGGTATCGAAGGATTAATAACAGATGTAAGTAAACGCAAGGAAATGGAAGAGGCTTTATGTCAAGCAGAAAATAAATACCGTAATTTTTTTGAAAATGCTATTGAAGGAATCTTTCAAACTTCTCCCGATGGTTATTATTTAACCGCTAATAAGGCTTTAGCTAGAATTTATGGTTATGATAATCCTTCACAATTAATCGACAATCTTAATGATATTGAAAACTCTTTATATGTAGAAAAGAAAAGACGTAAAAAATTTATCAGTTTATTAGAAAAAAATGAGGTAATTACTAATTTTGAATCTCAAGTTTATCGCAAAGATAAAAGTATCATTTGGATTTCAGAAAATGCTCGTGAAGTCAGAAATATTCATGGAGATTTACTTTATTATGAAGGTACAGTAGAAGATATTACTAAGTATAAAGAAGCTCAAGAAAAATTAAGTTATCAAGCATTTTATGACAATTTAACTCAATTACCTAATCGTACTCTTTTTTTACAACATCTTAGCAATAGTCTTGATAAATTAAAAGAGTTTTCTGACTCTAATTATCAGTTTAGTGTTTTATTTATTGATTGTGATCGTTTTAAAGCTGTTAATGATAGTTTAGGGCATAGTGTAGGAGATTTACTATTAATTGCCATTGGAGAAAGATTACAAAATTGTTTGGAAGAAAAGCAATTAGTTGCTAGATTAGGTGGCGATGAATTTACGATTTTATGTAATGATATTTCCGAAATTAAGGAAATCATAAAATTAGCAGAAAAAATTAATTTAGCATTTCAATCACCTTTTTTAATTAACCAACATCAATTATTTTGTGGTGTTAGTATGGGTATTTTTTTTAGTAGTAGTATTAGTTTTTTAGAATACAATAAATTAACCCCCGCACAAGTTTTACAATATGCCGATACTGCACTTTATAAAGCTAAATCTCAAAAAAGAGGCTATTATCAAATATTTCAAGGAGAAATGCACAATGAAGCCTTAGCGGAATTGCAATTAGAAAATGAAATTAGACACGGTTTAATCGAAGAAGAATTTTTGCTTCATTATCAACCCATAATTACCATCGCCACTGGTAAAATTAAAGGATTTGAGAGTTTAATTCGTTGGAATCATCCCCAAAGAGGATTAGTCACCCCTAATGATTTTATCAATTTAGCTGAACAAACGGGCTTAATTATTCCTCTGGGTTTTTGGGTATTAAAACAAGCCTGTCAACAACTTAAACAATGGCATGATAAAATACGTCAACTTCAACCTAATTCCCCACAATTACCCATTTTAAGTATTAATTTATCTTGTCAAGAATTTAATACCGAAAACTTTTTACCACAATTAGATAATATTATTGAAGAAACGGGAATAAATCCTGAATATATTAAATTAGAAATTACCGAAAGTTGTTGTATTTTTCAAGAAGAATTTAGTGTTGATATTTTACAAGGAATTCTTAACCGTAAATTACAATTATGGATTGATGATTTCGGCACAGGATATTCTAGTTTAAGCTATTTACATAAATTACCTATTAGTGGATTAAAATTAGATCGTTTTTTTGTCTCTAATATAGATAAAGATAACACTAAATCAAAGATTGTTAAAGCAATTTTATCTTTAGCGCAAGACTTAAATTTAGAAGTAATAGTCGAAGGCATTGAAACGGAAAATCAGTTAAAAGTTTTACAAGATATAGGGTGTAAATTTGGACAAGGTTATTTATTTTCTCGTCCTTTATCTTCTGAAAATGCTTATAATCTTATTAATAATTCTAGTGGTGTTTATAATTTTAACAATATTTGTAACTAAAAACTCTTTTTACTAATTCTAATTAATTTATATGCTCCTTTTTCTGATACTAATTCATAGTTAGTTTTTTGTAAATCACTATCTTTTAAATAATTAGATTCTGCTAAAACTAAAATACTATTTACCTGTCTTGGGTTTTCTGCTAAATATTGTTTTATCTCTGAAGAATCATCTACAAAATTAACAGGGTGTTGACTATAATAAACAATACTATAACGAGTAAATCCGATTAAAAATATTTCTTCTTCTGGCTTAATTTGTTGTTGAATTTCTATAGATAACTCTCGAAAAGATAATTGTCTTTCTTTATCTAAAAGAGGGATTAAAGTCGGAAAACTAAAAGTAACAAAAGCAAAAAAGGCGAATAAATTTACACTCCATAGCCAACGCCATAAACGTTTTTTACATAACAGTAAAATTCCGATAAATCCACCTAATCCCCATGATATAGAAGCAATTATTGGTATTCCTGATTTTACTAAATTATCGGCTAAAGTCGGCGCAGAAGAATCTTCTCCAATTAAATTACCACTAATAGCTGATGCCATGGCTAAAACTATCAAAATAACTATGTTAAAAATACCACTAATCAAAAAAAACTTTTGATGTTGATTATTTGATGATATTTTACTAAATTTGTCTCCCCAAAATAAGGCAATGATAATTATTACCGCAGGAATAACGGGAAGAATATAACCCGGAAGTTTTGTGGCTGCCGCCGAAAAAAAGATAAAAGTAGTAATAAACCAACATAAAGCAAATAAACCTAATTGAGATTCCCGTGAAGATTCTCTTACTTTTCTCCATCGCCAACAAGAAAGATTGGTAATGCTTAGAGGAAAATACACAGACCAAGGTAACATTAATACTGTACCCCAAATGAGATAATAATACCAAGGACCAGGATGATTAAAAACTACATTAGTAAAACGCTTAAAGTTACTAACTGCTAAAAATTCATTAACAAATACTTCACCGTCAATAATAGTAGCTGCAATATACCAAGGCAATGCAACGGCAGAAAAAAGAAGAATCGTGCGAAAGGGGTTGATTTCCTTAAAAATTTCCCAAAATTTCCCTACATATAATAAAAAACTACCAATTCCTAATATCGGCAATAAAATTCCAATAGGCCCTTTGACTAATACAGCGATGGCTAGTAGAATGGGGAATATAGAATAGTATAACTGTTGAGTTTTTGGCTTTTGTGGTTGTGCGTAGCCAAGAAAAAACACCAACATCCCCAAGGCAATCATGGATGATAATAACATATCCGATACTGCTACTCTTCCCCAAGCAATCCAAGCTGGATTTAATGCCATCATACCGCCGCCAATCCATGCCGTTAACCATAACTGCCAAGAATTATTATCGGGTTTGTTGTGAATAAAACCAAAATAACGAAGAGTATAAAACACTAAAAATACTACCGCAATTGCACTTAAAGCAACGGGAAATCTTGCCGCCCATTCTGTAACACCAAAGATTTTAAAACTTAAGGCTAAAAACCAATAACCCCCCGCAGGATAAGAGTAAAAATAATTATCATTCCAATGAGGACTAATCCAATTATTACTTAAAATCATTTGCCGAGCAACTTCTACATATAATGCTTCAGTTTTATCTATTAAGCCAATATTGCCGAGATTCCACAAAAAAGCAACCCAGCAAATTATCCCTAAACCAACCATAGACGCAATCCATAATTGTTGTGGTTTTTGATGCCATAATTTCTCATTCAATTTCATTAATTTTTCTTCCTAATTGAATATCTTTATTTATTAAATTATCAAATATTTTTGACTAAATTTCGCTTCTATAATTTATACATAATTCCACAAAAAAAATAACTTAAATTATCAGTATTTTTGTTAATATTGTTGATAAATCAATAATAATTAATTATTTTCACTGCTTTTAAGTAAAGTAATAGAAAAAATAAACATAATATATCCGATAGAATAAGAAGCTAAAATATCACTTACCCAATGTACTCTTAAATAAGCACTACTTACACCCATTAAAATAATTAAAAAAGTCGCCAGAGAGTAAAAATAAACTTTAAACTTAGGAAAAGATTGAGAAAGAATATAAGCTAATAAAAAGTATAATAATAAATTACCAGAAGCATGACCACTAGGAAAACTTTTCCCAAAAGCATTTTCTACTAAACGATTAATCGGGCGAGGAATTGCAAATAAAGGCTTGAAAATTTTATCAATTAAAATTAAAATTGAAAGAGTAGATAAAGCTAAAACTTGTGCCTCATTCCAGTATTTTTTCCACACTAAAAATCCTAGGGTAAAAATTACAATCCAAACTGCAACTTCTGCTTCTCCTATAAAGTAAGAAGTTTTTGCAATATATATAAACCAATTCGGTAAAGTTGTATGAATTTTCGTCAATAAATTATCATCAAATGTCTTTAGTTTTCCCGTTACTACTAAACTACTTAAAATGATAAAAAAAGATAGTGCTAAAGTAGCAAAAAAAAGATTTATTCTATTGAGATGTTTAAAAAAATTTCTAGGTTTTAATAAATATTTAATTTTCATTGAAATTTAATTAACTGTGCTTTTGCCATAAAAGATATACCAACTCTAAATCACTTTTCAATCAATAACTAATAAATAGTTAGACTAAGATAATAACATAAAACTTATATTCATCAAATAGAATAAAAAAAGAAAATAATTCTCAATCAATATCGACAATTTAATTGGTTTTTATTTATATTATTAATCCCCAGAGAAAATATTAAATAAAAAAACTCCTATACTAAAAGCACCTAATGCTAAGATTAAGGTTAGAAAAAATATTTGCCATCCTTTATAATTAGATTTTTCTAAGTCTATACGCAATAAAATATTAGTTGAAGTGATTACTAATAAATCTGCAAAATAATCAAAAGAACAAAAAATAAACACTAATAATACAGACCAAAATAAAATAGCTAAAAATGCTTTTAAATCAGAGTTAATACTCTCTTCAAAAATAAAACTAATTAAAGCCAGAGGAGAACTTAAAATTAAAGAAGCTACAATAGTTGTGATTAAGATAAATAATTTAATGATTAATAGTAATATATTTTGTTGAATTAATAAATGAATAGCAATACTTTGCTCATTAATTATATCTACCCAATCATCAACAATATTCGCTATGGACCACCCTAATATACTATAAGTACAGAAAAAAATACTTAAGGAGATTAAAAAATTTTTATCTACCCAAGAAGATTGTTTTTCGACATCATTCCAAGATTTTTTTCTTGCCATAGCCATCAACTATTAATAATTCCATGACAACCATCAACTACCAACTATTAAAGATATTAAGACATAAACTGGACAATATAGTCAAAATATGGTGCGGTTTCGTCAGCTTCTTCTTTACTGAGTAAACCTAATGATGCTTCTTTTAGACAACGAATAGACTCTACCATTCCCGCAAGAGGTACTCCTAAAGAATTATACATCTCTTTAACCCCAATTAAACCAATTTTTTCGATAGGTTCTTTATCCCCAGCTAAAACACCATAAGTTGCCAAGCGCAAATACCAAGTAAAATCCCTTAAACATTGATTATACTGTTTTTGTCCTGCCGCATTACCTCCTTGCGCTCTAAAATCAGGGCGTTTTTTAAATAACTCCTGACTCGCTCTTTCCACAATTTTTTTTTCGTTTTCGGCTAAGGTTTCAGCAATTTTCAATCTTTGTAAACCACTATCTAAAAAAGATTTAATTCCTTGTAATTCGCCACTGCTAGGGTAGCGTAATTCATTATCTGCTTTGAGAATAACTTGACTAACTATGCTCATTTTATTAACCAGTTTTATCTATTTATTTATATGATTAGTTTAACCTAATTTGGATTCATTCTTCCTAAAAAAAAATGTTACAAATTGTTGAAAAAAAACATAAATCTTAATATTTAATTAGTCATAGAATAATTGAAATACATCCCTCGAAAAAAGTTTAAGTTTATCCTTAATCTCCTCATAGGGTAAAGATTTTCCCTCTATCTGCCAATTATCAATGGTTGAAAGTCGCCACACTTCCCCACCATGATTAAACCCAGCGGTTTCCATTCCAATTAAACGATATTCTTCATCTAATGAATGAAATCTTATCTGTATCAAAATACTTCTTGCTTGAATTTTATGACTCCATCCGGGGAAATGAAATCCAATATCAATGGAATCAGGATCAACTAAATTAATAGTATCAGGATCATTATGCCAAGGTTTTAAATCTCCTTTTGCATCAGGAAAATACTCTTTAAACAAATTGACAATAGAAGCTATTTTGCTAGTAATTTCTAAGCCTTTTGCCTTTTCAGATGCGTTCATAAATTAATCCCTTTTTCGCTATAATTTCCCCAGAATAAAGTTTCTTCCCAAATTTAACCGTTATTTTCGTGACTATTTGTTACAAAGTTGCTCATCTTATTCCAAAGGAATTTCTGATTTGGGTTTTTTCCCCACTAAAGGCGCTATGGCAGAATTTTCAAAAAACTTCGTTGTATCTGTTAGTAGTTTATCACCCCATAAATTTTCTTTTAAAAACTCTAAATCTCCGTAACTATTGTCAATTTTTAGCGCTTTTATTCCTAACTCGATTCCTTCTTGTTTTTTTCCTTGATGATATAACCCTACGGCCATCGCCAAAATTGGTTCAGCTTGATTTTCATCAATAGCTAAAGCCTTACGCCAAGTTTCAATAGCATTATTGATTTTACCTTGTTCATATTCAATTAAACCAGTATTATTCAAAGCAGGCCAGAATTCACCTTGTAACTTAAAAGCCTGTTGATAAGCGGCTATAGCTTCAGAATACTTAGTTAACTTAAAATAAGCATTTCCTAAATCAAAATAAGCCTGTGGCACTTCCCGATTAAGTTTTAAACCAGCCTGTAACTCCGTTACCGCCGAAGTATAATCTCCTGACTGAAAATAAGAATTACCCAAAGAAAATAAAACCTCAGACTCTTGTGGTGCTAATCTTTTAGCCTCTTGTAAAGCCTTAATACCAGCAGGTATATCTTCAGCCTGAATATTTAAAGTACCTAAAATAAACCAAGGTTCATAATGATTAGGAGATAATTGTACCGCTAATTTTGCCCGTGATAAAGCCAAATCAAACTCTCGAAGACGAATTAATTGCACTGCGTCTTGTAATAATTGAGAACCATAAGAATCTAAATATTCCCCAGTTAACTCAGGAGTATAAGGCAACAAAGATTGTGCTTTAACCCCTGAAGAAAAACTCAAAAAACTCAAAAAAACCAAGAAAGAGATTAAATAACGACTAAATAACACTATTTTTTAAACAAATAATTAAACACAATAACAATATTAGCAATATTTATAAAATTTAAACCAAGACTCAATAGACTTCTTGCAGAAGTGGAGTAATGAGCAATGAGTAATGAGTAATGAGTAATGAGTAATGAGTAATGAGTAACAGTTAAGAAATTAACGTTTTCCATCCTAAAATAGATTTTACTTTTTATTTTGCAAGAGGTCTATTTTTAATGACTGATTAAAAATTAACCATCAAATTAAGGTAACGTAGAAAAAGTCTAATTTATTGAACTACAGAAAACTCTATTATTCCTATAGATAAAAATAAATTCATGAATATCCCTAACACCTCAGAATTTAAAAATAACCCTGAAGAAAATATTATCAAAGGTTTTGACTTTAAAAATCCACCATCACAATCTCTAGTAGATCAATGTGTACATTGTGGATTCTGTTTGTCAACTTGCCCAAGTTATCGAATAATGGGTAAAGAAATGGATTCCCCTAGGGGAAGAATTTATTTAATGAATGCCATTAACAAAGGAGAAGCGAATTTAGATGATACCACAGCCCCACATTTTGATAGTTGTTTAGGGTGTTTAGCCTGTGTAAGTACCTGTCCATCTGGGGTTCAATACGATCAATTAATTGCAGCGGTACGCCCTCAAGTAGAAAGAAATCAACCCCGTAACCTATGGGAAAAATTCCTTCGTAGTATTATCTTTAATTTATTTCCTTATGCCCAAAGATTAAAGATTTTTTTACCATTATTATGGTTTTATCAAGTATCAGGATTACAAACCCTTGTCAAAAAAATAGGATTCTTAAAATATTTTCCTCGCATTGCCTCCATGGAATCAATATTGCCTCCTATTAACCTTAAATCTCTTAACAAAAAATACCCTGATATTATCCCCTCCAAAGGTGAAAAAAAATATCGAGTCGGAGTAGTTTTAGGATGTGTACAAAGATTATTTTTTGACTCCGTAAATGAAGCCACCGTAAGAGTTTTAACCGCTAACGGTTGTGAAGTAGTGATTCCCAAAACTCAAGGATGTTGTGCTGCTTTACCTGCTCATCAAGGGCAAGAAAATCAAGCCCAAAGTCTTGCTCGTCAAATGATTGATAGTTTTGCAGATACTGAAGTTGATTATATTATCATCAATGCCGCAGGATGTGGTCATACCCTCAAAGAATATCATCATATTTTAGCCGATGATCCACAATATTTAAGTAAAGCAAAAGATTTTGTTAGCAAAGTAAAGGATATTCATGAATTTTTAGCACAAATAGAGTTTACTGCTCAATTATCACCGATTACCACGGATCAAGTTAAAGTAGTTTATCAAGATGCTTGTCATCTCTTACATGGACAAAAAATTAGCTTACAACCTCGTCAATTATTACAAAAGATACCTAATTTAGAGTTAAAAGAACCTTTAGATAATGCCTTATGTTGCGGAAGCGCTGGAGTGTATAACCTTTTACAACCAGAGGTTGCCAATGAATTAGGAGAGCAAAAAGTTCGTAACTTATTAAATACAGGAGCAGAAATTATTGCTTCACCTAACCCCGGATGTTCATTACAAATAATGAAGCATTTACAGTTACAAGAAAAGAATATTAAAGTTATTCACCCCATTGAATTATTAGATTATGCCATCAGAGGGCAAATGCTTCAATAATAATTTTTTAGTAAGATAAATGGAATGATTTTTTTTAATAATCAATAATTTTTTATCTAAATTTTAATTATAAAAACTATAATTTTTAAAATTTAATAACTTTTAATCTACTATTATTTAAGGGTAAATAAGAGGATAATTTTCAGGAGAAATATAAACCTCGTCGCAATCTTTTTTGTAACGATATTCTTTTAACTCAAATTGATTATTTGTCCAATTATATCTAGCAAAACTACCACAGTCTCCCATTCCCCTAGATTTAGTGATTAAAATTAAAGTCTGATTAGTTAGCTCAAAATCCGTCATCCCATTTAAAGTATTAGTTTTGATTAACTTTAAATTATCAGTACTGTTATCAAAAGTATCAAAATTTATTACTTCTATTTTGCCTAAATTTTGATCAAAAAATAGATATTGATAATTACTTTGATAAGCACCTAAAAAACAAATAATTTCTATTAAATATTGTTGATTATTTAATGGATATATATTAGCAGAATCTTTTGATAATCCTTTATCTTGTTGTTGATTACATAAATTTAAACTTTTTTGTTGAGTATAAACTTTATCAATAATCTCTTGTTTATTTTTAGGCTCAATCTTGACTACATTATCAGACTTTTTCATCCCTTCTTGACAGCTTAAAATACTTACTATTAAGGCATAAATAATAAATTTAAGAATTTTAAAAGAGAAATTAGACAAATTATTTAGAGGAAAAATTTTTTAATAGTTTGCTCTACAGCAATGTTAACTTATATGATATAAAATCAGATCAAAATTTATCGAGGGAAAAAAATTGAGTCGTAACTATCTATTTACGTCCGAGTCCGTTACAGAGGGGCATCCGGACAAAATCTGTGATCAAATATCTGATACCATTTTAGATGCTTTATTAACTCAAGATCAATCTAGCCGAGTGGCTGCAGAAGTAGTAGTCAATACAGGTTTAGTTTTGATTACTGGTGAAGTTTCATCAAAAGCACAAGTTAATTATATTGATTTAGCTCGTAAAAAAATTGCTGATATTGGTTATACTGACGCAGGAAATGGATTTTCTGCCGATAGTTGCTCCGTTTTAATCGCTTTAGACGAACAATCCGCCGATATTGCTCAAGGAGTTGATCAAGCACAAGAACAAAGAGAAAATCTTAGTGATGATGAACTTGACCAAATTGGGGCTGGAGATCAAGGTATTATGTTCGGTTTTGCTTGTAACGAAACCCCTGAATTAATGCCTTTACCCATTAGTGTAGCTCATCGTACCGCTAGACGTTTAGCTTTAGTCAGAAAATCAGGAGAATTGCCCTATTTAGGTCCTGATGGTAAAACTCAAGTTACCATTGCCTATGAAAATGATCAACCTGTAGGTATTGATACTATTTTAATCTCTACACAACATACCCCTACCATTGGTAATATTAGCGAGAATAAAGCAATTCAAGCAATTCTCAGAGATGCCATTCAAGAAGTAGTGGTTAATCCTGTTTTTCATGATTTAGCCATTAAACCTACCGATAAAACTCGTTTCTTACTCAATCCGACTGGTAAATTCGTTATTGGTGGCCCTCAAGGAGATTCAGGATTAACAGGGCGTAAAATCATTATTGATACCTATGGCGGTTATTCTCGTCACGGCGGTGGTGCTTTTTCAGGAAAAGATCCTACAAAAGTAGATCGTAGTGCTTCTTATGCTTGTCGTTATGTTGCTAAAAATATTGTTGCCGCTGGTTTAGCTACTAAATGCGAAGTACAAGTTAGTTATGCCATTGGTGTTGCTCAACCCGTCAGTATTCTTATCGAAACCTTTGGTACTTCTATCGTCCCTGAAGAAAAACTATTACCCCTAGTTAAAGCTCATTTTGACTTACGCCCTGCTGGAATTATCAAAATGTTCAATTTATGCTCATTACCTTCCCAAAGAAATGGGCGTTTTTATCAAGATGTCGCCGCTTATGGTCATTTTGGCAGAACAGATTTAGATTTACCTTGGGAAAAAACAGATAAAGCCCCTTTACTTAAAGATGCTCTTGGAATCAAATCCCTTGTCTCTTAAAAATTCTTAGGCAAGTATATTATATTGTAGGGGCTTAACCTATTAAGCCCTTATTGTGACTGACGAAGCTGAAATTAATAAAAATGAAAAAATCTTTAACTGATGTTACGCAAAAATAGAATTAATTGTTGGTTTGAAGTGTCAGGTGTTAGGTGTCAGGTGTCGGGTGTCAGGTGTCGGGTGTCAGGTGTTAGGTGTCGGGTGTTAGGTGTCGGGTGTCAGGTGTCGGGTGTTAGGTGTCGGGTGTCGGGTGTTAGGTTAAAGAATTGACAAGAAACTTATATTTATTGATTTTCTTCTTTTTCTTCTTTTTCTTCTTGTACAAGAGTCTATTGATGGAAGGGTTGTATTCGAAATATCGAAGTAAATCCTTTGACTGACGAATCAATGTTTGAGGGTTTTAAACCTGAAACCTGCTACCTGCTACCTGCTACCTGAAACCTGTTACCTGCTATCTGCTACCTGAAACCTCTCTTAACTTAACATTTGAATTAGTGCGTAACGTCAGATCTTAATAGAAAAGGTGCAAAAAGAGCGCTAAATAAGAGCTTTTGTGAATTACCCCCCATTTTCTTCTTCTTCGCTAATATTCATGGGATTTCCCGGCATCGCTACCACAATGGCATCAATCACTTTTCCTACGGTAACAATTTCTAAGCCTATATCTGTAGAATATGTTTGTCCTTTAGGTACAATGGCCCGTTTAAAGCCTAATTTTGCTGCTTCTTTTAATCTTAATTCCATTTGCGATACTAAACGTACTTGTCCTCCTAATCCTATTTCTCCAATTAATACTGTACGAGGATCAACCATCCGATCTCGAAAACTAGCTACAATGGCGATCGCCATACCTAAATCTGCGGCTGGTTCTTCTACTGCCAAGCCTCCAGCCGATGCTACATAAGCATCTAACTTAGAAAGGGGAATACCAACTCTTTTTTCTAATACAGCTAAAATTTGTTGTAATCTATTATAATCAACTCCTGTGGTAGCACGACGAGGAGAAGTATAACTGGTGGGGCTTACGAGGGCTTGTAATTCAACGACAAGAGATCTTGTTCCTTCACAGGATACAATGGTAGCTGTACCCGGTGCTAATTCATCCCGACTGCTTAAAAATAACTCCGAAGGGTTAGAAACCTCATCCAAACCATGATCTACCATTTCAAAAATACCGATTTCATGGGTAGCACCAAAACGATTTTTCACAGATCTTAACAAACGATGGGAAGCATAGCGATCGCCTTCAAAATATAACACCGTATCTACTAAATGTTCTAAGACTCTAGGGCCTGCGATCGCCCCTTCTTTAGTAACATGACCGACAATAAAAAGAGTTATGTTTTCTCGCTTTGCCACCTGCATTAAAGCAGAAGTACATTCTCTTACTTGAGATACAGAACCGGGTGCAGAATTTAGAGTAGCATAGTTGAGAGTTTGAATACTATCGATAATGGCAACTTGAGGTTTAAGAGACTCTAATTCTCGCAAAATTTCTTCTAAATCAGTTTCTGCCAAAATGTATAAATTGGGTTCAAATACCTCTTTTTCTCCGTTGTCGTCATTCTCTTTTGTTATACCAACCCCTAAACGAGAAGCGCGTAACTTGATTTGTTGCCCTGATTCCTCTCCCGAAACATAAAGAATGCGAGGAAAACGCAAAGATAATTGATTCGCAGTTTGTAATAATAAAGTTGATTTACCGATACCCGGATCTCCTCCGATTAGTACTAAAGAACCGGGTACAATACCACCACCTAAAACCCGATCTAATTCATGATAACCTGATAACATCCGTGGCTGTTCTTGTTCGGTTATGTCAGAAAATTTGACAGATATTCTCGGTTGTGGCGTGGTAGGTTTGCGATTATTATTATTACTTTGAGACTGCCAACCTGCTCGGTTATTACCGTTAGCATTACCGTTGAGAATCTGCTCTTCTAAAGTACCATAAACATGACAACTAGGACATTTACCAAACCACTGAGAAGATTCTGTACCACAAGTATTACAGATATAAACGGTTCTGGTTTTTGCCATAGTGTTTCTATGTCCTATTGTTTTATGATTACATTACAATCTTATCAAAAAAAATTTTTTTCAATCATTAAAATTAGTAACTATTAGATTTAATTATTTATTATTCATTCTTATCCAAATCTACCGCTTACATAATCTTCAGTAGATTGTTGACTTGGGTTACTAAAAATTTTGTCAGTTTCATCAAATTCGACTAAATAACCAACTTTACTACCTTTTCCCACAGCTTCAGCATTGAAAAAAGCAGTCATATCAGCAACTCTGGTGGCTTGTTGCATATTATGAGTCACAATAACGATGGTGTAATTTTCTTTTAATTCTTGCATCAATTCTTCTATTTTGATGGTAGAAATGGGATCAAGAGCAGAACAAGGTTCATCCATTAATACTACTTCTGGTTGTGCGGCGATAGTTCTTGCAATACATAACCTTTGTTGTTGTCCTCCAGATAAGGAAAAACCACTTTCCCCTAACTTATCTTTGACTTCATCCCATAAAACGGCACGACGGAGGGAAGTTTCTACTAATTCGTCTAAATCCTTCTTATAGCCATTAACTCTAGCACCGTAGGCAACATTATCATAAATAGTTTTTGGAAAAGGATTAGGTCTTTGAAATACCATTCCTATACGTTTTCTTACTTCTACGGGATCAATATCTTTAGCATATAAATTTTGTCCGTGATAAGTAACACTACCTTTTATTTTAAAAGAACTAATTAAGTCATTTAAACGGTTTAAACATCGCAAAATAGTACTTTTCCCACAGCCCGAAGGCCCAATAAAAGCAGTTATTTTTTTTTCTGGAATATCGAGATTTACTTCTCTAACGGCTTTGTTACTACCATAGAAAATATCAACATCTCTCAACTCAAACACTGAATTCCTTAAAGATTCTTCCATGATTTTTTTCCTATTTAATTTAATAGAATAATTCAATTTTATGGTTAATAATCAACCAACATTTATTTGTCATTAATACAGTTTTCTACGGGTAGCTAAACGAGCTAAAATACTGGTACTTAATACTAAGAATACCAAAATTAATGATCCAGCCCACGCTAATTCTTGTTGTGGTTTAAAGGGTAAAATCGCAAAGTTATAGACTAATACGGATAAAGTAGCGATGGGCTCGGCTAAACCTTGAGCTGAGACGTTAGGCCAAAAGTTAGAGAATAAAGCCGTAAAAATTAAAGGTGCTGTTTCCCCTGCTGCCCGTGCGATGGCTAAAGTAACACCTGTAACAATACCGGGTAAAGCCGCAGGAAGGACGATTTGGACGACAGTTTGATAGTTATAAGCACCAACTCCTAAAGCTGCCCAACGAATTTCTTGAGGCACAATTTTTAAAGCCTCATCTGTGGTACGAATAATAGTCGGTAACATTAACACCGCTAAAGAAACACCCCCAGCAATGGCGGAAAAACCTACGATACCACTTGATACTAATAAACCAAAAGCGAAAATCCCCGCAATAATAGAAGGAACACCACTTAGTACGTTAGTAGCAAATCGAATACTGGTAGCAAACTTATTACCGTGACTAAATTCTGAGAGGTAAACCGCCGCCAATACTCCAATGGGTACGGCTAAAATTACGGCGATACCAACCACCACAAGAGTTCCAATAATAGCATTGGCTAAACCTCCTTCATCTAAACCCGGAGGGGGTGGTAATTGAGTAAATAAATCAATATTGATACGACTAAAACCCTGTACAAGTACGAAGAAAAGTACTGCTATCAAAGGAATTAAAGTGACAATCATACACAAGCCACTTAATCCCGTCATTACTGATCCTAGTATAATTCTAGGACTGGAAGACTTCTTTTTTAAACTGCCAATAGTTGAAACAACCATATAAATTAATTAGGAATTAGGAATTAGAAATTAGAAATTAGAAATTAGAGATTAAATGGGGAAAATGCTACTAAATAGTCAAGTTTGGGGACTTTTTTCTTAATATGCCCCTAAATCCCCAAGTATGGGGGTAGAGGGCAAACCAAAGTTGGGTGTAGGGAGATAAAATTATAATTTTTTTAACGAACTTGATATTAAGTAATATTCCCATTAAATCTACTCATACTTAGCTTTAACTTGATTAACGATATATTCCGCAAGAATATTGACAATTAAAGTTAGTAACATTAACACTAAACCTGCATACATCAAAGCCGAAATTTGTAACCCACTAGCTTCAGCAAATTGGTTAGCAATTAAAGAAGCAATGGTATTAGCTGGATCTAAAATAGAGATACTTAGACGGTTTGAGTTACCGATAATCATGGTTGCCGCCATAGTTTCACCCATAGCACGACCTAAAGCTAACATAACACCGCCCATGATGCCCGAAATCGCCGCCGGAATTAAAACTCGAAAAATGGTTTCCCAACGAGTCGCACCCAATCCTAAAGAGGCTTGACGTAAATCAGGAGGTAATGAAGCTAAAGAGTCACGGGAAATAGCAATAATAATCGGTAAAACCATGATAGATAAAACTATACCTGCAGGTAACATACCTGGTCCTGCTGGTTCGCTACTAAATAAAGGAAACCAACCAAAATTACCATGAAGCCAAGTTCCAAAAACGGTAGTAATTGGTATTAAAACAAAAATACCCCACAATCCATAAACTACGCTAGGGATAGCGGCTAATAATTCCACTAAAAAGACTAACACTGTACGGATTTGATCAGGAATAAAGTCTTCACTTAAAAATACTGCTGCACCAACTCCTAAAGGAATAGCAATAATAAGAGCAATTAATGAAGAGACGATAGTTCCGTAAACTACAGCTATCACTCCATATTCATCAGTAACAGGATTCCAATTACTATTAGTAAAGAAGCCAAAATTAAATTGTTTAATAGCAGGAAAAGCACCAACAGCAATAATAATTGCTACACTGATTAAAATTAAACCAATACTAAGGGCAAAAGCAAAAGTTAGCCATTTAAACCCATTATCTAAGGTTTTTTCTAAGGGTGATCTTCCCCCCGTCATGAGATTATCTGTATTAGAAGAATCGGACTGTGTCATCTTAACTTTTAGTTATACTTTTATGAGTATTAACACAATTAAAAAAGTTATTATTTACTTATTAATCGTGGTTTCGATTTTCAATATAATTTTTTGTAGCAATTGTTACTAGATTAACATTAACAAGTATTTATACCTGAAGGAAAGTTGATCAAAATAGCTGATTTTCGTCTTTCCTTACCTAGTTCACAAATTACTCTTTATAACCTAGACTATCAAGGTTAAATTTTAGTTAACAGTGATGGTGAAATCTGGACTAATTTGATCCGCTACATTTGCTACCGTTTCAATCACATTTTGTGGTAATGGTATATAACCTAATTGCGACGCTACATCTTGCCCATAGGTTAAAGCATATTGAATCATCGCTTCCATGGCGATCGCCTTATTGGGATCATCATATTTTTGATAAGCTAAAATCCAAGTATAAGTAACAATAGGATAGGAATTTTCCCCAGGAGGATCAGTTATAAAAGCTCGTAAATTTTCAGGTAACTCCACGTTAGCTAAGGCATTAGTACCAGTTTCTTCCGATGGAGTAATAAAATTACCTTCTTTATTTTCGAGAATCGCCATAGGAATATTATTTTTCTTGGCAAAACCGTATTCTACATAACCGATTGAACCTTGATTTTGTTGAATGATAGCAGTAACACCTTCATTACCTCTACCTCCTAAAAATCTACCGCCCATAGGCCCCCATTGAACCGCCGTACCTTGACCAACTTTTTTTAACCAATCTTCACTAATGTCCGCTAAATGTTTGGTAAATACTCCCGTTGTACCGCTACCATCAGAACGATGGACAAAAGTAATGGCACTATCAGGTAAAGTTAAATCAGGGTTATCACCGACAATTTTAGGATCATTCCAACGAGTTATTTTTCCTAAAGCAATATCAACATAAGTTTCTCTGCTTAATTTTAAACCTTCAACTCCTTGTAAGTTATAAGCAAAAACAATCGAACCAGCCGTCACAGGTAAAAGAATAACTCCTCGACTAACGGCTTTAATTTGTTCATCAGTCATGGCAACATCACTAGCACCAAAATCAACGGTATTTCTAGTAAACTGTTCAATCCCCGCACCACTGCCAACGGATTGATAATTAACTTGTAATCGAGGTACTAAACGATTTAGTAATACAAACCAATTTTGATATAAAGGGGCAGGAAAAGTTGCCCCAGCTCCAGTTATAGTAAGATTACTTTCAAAAGGAACTGTAATACTAGGAGGTTCGCCGTTTTTGCCTACTCCTTCTCTACTTTGATTATTACCACAAGCGTTTAAACTCAAGGCAAAGGTAAGGAAGACAAAAGATTTAATTAATCTACTTTTGATGATGACCATGATTTTTAACTATCAAGTTGTTTTCTCCCTATAAACTAAAGGACGAAGATTAAATTCTAGTTAACGTTAATAGTAAAATCGGGAGTAATTTGATCGGCAACGGCGGCTACTTTTTCTACTACCGTAGCTGGTAAAGGCACATAACCTAAAGCTGGTGCTGATTTTTGACCTTCTGTTAAAGCATATTGAATCATAGCTTCCACGGCGATCGCCTTATTAGGATCATCGTATTTAGGAAAAGCTAAAATCCAACTATAAGTAACAATAGGATAGGATGTTTCACCTTCGGGATCAGTAATAAAAGCGCGTAAATTTTCGGGTAACTCCACGTTAGCTAAAGTTTCCGAAGCCGCTTCATCGGTAGGAGGAATAAATTGTCCTGCTTTATTTTGAATCGCAGCCATATGTAGTTTATTATTTTTAGCGTAGCCATACTCTACATAGCCGATAGCCCCTTCATTTTGCATAATAGTAGCGGTTACACCCTCGTTACCTTTACCACCGAGGAATTTACCGCCATCGGGTCCCCATTGAACAGTTTTGCCTTCTCCGACTTTGGTTTTCCAATCTTCACTAATGGCGGATAAATGTTTAGTAAATACGCCTGTTGTACCACTACCATCAGAACGATGAACAAAAGTAATGGGTTTATCAGGTAAAGTTAAATCTGGATTATCAGCGACAATTTTGGGATCATTCCATTTAGTTATTTTACCCAATGCAATGTCCACATAGGTTTCCCTACTTAACTTCAAACCTTCCACCCCGGGTAAATTATAGGCAAAAACGATAGAACCAGCAGTAACAGGTAACATTAAAGCACCCTTGCTTACTTTCGCAATTTCTTCATCTTTCATGGCGGTGTCACTAGCACCAAAATCCACCGTACCGGCCGTAAACTGTTCAACTCCAGCACCACTACCCACCGATTGATAATTTACCTGTAATTTAGGTACTTTTTGATTTAAAGCGACAAACCAATTTTGATATAGAGGAGCAGGAAAACTTGCTCCAGCACCAGTTAAAGCTACAGTATTTTCAAAAGGTACAGTAATAGATGCACTACTTTCTTGAGTTTCACCTTCTGTGGGAGTTTTTGTTGTAGTTGTTTCCTTCGTACCACCGCCACAAGCCGTTAAACTTAACCCTAAAGCTAGGATTGATAAAGATCCTGCGAGTTTATTTTTACTTTTAATTATCATATTTTGGAAATATTATTTTTATTTTGAGACTGTTTGGGATTTAATAATAATATGAATTAGACTTTTTTTAGGTAAAGAAAAGGTTAAGAACTTATTTCCTTGAAAGGAAAGATTCATTTTTATGGATATTTAAAGGCTTATAAGTAATAAATATTAAGATTTTTTACCTTAATAAAAAACAAGAAGGTTAAGAATAAATTAAGGATTTTTATTTAGAATTGATATATAATTTGTTTAGAAAAAATTAAACTATGAGCGTTATCTTTTTTGGTTAATATTCTTTAAAAAGTTTTAATCATTCTTAATAAAATTGACTAATAACATTGATATTAAATAAAGATAACGACAGTTTATCTAAACTTTTTGTTGAAAAATATTAACTAATAATTTATGATTAATAAGTATTCATTACTTAAGAAAAAAATTTTCTTACCAGTAGTTATTTTATCTACTATATTATCTGCTTGTGGTGGTACTAAAACTGAACAATCACAAAATATAACCATAGATGGATCAAGTACGGTTTATCCTATCACTAATTCAATTGTCGAAAAATTTAACGCATCCAACAAAACAAATATCGAGGCAAAATCTGGTTTTTCAGGTTCAATCGGTGGATTTAGAAAATTTTGTCAAGGTGAAACTGAGATAAATAATTCTTCTGTGCCTATTCCTCAAACTTTCATGGATGAATGTAAGAAAAATGGTATTGCTTATATAGAATTACCCGTTGCTTTTGATGCTTTAACCGTAGTAACTAACCCTAAAAATGATTGGGCAAAAATCATTACCGTAGAAGAATTAAAAAATATGTGGCAACCATCGGCAGAAAATAAAGTTACCCGTTGGAATCAAGTTAATAGTGAATGGGCAGATAAACCATTAAATTTATTTGGTGCTGGTAGAGATTCTGGTACATTTGAATATTTCACCGTGGCTATCATTGGGGAAGAAAATAGTCGTAATGATTATGTATTTAGTGAAGATGATAACGCTTTAGTTCAAGGGGTAATACAAGATCCTAACGCTCTGGGTTATTTCGGTTATGCTTACTATTCTCAAAATAAAGATAAGTTACAAGCCGTAGCCATCGATAACGGTAACGGAGGAATTTTACCCTCCGATGAAACCATCAAAAATAATAGCTATCGCCCCTTAACTCGCCCTTTATTTATCTATGTCAACGCTAAAAAAGCTCAAAAAAATAAAGCCTTAACCCAATTTATCAAATTTTATTTAGATAATGCTTCTAAAGTTGTTCATGAAGTAGGTTATTTACCCTTACCAGATTCTGCTTATAAAATTGCCTTAATTCATTTCAATAAAAATCAAGTAGGCACAGTATTTAATGGTAAACCTGAACTTAATGCCACTATTAATGAATTACTCAATAGGACTTATGCTTCTGACAATAAAGAGGGTTATGTATTTTAACGAGAAATAAACTGAATTTACCTCACTTCGATGCTTTGAATATTTTATGGGAGTAGGTTTCAGGTAGTAGATTTTAAGTAATGAGTTGATAGATTATTTAATAGACCTCTTGCAAAACAAAAAGTAAAATCTATTTTAGGATGGAAAACGTTAATTTCTTAACTCATTACTCATTACTCATTACTCATTACTCCACTTCTGCAAAAAGTCTAATATAAGTCTCCCGTTTCTTGTAAAGAGTGTAATCTTTGATAAATACCTTTTTTAGCCAATAATTCTTCATGGTTGCCAACTTCTGCAATTTTTCCTTGATTTAACACTACAATTTTATCCGCTTCTCTCACAGTACTTAAACGATGGGCGATTATAATCGTAGTACGAGTGCCGAAAATTGATCTCATGGCTAATTGAATCTCTCTCTCTGACTCATAATCAAGGCTAGAAGTGGCTTCGTCAAAGATTAATACATCGGGATTCATTATTAATGCTCTGGCAATGCCTAGCCTTTGTTTTTGCCCTCCTGAAAGCCTTACACCTCTTTCCCCTACAACGGTATGATATTTTTCAGGTAAATCTTTAATAAATTCATCAACTCTGGCGATGGCACAAGCCTGTTGTACTTCTTGTAAACTAACATGAGGATTGCCATAGATTAAGTTATCAAAAATTGTGCCATTAAACATATCAACTTCTTGATGCACAATAGCTAAACGACGACGATAACCAGAAATATCGAGGTTTTTAATATTAATTCCATCTAACAAAATTTCTCCATTTAAAGGTTCAAAATAACGATATAAAAGTTTAACTAAAGTTGATTTTCCAGAGCCAGATCTCCCTACTAAAGCCAGTGTTTCATAAGGTTGAATTAAGAGGTTAATATTATCAATAACTAAAGAATTATCACTATAACCAAAAGCTATATTTTTTAACTCTATTTTCCCACTAAATTTATAATTATTTTCAATAATATTTTGAGGATTTAAAGTTGAAGCATCTTCCCCTAAAGGTAAATTCATAAACTCATGAAAACGAATCATCGAAGCATAGCGACGAGCAAAAACTTCTGATAAATTACTAATAGGTTCAATTTCTCCATAAGCCATACTTGCTACAGTATAAATAGTAATAAAATGACCGATAGAAATTTCTTGTTTTACGGTAGGAATTAAGATCGATAAAAAGATTAAAAATAAAGATAATTGTACAATAGTTCTTGACCAAGTCGCTAGTTTTACATAACCCAAATGGATACGATTAATGACTACTTTATATTCTCTATTTAAGCGCTTTTTTTGTCTAATTAATTCTTGAGATTCCGTCGCAAAAGCCTTAACTGTTTTAATATTAGTAATAATTTCTGAGGTTCGACTTTCTGTATTTTCTTGATGTTTATCTAATAACTCCTCCTGTTTAATTAATTTTTTGAGGTAGATTAAAGTGAAAATTAAAATAGAAATAAAGGAAATAATAAAACCAATAGCTATCTTTTTTTCTAACAATAAAATAACAAAAAATATCCCTAAAACTCGAATTAATTTAGGTAATAACTGTCCTGCTATTTCAGGATAAGTCCATGTATGATTTGCAATACCTCTAGCCACTCTTCCTGCAATTCTACCCGGATTATTTTCGTCATAAAAACTTAGAGGTAAACTCAATATTTTTTCAATAACTTTTTGAGAATAATCTCGACGAGTTTTAAGAGTAATTTCCCAATGAAACCACGAACCAATCCAAGGTTGAAGAGGCGCTCTAACTACGGTAATAATAAAAATTATGGTGACTAAAACAGTTAAAGATAAGGTTTGACTATCACTATTAATATTAACAATATTTCTGATATTTGCGATAATTATTTGTAAGAAATCATCAACTTTTTGTCCTGATATTACATTTAATATTTGCCCTATTAAATAGGGAACAATTAAATCAATTAACTCAAATAAACCTGCCGCACCTATACTTAAAAAAACTGTTAATTTATAGTCATCATAATATTTAATTAAATCTTTAAAAGAAGCCATAAAATAATTAAAATTTAAAATTAGTCATGAGTAATTTAAGGTTACTTGTTACTTTCATTTTTTTGTTTTATATACGTTGGTTTAAAGTTTTTTTTGTCATCTTTATTATAATTATTTTTTTTATCATCTTTATTATAATTACTTTTATTATCATCTTTTCTAAACCCTTTAGGATCAGGTTTATATCTAGGACAAGCATAAGGTATTACTTTTTTTATTTCCAAAGTACCTCCTTTTCTTTGACATAAAATTTTATAGACATATCCTGTCCATAATTTTTTATTTTTCACCCAATCAAAACTATTAATAAAAGTATATTTAAACTTCTTAATAAAACCTGTTTCTTTAGCAACTTTACGCACATCTTCCATCATCATGGAACGTTGTACAGTTATGTTCTTTTGTGCAGTCCATACTCCTGTAAATTCCCAAGTTTCAAATCCTCTCGGATTACTAGGCATATCTTTATCCCAAGCAATAATTTGCAGACAAACTAACTTATCATCCTTCATTTTAGGATAACCCCTAAACCAGTGAGAGCCTAACATTATTTGTTGGTTACAAGCAATCCAATGTAATCGAGGATTTTTGAAAGTTACTTCTAATTGAAAACCATCAGGTAAAATCAATAAAAAAGGTTTCTCTGCCTCCGAAGGCGGTACTAATATACCTTGTACTTCAGCAATAGCCTGATGACAACCATTTCCTGCTAAAATTTTATAACGTTTTTTCTCGACTTTCTCAACTTTCTCAACTTTCTCAACCTTCTCAACTTTCTGGACTTTCTCAACCTTTTTAGAAGAAGATTTTTCTTGTTTTTTAGTAGTTGAATTAACTTTAGTTTTTTCCTTAGAATTTAGATTTTTAGATTTATTCTCTCTAGTTTTTTCTTTTTCAATACTGATAGAATCTTGATTAACTTCTTTTTTAATACTGATGGAATCTTGGTTAACTTCTTTTTTAATACTGATAGAATCTTGGTTAACTTCTTCTGCAATCTTTTCCGATTCAACGGGTTGAATTGATACTGTGATAGTTTCTTTTTCTTCTGAGGAGATTATGGGTAAATCCTTAGTCTTTTCTGATGATATTACTTCTAAAGGACAACAAAAACGACAAGGTGAATAACCTTTTTCGATTCCTTTAGGAAAAGACTCTAATACTTGCCAACCATCTTTTTCGTGATGACAGTGACGACAATGTTGAGCATGAATTTTATTAGTAGGTGAGACGTAAAAAATAGTTTCGGTTGGTTTTTTCTTGGTTTCCCTTGTCATGGCTTCTCGGAAATAAGTGTTTTTTTTTGATTAGTGATTTATTAATAGTGTTTCATTTTAAATGGTTTTTCCTCTCTTATACAGATTTTCTTGATATTCTCTGGAATTTTTCTGTCTCTATAATGAGTTTTTAATAAAAATTGTTAAATATTCATCAGTTTGTGTTTAATTCTGAAGATAATAAAACCGCTTCAAGTATAATAGTCAAGAGAAATATATATATGGAGAACAAGCAATGTTAGCTTACTTTCTCGCCACAATTATGGCTATTATTAGCTTAACACTATATCTGAATGCTTTTATTCGTCCTAAATTTCACCGACAGGATGACTTTTTATGGAGTGGGTTGGGGTTATTTTACTCCTTAACTCTTTGGATATGTGCAGGTAGAATTACAGGGGCTGTATTATTAGGACAATTTGCGGTAACTTTTATCGCTATTGCTTTTATTTGGGAAAATCGTCAATTAAGAAAAGTTATTACGGCTAACGCAGATTCTAATCAAGTTTTAGAAGGATTTTCCGTTTTAAGTTTGATGCTTACTTCTTTGAGTAAACTATCAGAATTGACAAAGAAAAAACCTCCCATTATCAATAAAACAAAAATTAATAATCAAGATAATAGTAACTTAAAAGAAAAAACCGAAACTGTTACCCAAAAAATACCAACACCACAACCTCAAGAAATTGTTTCTCCAGAAGTAACTACAGAATCTGTTTCTATTCCAGCAGTAGCCCAAGAGATTATCCTCTCAGAAAATGACACAAAAGACGAGGCAAAAGAAGCTGATAAAGTTATCAACAACATTGCTACTAATGAGGAGGAAAAAGAAGAAGCAATACCATCATCTATGGATTCTCCTGAAATATCTTCCTCTCCTATGGAAGAAAAACCTTCAGTAATAAATATTGTAGATGTTGAGGAAACAAACTTAGATGACGATTTTGATATTGATTCTCTTGGTTTATCTCCCTCTTCAGAAAATCAACCTTTACCTCCCAAATCCTATTTTGGCAAAATTTTTGCCGCTTTGGGTAAACCATTTCAACGTAAAGCAACTCCTCCCCCAAAATCTCCAGATTTAATCGTTAATCAAGAAGTTGATGATAATGAAGAATCTGTTATTCATACTGATATAGTGGAAATTGATCCTAAAACTACCGCTACTGAAGTAGAAGAGGCGATCGCTAATTGTGATATATTAGATTCTAAAAATAATATGTCTGAGGAAGAGGAAACTATTAACCCTGAAACGGAAATGGAAATAGATATAGTTACTCAAAATCAAGAGGAAACTATTAACCCTGAAACGGAAATGGAAATAGATATAGTTACTTTAAATCAAGAAGAAACTATCAACCCTGAAACGGAAATGGAAATAGATATAGTTACTTTAAATCAAGAAGAAACTATCAACCCTGAAACGGAAATGGATATAGGTATAGTTACTCAAAATCAAGAAGAAACTATTAACCCTGAAACTGAAACAGAAACTGAAACAGAAACGGAAACTGAAATGGATATAGTTACTCAAAATCAAGAAGAAACTATTAACCCTGAAATGGAAACCGACATAGTTACTTTAAATCAAGAAGAAACTATCAACCCTGAAATGGAAACCGACATAGTTACTCACAATCAAGAGGAAACTATTAATAATCAAGAGGAAAAAATAGAAGAAGAATTATTCTCTGAAAAATCCTCTGACGTAGATGATATTAACTCTCAAGATATTCCTGAAGAAGATATAATTGACACTTTATCTGATTTATTTCCAGTCACAAAAACCACTAATCAAGAATCATAAACATCTCATTAATTAACTTAAAAAATGACTAAAAAATATAACGTCTATGGCATAGGAAATGCTTTAGTTGATATGGAATTTAAAGTAACTTCAGAGTTACTCAGTGATTTAGCCATAGATAAAGGGGTAATGACTTTAATGGATGAAACCCAGCAACACAAAATTATCCAACAATTACCTAATCCTTGTAAAAAATGTTCAGGAGGTTCTGCTGCCAATACATTAGTAGCTATAAGCCAACTCGGCGGAAAAGGTTTTTATTCTTGCAAAGTTGCGGATGATGACGAGGGTATTTTCTACCTTGAAGATTTACTCCGTTGTGGTTTAGATACTAATTTAACTCTTGATAATCGCCTAACAGGAATAACAGGTAAATGCTTAGTATTAGTAACTCCTGATGCAGATCGCACTATGAACACTTTTTTGGGGATTACAGGAGATTTAACTCCCCAAGAATTAAATGAAACAGCTTTACAAAATTCAGAATATCTCTACATCGAAGGTTATTTAGTTTCTTCTCCTACCGCAAAAAATACCGCCATTCTTGCTAAAAATATCGCTCAAAAAGCAGGAGTAAAAACTGCCTTTTCTTTATCTGATCCTAATATGGTAGAATTTTTCCGAGATGGTATTTTAGAAATTATTGGTGATGGGGTTGATTTATTATTTGCTAACGAAACTGAAGCCTCAACCATGGCGAAGACTGATAATTTAGAAACTATAATCACCCATTTTAAAACTTTAGCACGAACTTTCGCTATTACTCGTGGTAAAGAAGGTTCTCTTATTTTTGATGGCGAAAACTTACATGAAATTCCTGCTTTTCCCGTTACCGCCGTAGATACCGTTGGGGCAGGAGATATGTATGCTGCTTGTATATTGTATGGTGTCA
This sequence comes from Cyanobacteria bacterium CG_2015-22_32_23, assembly GCA_009993045.1. Taxonomy (GTDB): domain Bacteria; phylum Cyanobacteriota; class Cyanobacteriia; order Cyanobacteriales; family Cyanobacteriaceae; genus Geminocystis. The sequence continues at coordinate 30,445 of JAACUG010000070.1, forward strand.
CTAATGGTTTAACTTGGAATGATGCTGGTAAATTAGCCTCTGTCGCTTGTGCTAAATTAGTAACCAATTTTGGTGCTAGGCTAGAAACTAATACTTTACAATCTCTCTTAACTCAAGTTTTGTAAACCCTAAAATAGAGCAAAACTCAAGAATTAACTCTCAATTATTTAAAGATGACTAAAATTATAATTATAGGTAGCGGTATTGTCGGTAGTACTATTGCTTATGAGTTAAGCCATTATCCTCATTTAGATATTACCTTAATTGATGAAAAAAATCCGGGTACTGGTTCAACAGGCGCTGCTTTAGGCATTTTAATGGGTATCATTAGCCATAAAACTAAAGGTAGAGCATGGCGATTAAGAGAGTCAAGTTTACAACGCTATCAAACCTTAATTCCTGAATTAGAAAGTTTGACAGGTTTGCATATTCCCTGTAATAATGATGGCCTTGTTAAATTACTTTTTCCTGATGATGACTTAACCAAATGGGAAAAACTTGCTCAAATTCGTTCGGATCAAGGTTATAATCTCCATATTTGGGATCAGTCTCTGTTAAAATATCATTGTCCTGAAGTTGATGTTTCCTCTTTATTAGGTGCTATTTATTCCCCTTGCGATCGCCAAATTAGCCCCACATTTTTAACCAAAGCCTTAGTCAAAGGAGCATCTTTAAAAGGGGTAAAATGTTTATTTGGGGTAAAAGTCGAAAATCTAAAGATTGTTAAAAACCATGAAGGAAATAATAGCCATTGTCAACAAGTACAATTAGGAAATGAATCATTATCCGCCGACTGGGTAATCTTAGCCACTGCCTTGGGTACATCTTCTATTTTGCAAACATTAGGATCAAATATAGCTATTAAACCAGTTTTAGGACAAGCATTACTACTTAAACATACCAGTTGGCAAACTAAAGATAATTTTAACCCAGTAATTACGGGAAATGATATTCATATTGCTCCTATGGGAAACGATGAATTTTGGTTAGGTGCAACTCTTGAATTTCCTGATAATCAAGATCAAATAATACCTGATGAAGAGCTTTTAATTAATTTACAACAACAAGCCATCAGTTTTTGTCCTAGTTTAAGGAATGCACCTACAATGTTATCATGGACAGGGAAAAGACCACGCCCCGAAGGAAAATCAGCACCAGTTATAGAAAAACTAGCGGACTACGATAATATTATCTTAGCCACAGGACATTATCGTAATGGAATATTACTCGCACCAGCTACAGCATTGTCAGTATTAGAGTTAATAAACTAAAAAAGTGTTTAAGATTTATTTAATTTTTTTCTAAAAAGTAATCCAAATCCCAATGGAGTTATATTAAGATTTTATACTAATAAGGTAGTAATAACATTTATGTTCCTAAAGCAAAAGATAAACCACAACTACAGTGATTTTTAATATCTGGATTTTTAAACTGAAATGCACCTCCCATCAGATCTTCTGTATAATCAATGGTAAGATTTTTTAGATATGGATAGCTTTGAGGATCAATAATTACCGTCATAGCTGAATTTATTTTAAACTGATAGTCTTCGGGTTGAAGTGAAGAATTAAAGTTTAATTGATATATATATTCAACGCAACCGCCTTTTTTTATTTCTATTCTCACATTAGAATTTTCTAACTCAAAAGAAGATTTAAGTCTCTTCACTTCTTCTATGGCCATGGATGTAAGATTTATCATAATTATTTATTATATTTTGAACTCTTTATTGTCTTGCATAATCATCCTGAAAACGAATAATATCATCTTCTCCTAAATATTCACCATTTTGAACTTCGATTAAAATTAATTTAATTACTCCGGGGTTTTCGAGACGATGAGAGGTACACTGAGGTACATAAGTTGATTGATTTGCTGCTAAAATTTTAACTTCTTCTCCACATTCTACTTTTGCAGTGCCTGAAACTACAATCCAATGTTCACTGCGATGATGGTGCATTTGTAAACTAAGACGGTGGCCAGGGTTAACTTCGATGCGTTTAATTTTATATCCTAAACCTTCTTCAAGGGTAGTAAAAGATCCCCAAGGGCGAGTTTCTGTGATATGATTTTCAACGGAATAGCCTTTTGTTGTTATATTCGATTGATCTTGAAGTTTAATCATAAAAGTATTTAAGTAAAATGAATGGCTAATTATCAGAAATGATAAATATTTTTGCAGTTATCTTAACTTAAAATAACAATAGTTTGACTTAAATAACAAACTTAGTAGTGAACTTGAGAAAAGTTACAAGAGGTTAAAGTTTTTCTGATAGGACTTTTGATCTAAAATATGCTTTATTTGAAAAAATTATGGAATTGCATTTATCTACTTGGACAGAAGTCGAAATTTATCTTCAAGATCATGATAGTGTGATTATACCCATCGGATCAACGGAACAACATGGGCCTACGGGGTTAATTGGTACAGATGCTATTTGTGCCGAAAAAGTTGCTAAAGGGGTATCAGAAACAACTCAAGCTATGTTAGCACCAACTATTAATGTGGGGATGGCTCTTCATCATACTTCCTTCCCTGGTACAATTAGTTTACGTCCTACCACTTTAATTTTATATCTTCAAGATTATATTACTTCTTTGGCTAAAGCTGGTTTTCGGAAGTTCTTTTTTATTAATGGTCATGGTGGTAATATTGCCACATTAAAGGCGGCTTTCTCACAAATTTATGATCATTTAGATAGCTTAAATTTAGCTGATAGTCACCAAGTTAAATGTCATGTAGCTAATTGGTTTATGAGTCGGGAAGTTTATCTATTAGCAAAAAATCTATATGGTGAGGAAGAAGGATCTCATGCTACTCCTTCTGAAGTTGCTTTAACTCAATTTGTTTATCCTGATTTGATTAAAAAATTTCCCTTAAGTGAAACCGTCGGCAAAGGACATTCAATTTATGGAGCAAAGAACTTTCGACACTGCTACCCTGATGGTAGAATGGGATCAAATCCTGCTTTAGCGACTCCAGAACACGGTCAACAGTTCTATGAGTTAGCGGTAAAAGAACTAACAAATAGTTATCTTGAATTTATCCGTTAGACAGGCTGTAAAATCTTATTTTTCTATATCAAATCACCCATGAAATCATATCTTGCGGCGGCAGTTTGCATGACTAGCACTCCTGATGTTGACAAAAATTTAACTCAGGCAGAGGAATTAATTGAATTAGCGGTTAATCAAGGAGCGAAATTAATTGGTTTACCTGAAAATTTTTCGTTTTTAGGTAATGATCAAGAAAAAATTACTCAAGTGGAAACTATTGCCCTCAAGAGTGAAAAATTCTTGATTCGTATGGCGCAACGTTTTCAAATTACCATTTTAGGCGGTGGTTTTTCCACTTCTTATACTGAGGATAAATCTAAGGTTTATAATACTGCTATTTTAATTGACCCTAATGGATTAGAGTTAAGTCGTTATCATAAAGTACATTTATTTGATGTTAACGTGCCTGATGGTAATAATTATCATGAATCTAACACTGTTAAAGCTGGTTCTAGTTTGCCTCCCGTTTATGATGGTGGTGATTTAGGTAAATTAGGATTATCTATTTGTTATGATGTGCGTTTTCCAGAGGTTTATCGTCATTTATCTCGTGAAGGGGCAGAAATTCTCTTTATTCCTGCTGCTTTTACTGCCTATACTGGTAAAGATCATTGGCAAGTTTTGTTACAAGCAAGAGCCATTGAAAATACTTGTTATGTCATTGCTCCTGCTCAAACTGGTAATCATTATGCTCGTCGTTTTACCCATGGTCATGGTATGATTATCGATCCTTGGGGCTCGATTTTGGCTTCTACTGGTTCTGATATTGGTGTGGCGATCGCTGAAATAAATCCGCAAAGATTACAACAAGTAAGGCAACAGATGCCATCTTTACAACATCGAGTATTTTATTAATTTAAAGTTTAAAACCTCCCCTTTTAAGGGGAAAAAAACAAAAAATTTTGATATTGGAGAATTAAATTTCTTCTACTTTACCGTCAAGATGGACAAAATATAATTCTACTTCTAAATTAGAATATTTCTCTTTGATAATAGACTTTGCTTGACTTAAATATTGACGATGAGTTTGTAATTCTTTCTCTGGATTTTCACTTAATTTAGCATCAATTTTACTAGCATAAGCTCCACAGTCTTGATGATCTAAAATAATCACTTTTTCGATATGATGTAACTTATAAGATAAGGCTAATTGTTCCCAAAAAACTTCTGTATCAGCATGGGAAGGAAAATCATTTAAAGCTAATGAAGCACCAGCTAAACTTAACCAATCAAATTCATGATCTAAATTACTATTTATCAAAAAATTTTGCTCGAAATCCACAAAACGAAAATCAATGCAACTCAATACTAAGGCTTTTGCTTTATGATCTGCTTTTGCCGATAAAGGAGAAGATAACCAAAAAGATAAGCCTAAACTTCCTGTTAATAATAATTTAGTAAAATCTCGTCTTTTACAAGTACAAATATTTAATTTATTTTCTTTTTTATTCATTATTAATAGTAAATTTTGATAGATTAAATAAGATTAATTATATATTAAGTAACGCTTTTTCAATAATATTAATTAAGGTGTTAGGTTTGATCATTTTATTAAAAAATAAACTAATTCCTAATTCCCAAATTTTAAGACAACTTTCTCCATAGATTTGATTATATAGAAGTATAATCGGTATTTTTTGACTAAAAATTAATTCTCTTATTGTCTTTAAATTGCGATAATTTTTTTCTTGATTAATATCTAGATCTGTGATAATTATATCAGGATATTGCTCACTAATTAATTTAATTCCTTCTTGATAATTAAAAGTAGTAATTATATGAAAATTTGTTAAATTTGAACAATTAACTAGATGATTATTTAAAGTGCAATCTTCGCTAATTATCAAAATATTTTTCATGGTAATTACTATATTATTTAAAATCGATTAAATTCCCAATAATAGAAACTTTGAAACAAAGGTTATTTTCTTTTACTTAAACTTCTGATAATTCTTTATCTTGGGTTTCTAAAATTGGCAAATGAGGATGTATAGCGTAAATTGCTTGAGTGGTGGTATCAAAACAATTATCGCTACCAATTTTATCTAATAATCCTGTGCGATTTAAAATTTCTTTAACTTCTGGTTGTAAACCTGTTAACATTAGACGGCAATCATGACGTTTCAAGTCTCGGTAAATATCTTCTAAGGCTACTAATCCCGTAGTATCAATATTTGGCACGAAACGCAAACGTAAGATGAGATATTTTACTTCGGGTTCGTCTCTCAAAAAAGTGACAAATCTTTCTGCTGCTCCAAAAAATACAGGGCCATCCACACGATATACAGCTATTTCTTGGGTTAATTCTAAAGGGATACCTTCTGGAAAAACCTCTGTTTCAGGGATTTTAGCTAAACTTAAGTCACTCATGCGTTTGATAAATAATGCCCCCGCAGCGATTAAGCCTATTTCTACCGCTAAAACTAAGTCAAATATGATAGTAACTGACCATGTTAAAAGCATTACCGCTAAATCAGAATACGTTGCTCTTAATAATAAACCAATGGCTTCCCATTCAATCATTCTGATACTTGTTACCATGAGGATTCCCGCCAGTGCAGCAAGGGGAATTTGGGCAGCATAAGGGGCAAAGATTAAGATAATCAATGCTAAAGCGATACCATGAATAACTCCTGAAACTCTTGTTTTACCACCTGAGCGCACATTAACAGCAGTACGAGCGATCGCACCAGTAGCAGGAATACCGCCGAAAAATGGTACAACCATATTAGCAATACCTTGCCCAATTAATTCTCTGTTACTGTTGTGTTTTTCACTAACTGTCATACCATCAGCAACTACCGCCGATAATAATGATTCGATACTACCTAAAGCAGCTAAAGCTAAAGCAGGGCGAAATAACTCCCGTAATAGTTGCGGATCATTCCAATGAGGAATACCATGAGGTAAGGGTAAAGATTGGGGAATTGTGCCAATGGTGGGGATGTCAAAATGAAAACTTACTGTTACCACCGTTGCTAAAACTAAACCCACTAAAGAGGCTGGGATGGAAGGATAAATATAAGGCCAAATTAACTTAGTTACAATGACAATACCAGCGATAGCCATAGAATAAGGATTGATTAAATCAAGGTGATGGAAAGTCTGCCATAAATTCTCGAAAAAATGTTCTTGACGAGGTAATTGTAAGCCAAAAAAGTTATTAAGTTGTCCAAAAAAGATAATGATAGCGATACCATTAGTAAAACCTGCGGTAACAGGGTAAGGAATAAACTTCACTAACTGCCCTAATTTAGCGATACCCAGAGCAATTTGGATAATACCTGCCATAACTCCAGCAATCCAAACTTTTTCAATGCCATATTGACTGACAATGCCAATTAACACCACTGCCATCGCCCCCGTGGGTCCTGTAATCTGTACAGGTGAACCACCACAAATAGATGCAACAATACCAGCAACAATTGCCGTATATAACCCAGCTTTCGGATCAACTCCACTAGCGACAGCAAAAGCCAAAGCTAAGGGTAAAGCAACGATAGCCGCCGTTAAACCTCCCGTTAAATCACCTTTAAAAGAATGCCAATAACTAACTTTAGATAATGATAATTGAGGGGATAATTCCTCTGAAATTGCCATAATTTTAAAACTCCAAAATAATTTTTTACAATGAATCTAAATAATGTGATAAACCTGATTGATGTTGAGTAGAAATATGTCTTAATCTATCTAAATATTTAGAAATTTTGATACCACCATCTTCATGGGTAGATAAAATTTTCTTGTTACTAATGCCTGATATTGAACCTTTAGCATGATTAGTATATATCTGTTTCATTTCAGAAGTTAAAGGCAGATTATCTTTATTAGAAACAATGATAATTTCAGGATTACAGTAGTTAAAAACTTCTTTACAATATCCTTTTTCTTCCCCATGATGTGAGGCAACAAATATATTTACTTTTTCTAATTGACGACGGAAATCATAACTTTTTAATAAGTTTTGCCATCCATTAGTATCTAAATCACTAGGGAAAATAATATTAATATCAGCATAGTGTAAAAAAGTAACTAAACTAGCACTATATTTAGTACCAAAACTTGAAGTTTCATTCCAAAAAAAAGTTAATTTTAAATCATCAATTTCCATAGTTTTACTATTTCCAATCGGATTATATAAACTATTAGCTAAGGGTAAAGGAAAAGGTTTTTTATTGGAAATTTGTTCGGGGTTTAAACTCGGATTAAATACTAGAAAATGAATGGGAATATCATGTTGAAAAGATTGGGTAATTAAATCAGGAAAACCCGATAAATTATCTTCAGTATAAGCAGATAAAATTAAATAATCTAAATATTTACAATGCCTATGCCATACATATTGAGCAGGTTCAAAGTTTTTTCCCGCACCGCAATCAATTAAAATAGTATTGGAATTACTAAGTTCAATGGCGGCACAAAATCCATGATCAACGTGAAAAATTTTAATGTCTATCATAAATAGTTAATAATATTTTATTCCAGTTTTTGTAAAGCATTTTTGACTTGCACTAAATGATTATTAAAAACTTCTTTTGCAGAGTCTAACACTTTAAAGATTGCTAATTCATTGATTGAATAAAAAATATAGTTACCCTGTCTGCGACTTTTTACTAAATGGTAGCGCCGCAAAATTGCTAACTGCTGAGATACAGAAGACGCTTCTATTTCCAACCACCCTGCAATATCATTAACACTAATTTCTCCTTGTCTGAGAGTGTCTAAAATTTCTATCCTCACTGGATTAGAGAGAATTTTAAACAAATCAGCTTTAAAGTAACTTGGTTGAAAAGACATCTGATTATCTGAGTATCTTAAAAGTTCTTCATATAGTTTAGCACAACTTTTTAAAAGTTAAAAATAATCAATTAACAGAATTAACTATAGATTAGTGTGCATTTGACTGATAAGATAACAAACAATAGAAAAATTACTGATATAAGTAAAATTTAGTTTCAACTATAGAGGAAAATATGACTCAAGATAGAGTAGTTATTATTGGCGTTGCGGGTGACTCTGGTTGTGGAAAGTCAACTTTTTTGCGCCGTTTAGAAGATTTATTTGGTAAAGAATTTATGACGGTTATCTGTCTTGATGACTACCACTGTTTAGATCGTAAAGGCAGAAAAGAAGCAGGTGTAACCGCATTGAATCCTCGTGCTAACAATTTCGACTTAATGGCAGAACAAATTAAGGCGTTAAAAAATGGTCAAACTATTGATAAACCTATATATAATCATGAAACTGGAGAATTAGATCCTCCTGAAAAAATCGAACCTAATAAAGTAATTGTGATTGAAGGTTTACACCCTCTTTATGATGCAAGAGTTAGAGAATTAGTTGATTTCAGCGTTTATCTTGACATCAGCGAAGAAGTAAAAATTAACTGGAAAATTCAGCGTGACATGGCTGAAAGAGGTCATAGTTATGATGACGTGGTGGCTTCCATTATGTCCAGAAAACCTGACTTTACCGCTTATATTGAACCTCAAAAACAATATGCAGACATCGTTATTCAAGTATTACCTACTCAATTAATTAAAGACGAAAAAGAAGGTAAAATTTTACGAGTTCGTCTCATCGAAAAAGAAGGTATTGAACATTTCGCTCCTACATACTTGTTTGATGAAGGTTCAACTATTGATTGGCGCCCTTGTGGACGTAAACTTACTTGTGCATTCCCCGGTCTTAAAATGTATTATGGACCTGATAATTACATGGGTAATGAAGTTTCAATTCTTGAAGTTGATGGTCAATTCGATAACCTCGAAGAAATTTTATATATTGAAAGTCATTTAAGTCGCACTGGAACTAAATATCACGGTGAAATGACAGAGCTATTACTAAAACATAAAGATTACCCCGGTTCTAATAATGGTACTGGTTTATTCCAAGTTTTAGTTGGTTTAAAAATGCGTGAAACTTATGAACAATTAACAGGTATAAATGCAAATACAGAAGAGAAAGAAGTTGTAACGGTTTAAGAATTCTAAATCAATCATTGACTTTTTTTATTCTTTTCATGGTATAATCAGTAATTGAAAAAAGAAAAGAGTTTAAAATTCTCAATTCCTAATTCCTAATTCCTAATTCCTAATTCCTTCGGACTGTGGTTAATTTTTATGATTAATCGCAGTCATTTTTTATGGCAACATTTATAATTAAGCAGTAATAATTAACTTGTAGAGGTTTAATCATGTCTATTATCACTTTCAAAGACAATGCTATTACCCTCGCTGATTATAGTTATAATGCCATAGCGACACAAACTAAGAAAATTATTAAATACGAAGAAAAGATATTAACAGAGGATAATCCAGAAAATTTGCATCAATTACGAGTTGCCATGAGAAAATTAAGAAGTATTTTAAGTGTATTTAATTCTACTTTAAAATTACCCTTAATTATTAATGATAAAAATATTGGTGATTTAGCTCGAATTTTAGGGAAACAAAGAGATTTAGATATTTTAAAAATTAATTTACAAGATAAATTTAATCAAGGAATTTCTAATATAGAAACTCAGTTTATCGAAAAAATCATCGCTGATATTAATAAACCATCTTCTCAAGATACTCAAGAAATAAAGTTAATTTTAAGTACTAAAAAATATCATAAACTAAAAAAATCTCTTTTAAATTGGTTAGATAAACCTCAATTTAAGGGCATGGCTAATGTAAAAATTCAATCTATATTACCCTTTTTATTATTCCCACAAATTAGTTATTTTTATTTACAATCTGCTTGGTTTATCGGTACAACTATCAATGAAAATGGCGATATTTTAGTTAATAATTTATCTAAGGAAGAAGTTAATTTATTAATTGATAAAGAAGGAAAAAATTTACATAAATTAAGAAAAGAAGCTAAAAAAACTCGCTATCAATTAGAGTTATTTACTGATTTTTACCCCATTGAATATACAAAATACATTGATTTTATTAAAAATGGACAAGAAATTTTAGGAGTTATTCAGGATAATATTTGTTTGCAAGATTATTTGAATAAAGAAATAGGTAAAAAGTGGTTAATTAAACTACTAAATTTATATAATTTAATTATTCAAGATCAATATATAATATGGCAAAAATGGCAGCAATTACAGACTCAAATTTTTACTAAAGATTATCAAAATAATTTAATGTCAATAATTAATTTTACCTTTGAAAAATAGGGATAAAAATAACAGATAATAATTTCAAATAATTTTTCTTTAAAATAGTGGTGAAAGGTATTTATTTTTCCTAAGAATTTTATTGTTATTTCGACAAATTAATTTACTACTACTTTAAAATTTATAGATTTAATCTATCCATCAGAAAAGGGAAATTACATTAAAATACCTGCCAATCATGACAGGTATAAACATTGATTATTGATTAACTTAAGATTAGATAAAAACTTAATTTGCCTCTAAAGTAGGATTAATTTCATCACTAAAATTAACTTTAAATACTTTATTTTTGACTTCTTCAACTCTAGGTAAAATTAAAGTTAAAATACCATCGCTATAATCAGCTATTACTTTTTCATTCTGAATAGCTACAGGTAAATTAATTGTTCTTTCAAATTTACCATAATTAAATTCAGAAACATAATAACCATTATCTTTATTTTCTTCTTGATGACGATATTCACCGCTAATTTTTACCGCTTCACGGGTAACGCTAATATCGAGATCTTTTTTATCAATACCGGGTATTAATACTCTTAAAGTTAAACTATCTTGATTGTCGAATAACTCAACAGCAGGTTTTAAAACAGTATTATTATTAGTATTATCCCACGCAGTAATTTCATCAAAAAGTCGATTCATTTGACGATGTAAGGTATTAAGATCAGATAAGGGATAAAAACGAACTAAAGACATAATTTATTGCCTCCTAATTAATAACGATTTATTTAACCTTTATTGTTATTTTTATAATGTCATAAAATTATTTTTACAAGAAGGCGGTAAACCGAAAATAATTAGTAGGGTTTCCTAATAAATTATCTCTAGCAATCCTCAATTATTAGGAATTAATCAAAGATTCAAAAATAAATCTTAGAATATCTCAGCCCATTAACACCGTTTTATATCCACTTAATTTTTAACTAATTTAAGAATTTGTGTGGTAATTACCATACTTTCTTGGTAAAGAACATCTTTGCCCCAACGCTGTAACTGTTGACTTAATAAAGTTTCTGTACTTTGATCTGCTAAAGAAGTTACTTGTTGAATACGACAAGATTGACCTCCTCCTCCAGCTTCCATACGCATACATCCTGTAGTTTCAGAACAAAGTACTGTACAACAATCAGCATTAAGATTAGTAGAGGTTAATTTTAAGCTAATTAAATCTCCTAAAACTTCACCCCAATCTGCAATGGGTACTCCAGCTAATTCTACTTTGATGTCTTTACCTTCAAGGTTAATTAACTTGACGGTGGTAATGTTATAATCTCCTTCCTCATAGCTGTATTCAACAGGTTGCCAATTCAAACGACTAGCTAACCAACCTAAATACATTAAGGCTTGACTGGGATTTCCTTTTTCGTAGTCGATGGTAACTTGATCAACTTCTAATATAGAATTTCTACGTTCAGGAGGATCAAATGCTTCTGCCGTCAATTCTTGCCATGGTGATATTCTTGCCCAATTTAAGTCAATTAAAGGCAAATCTTGCTCTAATAGTTTCCCAATTTTGAATAATTCTTCCTCTGGTTGACTAAAAATACTGGAATCGACAATTAGGCGATCGCATTCAGCAACTAATCGTTGAAAAAGAGGATAATCTTCATCAATACCAGCTTTCCACCAGATAAACTTAGGTAAGTCTGGAATCATCAACTCAGAGAGAACTCCGCCAACCCGTTCAAAAGCAGAAGAAACCCCCGTTATGGTGATATACTCACAACAGATTAAACTATTAGCAGAACGTTTATTAACAGGGCAATAAGCGGATACTTGAGCCTTTACCCCTTCATCTTCCCCCGTAGTGGGGCAAAGGGTAATAATGCGACAAGGATTAATAGAGGCAATAGCATCAGCCATTCCAGCACCTTCTATATCAGGGGAATATTGTCTGAGGTTGGCTAATTCCGCTAAATCAATTTTTCCTTTGGCTTGTTTGACATCAAATTCGGCTTTTAATCGAGTTAATAATTCAGGGGTAGAAATTCCTGTTACTTCTAATTTATAGGCTTTTTGAGCTGCCTTAATAGCAGAAGTGGTACGAGGACCACCAATACCATCTACAGGGCCAGTATAAAAACCTAAAGAAGCAAGTAATGGCTGTGTAGCTTCTGGTTCATAAACTAAAAAACTAAAGGTAGAAGCCCTTGTGGCGGCCAAACCATCTCCTACACCACTGTAGGTTTGCCAAATTTCTCGTAATTCACGATCAATATACTCTAAATCAACATCTTTGGGGGCTTGTAAAGAAACGAGGGGAGTTGTTTTCATGGTTTTTTATATTTGAGAATAATCTAGGGTTGTTTATAGAAAATTTGATTAAGTATTAAAGCAAAATAGATTGTATATTTTAAAATTAATAAAAATAACTAATAATCTTCATTGCATAAGTGGGTGAGGGCCTTTGATAAAGTAAACATACAAATAATTTTGCCTACTGACTTATGATCATTTTCTATTATCATTGTTTAAAGTCGTCGCCATTTTCTACCATCTCGATTAAGCAAAAACTCCGCTTCAGGAGGTTGCCATGTACCTGCTTCGTATAAAGGAATAGAATCAGGAGCTGATGGTGCATCCCATGCGGTTAAAGCAGGAGTGACAATACGCCATGCTTCCTCCACTTCATCGGCACGAGTGAACAAAGTTTGATCTCCTAACATACAATCTAAAAGTAAACGATGATAAGCGTCTGATGTTGCGACACCAAAAGATGAACCGTAGCTGAAATCCATATCAACGGTACGAGTGCGTAATTCAGAGCCTGGCACTTTTGCTTCAAATCGTAAAGAAATCCCCTCATTAGGTTGAATCCGTAAAGCGAGAATATTCGGATTTGTTTGTTGTGCCGCAGAAGGGAAAATAGTTAAAGGTACATCTCGAAATTGAATAGCAATCTCAGAAACTTTTTTCGGTAATCGCTTACCTGTACGCAAGTAGAAAGGGACACCTTGCCAACGCCAATTATCCACCATTAATTTTAAAGCCACAAAAGTAGGAGTTGTGGAGTCTGGATTTACGTCTTTTTCATCCCGATAACTGGGAATGGGCTTTCCTTTCATCCATCCAGCGCTATATTGTCCCCTAATAGCACTTTTTTCGAGGTTTTTTAAATCTGCCAATCGAGTTGACTGTAAAACCTTGACTTTTTCACCCCTGATACTATCAGCATTGACTCCATTAGGGGCATCCATTGCCGTTAAACAAAACAGTTGTAAAAGATGATTTTGCACCATATCTCGCAGAGCTCCTGCGGTTTCATAGTAACCAGCTCTTTCTTCTACTCCAACGGTTTCGGCTACGGTTATTTGAATATTATCCACATAATTGCGATTCCACAAAGGCTCAAAAATAGCATTGGCAAAACGAAACACCATCAAATTTTGTACTGTTTCCTTACCTAAATAATGATCAATACGATAAACTTGTTCTTCTTTACAAACTTTTTGTACAATGCGGTTTAAAACTTGAGCGCTGCTTAAATCTTTGCCGAAAGGTTTTTCAATAACTAAACGATGTTTCAAGGGATCTTCTAACATACTTGCCGCCCCTAATTGTTTAATCGCTGGGGGGAAAAATTTAGGAGAAACCGCTAGATAAAAAACCCGATTACCTCTTGTACCTCTTTTACCGTCTAATTCGTCGAGAAATACTTTTAATTTTTGATAGCTTTCTCCTTCATCCATGTTTCCTGCACAGTAAAAAAGTCCGTCAGCAAAATCCTGCCATAAATCTTCTGTACCGATACCGTCAGAAAATTCTTCGATACCTTCTCGCATTTGTTCTCGAAAATAGTCATGACTCCATTCTCGACGTGCTACGCCAACAATGGTCATTTCTGGAGGTAATCGCCCTTCTTTTTTCAATTGATACAAAGCGGGAACTAATTTCCGTTGGGTTAAATCTCCCGAAGCCCCAAAAATCACCATTATTAATGGTTCTGGGGTTTTAGCCTGTTTTAAACCAACTCTGAGAGGATTTTCTAGTAGTGTCAACATTTAATTCTATTCTTGAACAACCACTTTCATTCTAGTTTCTCTGTCAAAATGTGATTAATTTTTTTTTGCACCCATAACGTTTTGTAACGAATTTTTCGGGCAAGGGGCAAAGGGCAAGGGGCAAGGGGCAAGGGGCAAAGGGCAAAGGGATTAAAATTTACTTATTAAGTATTTTTGATCTGATGCAAGATCTCCGTTTATTCTACATTGTCAAACTTATTCGGTTAAGTACAACAATCTTTTACCGTGAATTAAGGCGGCAATGGTGACAGTATCCGACTCAATGCGATAAATTAATCGATAACTATAGGCAAATTGTTCAATAATGGTAGATTCCTCTATTTCAGGGATTAATCTTCCATTTTTGGCATCGGTGGATAATTTACTACTAATTTCTATCACTCTCTGCACCACGGCGGCGGCGTAAGACGGTGAATCTCGGGCAATATAAGCGGCGACGGCTTCTACATCTTCCACTGCTTTAGGAGACCAAACTACTCGATAAGCCATTTACTTAACAATCCCTCTACTTCTGCTTGTTGTAAAATCCCTTCAGAGTCAGCAACTTGTAAACCTTGACGCACTTTGCCTAAAACATATAAATGATATTGTATATCTTCAATGGTGCAATCGTCGGGCAACTTCCTCAACATTGACTCAACTTTTTCTTTTGTAGAACTCATAAAATAATAGTCATTAGCAATTAATTTCTATCTTAGTTTTCTAATGATAAAGTACATTAACGTAACAGATATTTAAAATTATCGTCAATACCAAAAATTATCAGTTTTTGATTCTCGATTTTTAATTCTACATTATGGACCAGAAAAAACAGCATCTTCAATATCTCGCCGAGAAAGAGAATAACGAAACGCCCTTTTTATATCACTGCCATCGGCTCCTGCTTTAAGATAATTAACATTGAGATCTTCTGTTTCTAAAGTTATTTGCGCCTCCCATCCTTCTCTTTTCACATACCAACAATTAAGTGCCTGTGAGTTTTGTTGACATCCCATCTGTTTTAACCAATTTTCAATTTCAGGCAAGGGAAAACTATATAAAGGGCTATTCGAGGTTAATTTGGGCATTATTTTCTAGAAAATCAGGAAACAATAGAATTTGAGATTAACAAATATATACTATATACTAGAAGCTCTCAACCAAGCAACCGTTATCGCTAAAAACATACAACCTACAATAGTTATTCCCATTAATAATAGAGCAAATAATTCTCCACTAGATAAAGGTCGATCATTCGTATCTAAGTACTCTAATGTTCCATGGGAATCTTCGGGGGATGATCCTGATGGTGTAAAATCATAAGAACTTTGAATCACATTCCATCGAGAATAACCAATTTGTAAATCATAAAGAGATCGCCTTTGAGGATTAGCTAAAACTCCATAAGCCTCATTTAATCGTTGAAATTTTTGTTTCGCCTCTTCTAACGGTAAATTAGTGGTGTCAGGATGGTATAGTTTACTTAATTCTCGGTAAGCTCTTCTAATCTCAATAACAGAAGCATTCGGATGTAAATTTAACAGTCCATAATGGGTATGAGCAAAATATCCTTTAAGTTGAGATGGAGATTGAAAATTATTCCGATTAGAATTCACGGTTTTTTAACTCAAGATCTGTTTCAATATTCTATTACATGATCTTATTTTTTTGTATCCCATTTATCAAACTTTAACTTATGTTAGCCACTCGGTTTTATTCTGCTTTAAAACGTATTTTTATTATTTTCTTTTGTACTTTAACCCTTTGGTTTAGTTACTCTGATGTTAGTCGTGCAGATATTAATAATGATCGCTACGATGGTAATATTTTTGTTGTCTATGCGGGTAATGGTTCTTTAGTACCCTCAAAACTAACTTTAAAACAATCTTTAGATCGAAAAATGCCCGTGATTTTAGTTTATTATCTAGATGACAATAGTGATTCTAAACAATATGCTTTTATTGTCTCTCGTTTTCAAGAATTTTATGGTCGTGCAGCTAGTCTCATTGCTACTACAGTGGACACCATTCCCCCTAAAGATCAATATCAACCCGATGAGCTAGGTTACTATTATAAAGGTGGTATTCCCCAAACTGTGGTACTAGATCAAGAAGGTAATGTGGTTTTTGATCAAATCGGACAATCAAGATTTGAAGACGTGGACGATGTATTACGGAAAGTTTTTGATTTATTACCTCGTTCAGAATCAGTGGAATTAAAACGCAAAACTTTCAATGAATTTAACAGCGAATTAGTACCCGTTAATAAATAAAACAATTAATTGATAGGATAAATAGTTAGTAATTTCTATCTCCTATCTTCCAATTATTTAACTTTTTCTTAATTGCTCCCGTAATTTTTCTAATTCATCATCCATAAATGCTCCACTTGAAGCTGGGGAAGAAGTTGCAGAAGTAGGATTATCCATACCTTGAGGTAAAGCAGTAGTTGGTTGAGGTGTACCAGATAGGGGAATACCTGATAATTGTGCTTTCATCATCGCTAACTCATCTTCTACCTCGCTACCCCCTTCTAATGCTGCCCATTTAGAATCACCCCCTATTCCTGCTAATTCTCCTTCAGCACCAGAAATAGCTTCCATTTGTACAACTTTGTCTTCCATACGTTCAAAAGCTGCCATAGCAGAGTTAGTATTTAAACTACTAATGGTACTTTGTAACTGTTGGTTAGCTTTAGCCGCACTCATACGAGCTTTGAGCATATCTTTCTTGGTTTTTGCTTCAGAAATTTTACTCTCTAAGCCAGTGAGATTACGACGTAAAGCGTCAATTTGACCTACTTGCCCATCTAATTGAGCTTTTAAAGTAGCTGCGGTGTCGGCATGGGTTTTTTTCCGCACCAAGGCTTCTCGGGCTAAAGTTTCTTCTCCTTTGGTTAAAGCTAATTGAGCCCGTTGTTGCCACATATTAGCTTCGGAAACATTTTTTTGGTACTGTTGTTCTGTTCTTTTTTGAGCAGCAATAGCTTGTGCTACCGCTTGACGCATTTTAACTAAATCATCGCCCATTTCACGAAGGCTTTGCTCTAGGACTTTTTCAGGATCTTCAGCTTTATCAATCATATCATTGACATTAGCTCTGACTACTCTACTGATGCGATCAAAAATTCCCATAATAATTTTAACCTTTTTTCTACTTCTATATTTATATTACTTTATCACTTTCGACTTTGTTCTATTTTAAGTTCATCTTTTAATGTTAAATGAGATTTTTTTTGAGAAGATTTGTTTTTAAATATTGCAAAATTATCATTCCTATTAAAACACTTATAGCTAGAATCAGCCAAAAATGATTAGCATAAATTATACCTTGATCTAACACCCAACCCCCTAAAGGAGGCCCAATTAAATATCCTATGGCCCAACATTGAGAGTTAATGGCAAAATAAATTCCTCGTAAAGAAATAGGTGCTAAATCTACGATTAAAGCCGATGCTGGTGGATTATAGGTGATCATGGCGATCGCCCCCATCAAAACAGCGAATAAAGCGTAATAAAAGGAAAATTGAGTTATATTACCCGTCACCCAAATAAGAATAAAAGTTACACCCCAAATGGATAAAGAAAAAGTTAATCCTTGAATACGAGTAAGACGATTAAGAATCCGTAACATTGGTAACTGAAAAATGGCAGCAAAAATAATGTGAAAGCTAAATAAATTACTAATATTACTAATAGAAAATTGATTATCCACAGTAAAGTTAGTTAAATATAAAGGTAAAGTAGTTTGAATTTGAGATAGATAAGTAGTAAACATGACATTAACTATGCAAAAAATCCATAAACTTTTATCTTTTAAAGCCAAACTCCAGCCATGATATTTGCTTTGATGATTGGTTTCAAGAGGATAAATTTCCGTGATGGTAAAATAAATTACAATATAGAATACAAGAAAAGAAAAACCATCGATGATAAATAAAAGACGGTAATTATTAGTAATGGCAATAATCCAACCACCGATAATAATTCCCAACCCTAAACCTAAATTATCCGCTAAACGACTGATGGCAAAAGCGGAATTTCGTTGACTTGGTGTCGTTAAATCGGCTACTAATGCTTCTGCTGGAGGCCAATAAAGTCCAATACCGAAACCCATTAATACATTACCTAATAATAAAAATGAAAAATCAGAAGCGGAAGCTAAAAACACATCAGCTATAGCAGAAATAACCGCCGATAATAAAAGAATTTTCTTTCTTCCCCAATCAGGAGAATCACTACCACTTCCACCTAAAAAACGCCCTAAAATTCCTGATACTGATGCACTACCAAGGGCGATACCTACCATTGTCGGGGAAAAACCGAGTTGATTAACAAAAAAAATTGGGGCATAAAATAAGGTAAAACCTGTCCCAAATTGTAATAATAACCTTCCTCCTGCCAATATCCAAATCTGAGAATTAAGATTATTGATCACAACTGATTAAGAGAGAATAGTTAATGGAGACGTTTTATTACTTTCTGAAAACATATAATTACTGTTTTTTTTCTTAAGATATATAACTTTTGCTGAATTTTTGGGCATCATTAATGTTATAGAGGTTTGATGTAGAAATCTCTTGAGTATCATCTATAATATAATTACATAAAAACTTTTAATACTCTAACATTTTGAGAATTATTTATTCTCCGTGTCCATGATTGAATGCCTCAAACCTTACTGTCAAGTTCGGTGATTACGCATTAACTCTACTAACAATTATATTTTTAATCCGTCATCATAGGAATTAATAGCTAAATAGTCTGACCACTATCTTAACTTTAATCTATTGTAATTAATACATTATCAAAAAATAAAATTTTAATAGTGAACTTTTATTAACAAACTAACGTCTAAATAGAATGTAAAATGTTAACAAGAGTAAGTAAAAGTCATAATGACTTCGATTAAATGTAAAAATTGCTTGTAGAAACAATCTTATTTACAAAATCATAGTTCGCTTGAAGTTAGGAGAATATAACCCTTATGTCAACCGCCAAAGTTACCGCTAGAATAAACGACATTGATAAAAGAAAGGCCACTACTGTAGATATGGTGCGTACTTATCTGCAAGAAATTGGGAAAGTTCCTCTTTTAAGTCATGAACAAGAGATTGTTTTTGGAAAACAAGTACAAAAAATGATGGCTTTGTATGGTAAGAAAGAAATATTAGCTGAAGAATTAGATCGTGAACCAACAGAAGTAGAATGGGCTAATGTGGTTGATTTATCCCCTAGTGAACTTAAAAAAATTATTCATCAGGGAAAAAGAGCAAAACAAAAAATGATTGAGGCGAATTTACGCTTAGTAGTAGCGATCGCCAAGAAATATCAAAAAAGAAATATGGAGTTTTTGGATTTAATTCAAGAAGGAAGTTTAGGCTTGGAAAGAGGAGTAGAAAAATTTGATCCCACAAAAGGCTTTAAATTTTCCACTTATGCTTACTGGTGGATTCGTCAAGCCATTACTCGTGCTATTGCCCAACAAGCTAGAACCATAAGATTACCCATTCATATTACAGAAAAACTGAATAAAATCAAAAAAACCCAGAGAGAATTATCTCAAAAACTAGGCAGAAGTCCATCTCCCAATGAAATAGCTTCGGCGTTAGAATTAGAACCAGCTCAAATTCGGGAGTATTTTAGTATTGCCCGTCAACCCATTTCTTTAGATGTAAAAGTGGGAGATAATCAAGATACTGAATTGTCCGAATTACTCGAAGATAGTGGTATTTCCCCTGATACTTATATTACTCAAGAATTGATGCGTCAAGATTTACATAAATTGCTGGGAGAATTAACACCTCAACAGCAACAAGTGGTAAAACTAAGATTTGGCTTAGAAGACGGAAGAGAATTGTCTTTAGCTAAAATTGGACAAAGAATGAGTATTAGTAGAGAAAGAGTACGACAATTAGAACAACAAGCCTTAGCTCATTTACGAAAAAAACGTAGTAGTGTTAAAGAATATATTGTTGCTCTGTAACTGGTGATAAGTTCACTAACGAATCCCTTAAAAATAAGTTTTTTTCAAGAAGCCTAAGCTGTAATCACTGATTTAGCCTAGGTTGTTTATTTTTTGTTTAGGAAAAATCATCGGGAATAATCCATTTAGGTGGGGAGGTTATTTTTTTAAATCGAGCAATTTCTGCCATTTCTAGTATTTTGTCTAAAGAAGTATTTTCGATAAATTTAGTAGTTTCTTGGGCAAATTTCTGGTTCGGACATTCTTGACCTAAAATACAACCATTAACGCATTCTATT
This sequence comes from Cyanobacteria bacterium CG_2015-22_32_23, assembly GCA_009993045.1. Taxonomy (GTDB): domain Bacteria; phylum Cyanobacteriota; class Cyanobacteriia; order Cyanobacteriales; family Cyanobacteriaceae; genus Geminocystis. Next base: position 50,939 of record JAACUG010000070.1, read on the forward strand.
TGACAATTTACTGTTCTAGTCATAAAAATTTTACCCCTCTTTTGACTCAATATCCTAGGTTGACATTGTAGCAATTAATGGGGCGAAAATGCTAGTTTTGATGGCGAATATCACTTTAAGTTTAATCCTAGTCTTTAAGCTGTTAGGAGGTAAATTTTGATGGGGGGAACTTTTTTGAAGAGAAATAGTCAAATTAATTAACAACTATTTTTAAATCAGCATAGAATATATTATGGTATCATCTAGTTCTCTATCTTGGTCTAATTTTTCTATTCCATTTATACAGCAAAGAGTGAAAGTTGAACAATTATCTAATCCTGATTTAATTTTAAAGTGTCAGCAAGGCATTCAACCTGATAGGTTAGCTTTTTCTGAATTATTACGTCGCCATCAAGGTTATGTGGATAAGATTTTGTATAACTTAGCGCCCGATTGGCAAGATAGAGGAGATATATCTCAAGAAGTTTGGATTAGAGTATATAAAAAAATTAAGAGCTTACAAGATCCGAATAAGTTTAAAGGTTGGTTAAGTCGTATTGCTACTAATTTATTTTATGATCAACTACGGAAAAAGAAAAGATTTGCCACGCCTTTATCTTTAGATGCTTCCATCATGACAGAAGAGAATGAGATAAAATGGGAAATAGCGTCAGACTTACCTTTACCTGATGAAAATTTGACTACTGTAGAATTTTATGATCAATTAAGACAAGCTATTGCTGATTTACCTGATACTTTTCGTACCACTATAGTATTAAGAGAAATACAAGGTCTGAGCTATGAAGAAATTGCAGAAATTACCCAAGTATCCCTTGGTACGGTAAAATCAAGAATAGCAAGAGCAAGAAATAGATTGCAATTATTGTTACAACCTTATCTCGATAATCACCATAATTAATTTTTTTATTTCACTAAGTTAAGAAGAGACGATACCATGACTAATCATTCTTACCCTCCTGATAAATGTACTTTTGAACTTTTAAGCGCTTATTTAGACGGTGAAGTAACTGCCGAGCAACGTAAAGAAGTACAAGAGTTATTATCTAATAGTGAGGAAATTCAAGGTTTATACACCAGATTATTATACTTACGTCAAGAAATAAATAGTTTACCAACTCCTCAACCTGAATATTCGGCAAAACAACTTTCTGATGCAGTTTTTGCTAAAGTAGATCAACAAAATAAACAACGTAAAATATGGTTATGGGGTGGCGGTGCTATGGCCGCAGTTTTATTGACAGCAGTGGGTAGTCTTATGAATGAGAATAGAACACCTTTACTACAAATGGCTCAAGAAAATTCATCTACATCAAATAAAGAAAGTTTAGTTATTGCTTTAAATGAACCTATAATTGAGATGCCTGTAGAAAATAATCAAGAAACATTAATGATTCCTTTAGATCATTCTTTAATAGATTTGAGTGAGAATAAATAAAAAGTATTGACATTCTCCCATCACCAAATCAAAGATTATGGTGAGGGATTCTAACTTCAACCACCTAA